>PAGT01000041.1 GCA_002705485.1 Flavobacteriales bacterium | reverse complement strand
AAATTTAGAGCCCAATAGCACCCAGTTTGGTGCAGGTGATGTATCTACAAGTTGGTCTATTTTTGATATTCTTGATCTATGAATCAGGATGCCTGAATATAAAAAGATACAAATATTGATGGCTAGAGTAAAGGAGTTTCCTGCTTCAAGCATTCTCCAGGTTCTAGGATATGTAGATGTGCCAAAAACTTGACCTAGCTCAAAAAGTCCAATCAGATTAATTAATAAGCCAACCAATACTATGGATATAAATGGCCAACTTTTAATAATAAAAAAAAAGTCTATGTTGGAAAGTTTCCAAAGAGCTTTGAGGTTATTTTTAATTGAAAAATCAAATTTAGTTTTTGGAAGTATGACTCTTATGATTCCTCCAAAATTTGATTTGATAATTCTTTTCGAATCTTTTTTGTTGAAGTTGATTGTGAATGCATTTTGTCCAAAATCAAATAATCTGTATATGGAAGCAAACAACAATATACCAATCGCCCCCCACAATAGTCTGTTATAAATTAAGACTCCTTGAATAGGTATGTACAGTTCATTTTGTTCAGCAACTGTCCAATATCGTGTGTAATAAGCAAGAGCAGCATCTCCAAATGGATCAAATAGGGCAGCGATGTATCTTTTTTCAGGATCTTCAAATAGACTTATTAAAAATCCTTGTAGAATAAGAATTATTAGAACTGTAATAAAACCTGCCGAAATATTTCTTGTAAAGGTCACGACTCCAAAAATAATCGCACCCATAAACAGCATATTGGGTAATATGTAAATAAGATAGATATCTAGATAGGGGCGGAGTTCAAAATCAGCAACTATATCACCATTTGTTCCAGGAAGAACAAAACCAAATCCGATACCAAGAGCTACAAATAGAACTATGAAATGAACAATGAAAATTCCACTAAAAAACTTTGCTAACAAGTACTCGCCTTTAGTGAAAGGGTAGGAGTACAAAATAGTATGCATTTCACTCTTGTAGTCCCTGTAAACAGCCACACCAATAATTGATGGATATAAAAAGATTATCAATGCAGTAAGTGCTCCAAAAAGTTGTGATATTCCTAGAGGAGAGTTTACAATTTTGGAAGAACCTGTAGTAACTGTTAAAAAATCAAAAAGACCTGCAGCTGAACCAGAGATCATTAAAGCAATGAATAAAAAAATCATTGTGTAGATATAAAGTGCAGGTCTACCAAACCAATATTTTATTTCATTAAAAAAAATTGTAAAAAACATTTTTTATTTTATTGATTCTTCTAGTTGGTCTTCTTTAAGTGCAATAAAATATACATCATCTAGTTGTGGTTCTGATTTTTTAAATCCAACCCCAGGCTTTTTCTCACTAAACACTCTTATGGTTAGTGAGTTGTCGACGTTGTAATTGGATGAAAGTATATTAAATTCTTTTTCAGCCTTATCAAGATCTTTTCTTTCTAAGACTTTTATCCAAATTTTATTTTTAATTTCTGTGGTTGCATCAACCGGTTTAATGTGTTTTAAAATTTTACCTCCATTTAATATTGCCATATCGTTACATAGCTCTTTGACATCATCCACAATATGTGTTGAAAAAATTACTGTACTGTTTGTTCCAACTTCCCTTAAAACATTTAAAAACCTTTGTCTTTCAGCAGGGTCTAAGCCAGCTGTAGGTTCGTCAACAATGATAAGCTTTGGGCTGTTTAAAAGTAATTGAGCTATTCCAAATCTTTGTTTCATTCCACCTGAATATCCATCCACATTTTTTCTTTTAACATCAGTAAGATTTGTTATTTCCAAAAGCTTATCTACAAGTTCATCCCTTTCTTTTTTTATTGAAATTCCTTTTAATAAAGCAAAATAGTTAAGTAATTCTTCGGCAGACATTTTTGGATAAACTCCAAATGATTGAGGAAGATAGCCAAGCACTTTTCTTAAAGACAACTGATCTGTCAGTACATCTATTTCATTAAAAGTGATAGTTCCAGAGTCAGGTGACTGAAGGGTTGCTATCGTACGCATTAATGTAGATTTTCCAGCACCATTGGGTCCTAGTAAGCCAAACATACCTTTACCAATTTTTAAATTGACATTGTCAAGGGCTTTAATTTTATTGGAATAAGTTTTTGTTAAATTTTCAATCTGTAGTTTCATAGAAATAAATATCTACTAAAATACAAATAATATGTTTGTTAAATAAAAAAAAATACTGACTAGTATGTAAAATTATAATGAAATAGTTTGTCCATTGTTACTGATTGATTCAAAAATTTTATCAATAACAATCATATCTTTCAAACCTTCATCGGCTCCAACATTATTGTGTGGAATTTTATTTATTAAATAATTTGATATTCCATCCATATGTAATGCTTGTTGATTGATACTAGGAAAACTTAATTGTTTTTTTGAAGTGTATCCTGAAACCTTTCTCCAGGTATATGCAGGATGAAGTTTTGCAAACCCTTTTTCAAAGCCCAGATGTAAGTTGTTCATAGATGCTGAAAAAGAGGTTGCACAATTAGCAACTTTTCCATTCAAAAACTCCATTTGCCAAACAATTGTGTCATCAACCTCATTAAATTTAGTTTGGTCTGTCTTGTATTCTTTTGCACTTAAAGAAATTGGTTCTTCTCCAGTACAATATCTTGCAGCTTGTATTGCATAAATACCTACGTCCATTAATGCACCCCCACCATAGGATTTTTTTAATTTCCAATGGTCTCTATTTGAAATTCCATATCCAAACTCTGCTAAGACTACATTCAGTTTACCAAATGTTTTGTTTCTACAATAATTAATACACTCCAAATGGTATGGGTCATAATGAAGTCTATAACCCATAAAAAGTTCTTTTCTTACTTTTTTACTCACCTCAATCATTTCCTTAGCTTCCTCAGCGTTTAATGCCATAGGTTTTTCACAAATGACATGTTTACCAGCTTCTAGAGCTTTGATTGTGTATTCTTTATGCATATTGTTGGGAAGAACTATATATACAATATCAACTTGATCATTATTTGCTATTGATTCAAAGTTTTTATAATTGTAGACACCATTATCATTTATATTGTATTTTAATTTCCACTCATTCACTTTTGATTTTGTTCCTGTTACTATTGCTTTTAGTTCACAGAATTCGGTTTCTAATAATGCAGGCCCTAAAGCTCCTTTAGAGTAACTACCAAGCCCGACTAATGCAACACCTAATTTTTTTCTAATTTTTGAGTGAGAAAAAATGTTTTGACTTATTGATATTCCAGCTATTGATGATGCTAAAGTTTTATTAAAACTTCTTCTTTCCATACATTTAGGTTATTATGTTAATTGAAAATTAGTAATTTATATGATTATTGTCAATACTTGTGTTATTGAAAATAAAAATATCATAATTTTATATAAATGATATCCTCATATAAAAGAGAACCCAAAATTGATGAAAATTACGATGCTATAATTATTGGTTCAGGTATTGGTAGTTTATCAACTGCGGCTTTACTTTCAAAAGAAGGAAAAAAAGTCTTGGTTTTGGAAAGGCATTATGTTGCAGGAGGGTTTACACATGTTTTCAAAAGAAAAGGATATGAATGGGACGTTGGTATACATTATATAGGGGAGGTTCAAAACCAATACAGCCCAATTAGAAAAATGTTTGATTACATTTCAAACAAGAAGATTAAATGGGAAGATATGGGTGAGGTATATGATAAAATCATTGTAGGTCAGAAGACATATGATTTTGTAAAAGGTGTTGAAAATTTCAAATCAAAAATGAAATCATATTTTCCTGACGAGTCCTCTGTTATTGACAAGTATGTTCAATTAGTTTTTGATGCCAACAAGGCAATGAAAAAATTTTACTTAGAAAAAACATTACCCAATTTTTTAAGTTCACTGTTTGGGTTTTTTCTTAGGGGACCATACTTAAAATATTCTTCTAAAACCACCTATGAAGTTTTAAGCTCAATCACAAAGAACCAAGAATTAATAAAAGTTTTAACTGCCCAGTACGGAGATTATGGTCTAACACCCAAACTAAGCAGTTTCGCAATGCATGCATCTGTAGTTAAACATTATTTCAAGGGGGGGAGTTTTCCAGTTGGCGGATCATCTCAAATTGTTAAAACAATTGATCCGGTTATTGAAAAATCAGGTGGACAAATTATTGTTAGAGCTCATGTTAAAAAAATAATTATTGAAAAGAACAAAGCAATTGGTGTTGAACTGGAAGATGGTAAAAAAGTTTTTTCAAATGTAATTGTTAGCGGCGTAGGAGTTTTTAATACCTGCAATCAATTAATTAGTAGTAAAATATCTAAGAAACTTGGATTTAAAAAACAACTTAAATCACTGAACCCTTCAGTTGCCCACGGCTGTCTTTATATTGGATTAAAAGGAGATGCAAAATCTTTAAAACTTCCTAAGAATAACCTTTGGATATACCAAGACCACATCGATCATGATTCAGCAGTGGAATTGTATTTAAAGGACCAGTCTAACGAATTTCCACTCGTTTATATTTCATTTCCATCTGCTAAGGATCCATCATGGAATGATAGATACCCAGGCAGGAGTACAATCGATATAATTACATTACTTCCTTATGAATCCTTTGAAAAATGGGAAGGTTCTTCATGGAAAAAAAGGGGTCCAGAATATGAAAATACTAAAGAGGACATATCTAAGAGATTACTTGAACACTTATTTAACCATCTGCCAAATCTGAGAGATAAAATAGATTATTACGAGCTTTCTAGTCCGTTAACAACAAAACATTTTGTAAACTACCAAAAAGGGGAGCTTTATGGTATCGATCATTCACCTCAAAGATTTGAACAGAAATTTCTGCGTCCAAAAACTAATATTAAAGGTCTTTATTTAACAGGTCAAGATATAGTAAGTGCTGGAGTTGGGGGAGCATTGTTTTCTGGCCTAATTACATCAGCATCAATAACTGGCGTAAATTTTATGAAAAAAATATACCAATAATCTATCGGTAACTGTAAACAAATTTTTATTTTAATTAAAATTTCAAATATGGATCCAAAAATTAAAATGAGTTATGTTGATGATGAAAAATATAATGTTGAAAACAGAACGGGAAACACAGTTACAATTGACATGTACGAATCAGAAAAAAAAGAAAATCTTTCCCCTGTTGAGCTCCTTTTGGGAGCTGTGACATCATGTGCTGCTGTTGAAATTGTTTCGATGATAAAAAAAAGGAGAAGAGATTTTAAAAATATAAAAGCTGAATCATCTGGAACAAGAGCAGAAACAGCACCAAGATATTTCAAATCTATTAATATTAAATATTATATTTATTCATCAGATTTAAAGCAAGATGAGGCAGAACGTTTTATTTCTCTCTCAATAGATAAATACTGTTCTGTCGGATCAACCATAAGAAAAGACACAATTATAAAACATAGTTTTGAAATTTTACGGAATTAAAAAAAAGATCATTATATTAATTAAATAATATGAGCATTTTAGAAATTACAACAGTTTTACTTTTATTAGCATCGATATTTTCAATAATAAATCTAAGATTATTAAAACTTCCACAAACAATTGGTTTGATGATATTAGCCATTTGTTTATCTGTTATTGTTTTGTTGTCTGGATTAATCTTTCCTGATTTCTTGTCGACAGTAACAAGTTTGACAAAAAGTTTTGATTTTAGTGTTCTTTTAATTGATGTAATGCTACCTTTCCTTTTATTTGCTGGGGCCATAAGTGTTAATGTGCATGATCTGTTAAAGGATAAATTAACCATACTTTTTTTAGCATCTTTTGGAGTTGTTTTTTCAACTTTTGCAGTAGGAACAGGGGTTCATTGGTTGATACAACAACCAATGTTTGGCCTCAATGATTTAGGTTTAACATACGTTGACTGTCTCCTTTTTGGAGCTTTGATTGCACCCACTGACCCCATTGCTGTTTTGTCCATTGTTAAAAAAATGAATTTATCTTCTTTGACAGAAACCAGAATTGCAGGTGAGTCGTTGTTTAATGATGGTATTGGTGTAGTGATTTTTTTAACTCTTTTAAAAGTTAAATCCTTAGGGGTTGAAAATGTAACACCTGAGTTTGTTACCACTTTATTTGCTACAGAAGTTTTTGGTGGTGTATTGCTCGGTTCTATTGCAGGTTTTCTTGGTTTAAAAGTAGTAAAGTACATTGAAAACGAACATGTTGAATTAGAGGTTTTGATCACTCTTTCATTAGTTTTGTTTGTTTCAGTGATTGCTTATAAGTTCCACTTTTCAGGACCTTTGGCTGTTGTAATGATGGGGCTATTTTTAAACAGAAATATAGATACCGATAAGGTTGAACATGGTGTACAACAGGCAATGGGAGAATATGTATACAAGTTTTGGCACTTACTTGACGAAACATTAAATGCCATTTTGTTTATATTGATAGGTTTGGAAATAATTCCAATTTTCCAAAATTTCAATTTATCATTTTTAGTTGTTTCAGTAATAACTATAATTTTGGTTGTTGTTTCCAGAGGTATTGGTGTTACAATACCTATAAGTATTTTGTCTTTAAAGAAAAAATTTGAAAAAAATACTTCACTTATAATTACTTGGGGAGGACTACGTGGAGGTCTAAGTATAGCATTGGCTTTAAATTTACCAGATCAAATAGGTGACGGCAAAGAATTAATTTTATTTTTGACATATATGGTAGTTTTATTTACCATATTGTTCCAAGGTTTGACATTAGAAAAGATTGCTAAATAGTAAGTTTTATGAAAAATATACTTTTAGTAATATTTATAATTTCCTCTAATATTTATTCGCAAAACACACCTCCTGTAGCTCAAAATCAATCTGTTAATACTACTAAAGGAACAGTTAAAGAAATAACGCTTGTAGCAACTGATATCGATAATGATGTTTTAACCTATGTTATAAAGACTTTACCACAGAATGGTAATTTAAAGGATGGAAACACAACAATAACTCAGTCAGATTTACCCAGAATTTTAGGGTCTTCAACTCTAAAGTATATTCCAGCAGCTGGATTTTCTGGAAATGATTCTTTTACTTTTGTTGCTAGAGACCTTTCAATTGCATCTTTTGCCGCAGCGAATGGTTTGACAATCATTAATAACAATGGAGAACCTGTAACTTATAATAAGCCTGCTGGAAAAACTTATTTTTTGATTGATTCCAATACTGGAAAATCTGGATTTTCACCTGTTGATTGGACTGTTGCCAAAACAGCTACTGATAGTTATGATGGAGCGAAAATGTATATCATACTCAACGCTGAAATGGAAAAATTAGTTTGGGATGGTCTTGGTTCTATGGGTTTGAATGGTTCAGGAACTAGGTATTGGTTAGGTCTTTATCAAGACAAAACATCCCCAGATTATGCGGAACCCGGGAGAGAAAATCAAAATTGGGGGGGCTGGACTTGGGTCGATGGAGTTACCTTGAAAGATAGAGGTTACCAAAACTGGTGGCCAGGTGAACCCAATAACGCTGGACAAGAAGATTATGGTCAAATGAATTTTGGAAATAATGGAATCAAATGGAATGATATGAGACCAGGAAATGGACAATCATGGCCACTATTTGAGTTTACGGTTAATGATTCTGGAAGTGAAAGTAATGTTGCTACAGTTTCCATTACCGTCTCCGGAGAGGGCTTTAATTTACCAGATAATAACAACCAAATCTCTGTTGGAAGTTGTACTTGTAATGGAAAAAAAGATGGTTATCTACAATTTTCAGTGATAGATGCAAACTATGATTATACTGTAATTGTGAGCGGAGTAGCAAATCCTATTAAAATCAATGGAACAAGTAAATCAGGATCAGTAACTGGACTTGGTAAAGGAACCTACACTGTATGTTTTAAAGTAGACGGTCAAGCCAATTATGAACAATGTTTTGAGGCAGTGATATCCGAGCCAGACTCTTTTTAAAACGTTTATATTTATAAGATGAAAAAAATATCATATTTAATTTTACTAATAACTTTTACTAGTTATTCACAAAATACACCCCCTGTTGCACAAAACCAGTCTGTTAGTACAACCAAAGGAACTGTAACGGATATAACGTTAGTTGCAACTGATTCTGATAATGATATTCTTTCTTATGTTATAAAGACTTTACCAACCAATGGAGTTCTCAAAAATGGAAATTCAACTATAAATCAATCCGATCTTCCTGCTTATTTGAATTCTTCCAATGTGAAGTATGTGCCTAATTTAGGCTTTTCTGGAACTGACTCATTCACATTTGTAGCTAGAGACCTTTCAATTGCAGCATTTGCAGCTGCAAATTCATTAACGATAATTGCTAATAATGGTGTACCTGTTTCTCACTCAAAGCCTGCAGGAAAAACCTATTATTTGATTCAATCAAATCCTACGAGAATGGATTGGCCGGTAGCCAAAACCCTTACTGATTCGTATGATGGCGCCCAAATGTTTGTTCCCTTTAATAAAACAATGGATCAATCTATTTACGATGCGTTAAAATCAATGAACCGTCTAGATGGTCCGTTTTGGTATGGCTTNTTTCAAGATAGAAATGCAGCAGATTATTCTGAACCTTCAGGNGGATGGTATTGGGTTGATGGTGTTAAATTGGGATCTCCCGAACGCCCTTACACCAATTGGCACTCAGGAGAACCTAATAATGCTGGTGGAAATGAGGATTATGCTCAGTTCAATCGATTTATCGGAGGATTTACTTGGAATGATATGCAAGTTGGNAATACTCAATCATATGCTCTATTTGAGTTTTCCTTGAAGGACGATGGTAGTGAAAGCAACATAGCTACAGTTACAATTAACGTGGCTGGAACAGGATTTAATTTACCNGATAATAATAATAAAATAACNATTGGAAGTTGTACATGTAATGNNAANAAAGATGGTTATTTACAATTTTCAGTGNNAGACGNAAACTATGATTATACTNTAACAGTAAGCGGAGTANCAAATCCTGTTAAAATNAATGGAACNAGTAAATCAGGATCAGTGACTGGACTTGGTAAAGGAACCTACACTGTATGTTTTAAAGTAGACGGTCAAGCCAATTATGAACAATGTTTTGAAGCAGTAATTANTGAACCTGATTCAATTTAAATTTTTAATTATGAAAAAACTCTTAAAATANTCTAGTTTAACTATGTTAGCTCTTTTGGTTGGTTGTGATTGTGATTGTATGGATGATGGAGTTTACAATCCAGAAAAACCACCNAGTGAATTTCAATCTACTGGTTCTCCAGGATCTGCGGACTTAATTGCTCCTGCATCTAACAATTCATGTTTATTAGGAACATCTGTTGATGCATTTACAAGTAATGTTTTATTTCAGTGGTCAGACTCTAAGGATACGGATAGTTATGATCTTACGTATACTAATCTTTTAACCAATAATACAAAAACAAAAACTGGAATAAAAACCAATTCTACAACAATATTACTATTTAAGGGTGTTTCCTATGCATGGAGTGTGAAATCAATTAAATCTAACTCTAGAGTTGCTACAAGTGGATCCAGTAAATTTTACTTAGCAGGTCCTTCAATAGTTACCAACGTTCCACTTGGTGCTGTGCTAAAATCACCCAACACCGTCTCTGGAAAGACAACACTTTCATGGACTGGTAGTGATGCTGATACTGGAGATGTTTTAACTTACTCAATATATGTAGATAAGGTTGATGGTAAGCAAACTCCAGTTCAGACTGGAATTAGTGCTTCCTCAGTTGAATTAACATTAGATTCGGGGTCAACTTATTATTGGAGGATAAAAACAACTGATCAAAACAACAACAGTAGTTTTTCATCAATTTCAACTTTTAATTTATAATCTCAATATTGTTTTCAAATCGTTTGTTTAATTAATAAAAAAAATCATGAAAATATTAAGACACCTTTATATATTATTTTTTTTAATTATCATTTCTTGCACTAATGAAAATAATAAATCAACAGTCTCTTCTCCAGACGGTAATATTAACTTGTTTTTTGAAATACAAAACGGTCAGCTCCAATACCAAATAAAAAAAAATAACAATCAAATTATTGATGTTTCTAAACTTGGAATGATATTAGAATCAGGTTTAAACTTGGGTCAAGATATTGAGCTTATTGATTTCGAAAAAGATGAGTTTAACGAAATATGGAACCCGATATTTGGGGAACTTTCTGAAATTAAAAACAATTACAAATCTTTAAATATTAGTTTAAAAAAAAACAATATTAAATTCCAAATTATATTTAGAGTTTATGATGATGGGGTAGCGTTTAAGTATGTTATTCCCAACCAAGATTCCATTCAGAACTATAATATTATTGACGAATACTCAGAATTTAATTTGAGCTCAGATGATACCGCATGGTGGATCCCTGCATTTTCGTATAGAAGATATGAATTTCTATATGCCGAGTCTAAAATTGACAAGATCTCAAAAAAATATTTTTCTGAAAATATTGAAGACATCTCCTATGATACGTTGGGTATCGATGCTGCTCACACCCCACTGACTATTAAAAAAAATAACGGTTACTTAATCAGTATTCATGAAGCAAATCTTGTCAATTATTCAAGTATGACCCTTGCTCCTAAAGGAAATGGTATGTTAGAGGTAGAGCTTTATCCCTGGTCTGATGGAATAACTAAGGTAAAGCTTGATAATCAAATCATCTCACCATGGAGATACGTACAGATTGCTGATAACTCAACTGAGTTATTAATGTCAAATATAATTTTGAATCTAAATGATGATCCTGATCCAGATGAAGATTATTCTTGGGTAAAACCTGGAAAGTATATGGGTGTTTGGTGGGAAATGATAGGGACGAATGAATCCACATGGTTTCAATCCAAATTTCATGCTGCTAATAATAAGAAGGTAATGAATTATCTTGATTTTGCATCGAAGCATAATTTTGATGGATTATTGGTTGAGGGCTGGAACAAAGGATGGTATTCAGAATGGTGTTGTTTAGGTGAGGGAATCCCTTTTAGTTTTACTGAAACCTTTGATGATTTTGACATTGATTTGTTATCTAAATATGGATCAAAAAAAGGTGTTAGACTAATTGGACATCATGAGACAGGAGGACAAATACAAAACTATGAAAATCAGATGGAGGAGGCATTTGAAATGTATAATAAATATGGAATTAAAAATATAAAAACAGGTTATGTTAATGATGTAAGTAAAAACATTAAAGTTTATGCTGAGAATGGTACTATTTCAAAAGAATGGCATCATGGACAATATATGGTTAATCATTTCCAAAAAGTAATTGATATTGCTGCTAAATATCAATTAACAATAAAAGCACACGAGCCAATCAAAGATACAGGTTTGAGAAGAAAATATCCAAACTTCATTTCAAGAGAAGGAGCCAAAGGTCAAGAGTTCAATGGGTTT
>PAGT01000040.1 GCA_002705485.1 Flavobacteriales bacterium | reverse complement strand
ATAATGTTGCATGTTTGTAACCTTTGAATTACATTTGCAAACGTTAAATTTGGCCCGTTCGTCTATCGGCTAGGACGCCAGGTTTTCATCCTGGTAAGAGGGGTTCGATTCCCCTACGGGCTACAAAAATAAATTTATGGCAAATCACAAATCTGCGTTAAAGAAAATTAGAAGAAATGAGGTTGTTAGGCTAAGAAACAAGATTCAACACAAATCTGCAAGAAACTCAATTAAAAAATTAAAAGATTTAAAATCCAAAAAGGCAGCTAATAAACTTTTTCCTTCTGTTGTTTCTTTGTTAGATAAACTAGTTAAGAATAATGTAATTCATGCTAATAAGTCATCCAATTTGAAGTCTAAATTGACTAAGCATATTTCTTCTCTTAAGAAATAAAAATTTTAAGAATTCATTGAGATCAAAAACTCTTCATTATTAAGTGATTTCTTGATTTTATCATTGATAAACTCCATTGCTTCAACGGGGTTCATGTCAGCTAGGTATTTTCTCATGATCCACATCCTTTGAATTGTATTTTCATTCAATAATAAATCATCCCTTCTGGTCCCAGATGAAACAAGATCAATTGCAGGGAAAATTCTTCTATTAGATATCCTTCTATCAAGTTGTAATTCCATATTTCCTGTACCCTTGAACTCTTCAAAAATTACTTCATCCATTTTTGATCCAGTTTCTGTGAGAGCTGTTGCAATAATGGATAATGAGCCACCACCTTCAATATTTCTCGCTGCTCCAAAAAATCTTTTTGGTTTATGTAAAGCATTTGCATCAACTCCACCACTTAATATTTTTCCAGATGCAGGTTGAACTGTATTATATGCCCTCGCTAATCTTGTAATAGAGTCCAAAAGTATAACAACATCATGACCACATTCGACAAGTCTTTTTGCTTTTTCTAGAACGATATTTGCAACTTTAACATGTCTGTCAGCAGGTTCATCAAATGTGGAAGCAACAACTTCCCCTTTAACATTTCTCATCATATCTGTAACTTCTTCAGGTCTTTCGTCAATCAATAAAATGATTTGATAAACCTCAGGGTGATTCGCAGCAATTGCGTTAGCAACATCTTTGAGAAGCATTGTTTTACCAGTCTTCGGTTGTGATACAATCATCCCTCTTTGGCCTTTACCAATTGGTGAGAAAAGATCCATCACTCTCGTCGATATTGTACTGTTTTTATCGGCAAGATTAAACTTCTCATCTGGAAATAGAGGGGTTAAATGCTCAAATGAAACCCTGTCTCTAACTACATTAGGACTTAAACCATTTATTTTAGATACTTTGATTAATGGAAAATATTTTTCTCCTTCTTTAGGAGGTCTCACATGACCCAGAACAGTATCTCCAGTTTTAAGACCAAAAAGTCTAACTTGAGATTGTGAAACGTATATATCATCAGGACTTGTTAGGTAATTGTAGTCGGAGGATCTTAAAAAACCATAACCTTCTTGCATTATATCTAAAACTCCTTCACTTTCGATGATACCATCAAATTCGAAGTCTGGTTCCTTATACCTATTTCTATTATCTTTATTATGNTTTCTTTCCTTTCTTTGTTTAGGTTTCAATCCATTATTAATTGANCCATTTTCATGTTTTTCTTTATTNANATTTTCTGTTTTGNNAGAGGNATTNTCTGANTTTTTTTTATCTCCANTGATTTCATTTTTCTTNGATGAGGANGATGCTTGNTGGTCAATTATTTTGTANNCCAATTCAATTTTTTTTAAACCAGTGATTTTTTCTATGCNAAGTTCNTCAGCAATTTTCTGAAGTTCTGAGATTTTTTTCTCTTTCAACGTGGATATTTCAAACATCATTAGCTTTTAAGATTTTATTTGTANTTGATTATTGTTTGTAAGTGATAATTGTGGGAATGATTATAAAAATCTTTGTAAATATACAATTATTTATTAAAATCAATATAAAATTATAATTTTAAGAAATAAATTTTCAAGTATGATTCAAAGAATTCAAACTATTTATATGTCATTATTAGTGATGATCAATTTATTTTTAATTGTTTCTATTGATAATGACCCTGGGATGTCTTTGCCCGAATCCATTTTTGGAAATTTTCGTCCATATATTAATGAATTTTTTTTCCCAGAAATTTTAGCTTTCATATTCCTTATCAATATTTTTTTATTTTCAAAACCAAAATTTCAAATTAATATTTTAAAAATTTCATCTATTGTACTCTTACTAGGTTTGTTTAGTTTATTTGATGAAAGGCCATTGAAAACATCGATTACTGATCCTGGCCTAATCTATTTTTCACTATCGTTTTTTTTAATATTTATGTCTGTCAATGCAATTAGTAAAGATGTATCGATCATAAATTCATCAAACAGAATCAGGTAGTTTCGACCTTTGACCGAGTTCTATTATTTCCATATTTTGAATACTGTTTCCATTGATTTCAAACCTTATCATTGTTCTTTTTTTATGAAATCCATGTCTGCCCGCTGCGCCAGGATTTATTAATAAAAGTTCATTTTTTTTATCGAATATAACCTTTAAAATATGTGAGTGTCCATAAACCAATATTTTGGGTCTTTCATTTTTAATCAACCTAATTGTTTTTTGATTATAATAAGGAGGTTTTCCAGCAATATGAATCATTAAAACCTTGATGCCTTCACAATAGAATATTTCATATTCTTTGATTTCACTTCTAATTAATTGGTTATCAATATTTCCGTAAACTGCAATAGTTTTACTTATTTTTTCAATTTTCTCTAAAACTTCAATATTTCCTAGGTCACCTGCATGCCAAACCTGGTCTGCTTGTTTTACATAATTAATAATCTTATTATCAACATAACTGTGAGTATCTGAAATGATAAGAATTTTTTTCAAATTAAATTTTTTTGACTTATTGAATAAGGTATCTTTGAACAATAACAAAAGTAGTATATCTCTTGAGATATTTATTAAAATTATCATTCGAAGGAACTAATTATCACGGTTGGCAAATTCAGCCCAAATCTATTAGTGTGCAGCAAACTTTAGAAAAATGTTTGAGCAGGATTCTGAATCACGAAATAAAATTGGTAGGAGTTGGAAGAACAGACGCAGGGGTTCATGCCACAATATTTTTCGCACATTTTGATTTCGACAAAAACATATTAAACACTACTGATTTTATCCATAAATTGAATTCTTTTTTGCCTATGGAAATATCCATAATTAACTTATTTAAAGTGGAAAATGATTTTCATGCCAGATTTGATGCATTAAGTAGGACTTATCAGTACAAATTAACCAACATTAAAAATCCTTTTATGAAAAATAGATTTTATTTTTTAAAAAAAGATGTCGATTTTTCTTTAATGAACTTAGCCGCATTAAATTTATTAGGAACAAAAAACTTTAAATGTTTTTCAAAGGTTAAGTCGGATGTGAAAACTTTTGATTGTTGTGTAAGTTCAGCTAAGTGGTTTCAAAAAGAAAATCATTGGGTTTTTCAAATTTCAGCAAATAGATTTTTAAGAAACATGGTAAGAGCTGTTGTCGGAACATTAATTGAAATCGGAGAGGGTAAAAAAGATGTGCACTCGATTGTTGAATTAATTAAATCAAAAGATAGAAAAAATGCAGGTTATTCAGTTCCTGCACATGGTCTTTACTTAACTTACGTCAATTATCCAACTAACAGTCTAAAGAATGGTTAAAAACAATAAAAGATTTGATTTTTCACTTTTTAAGAGGTTGTTGAAATATGTTGTAGTATATAAAAAAACATTTGTTTTTGTAGCCTTTTCAGCAGTTCTTATTTCAGTTTTTTCAATTCTTACGCCATATTTAATAAAAGTTGCTGTTGATGATTATTTGGCAGTAAATAATTTTGATGAATTTATTTTTATAGTGATACTTATGTTGGTGAATCTTCTTATGTATGTTTTATTCATGTTTTTGTTTGGTTATTTTGCAAATCTTCTTGGTCAGAATGTCGTTTTTGACATCCGAACAAAACTTTTTAAACATATAATCAATTTTAAAATGGGCTATTTTGACAAGTCTTCAGTTGGTAGATTAGTAACCAGAGCTGTTAATGACATGGAAACAATAGCTAGTATTTTTAGTCAAGGTTTATTTATGATAATTGCGGATTTACTACAAATGTTAGTTGTCATGGTAGTAATGCTAATATTAAGTTGGAAATTAAGTTTCATAGTTTTTTTAATTCTTCCATTTATTTTGTTTGCTACCCGTAAATTTCAAAAATCAATGAAAATTGCTTTCAATGAAGTAAGAAATGAAGTGGCAAATTTAAATTCATTTGTACAAGAGAGACTGACTGGAATGAAAATAGTTCAGTTATTTAATAGACAGAAAATTGAATATGAAACCTTTACAAAAATTAACAAAAAACATAAAGACGCTTGGTTAAAAACCGTTTGGTACAATTCGATTTTTTTTCCCTTAGCTGAATTGTCTACATCCATAACAATTGGATTAATTGTTTGGTTTGGAGGTTTAAATCTTGTTTATGAAAATTCTGATGTAACCCTTGGGGTAATATTTCTATTTATTCAACTGTCACAGATGTTATTCAGACCTCTTAGACAAATTGCCGACAAGTTCAATACTCTTCAAATGGGTATGGTGGCTGCCAATAGGGTTTTTAAAATAATCGATACAGATAGTTCTTTAAAAAATACCAAAAATTTAAATTTTAATTTTTCCAAGGGAGTAGTTGAATTTAATGAAGTAACATTTTCATATAATGAGGGTGAAAAAGTATTGAAGGGATTATCTTTCAAAATAAATCAGGGTGAAAAAATTGCAATAGTTGGTTCAACAGGTTCAGGAAAAACTACTATCGTTAACCTACTGAACAGATTTTATGAACCACAGCATGGAAGTATTTTTTTGGATGGTACAAATGTAAATGAATTAGAAATAAAATCATTGAGATCCAATATCGCATTGGTTTTACAAGATGTTTTTTTATTTGCAGATACTTTACTAAATAATATCACTCTTTGGAATAGACATATAACCTTTAAAGCTGTTACAGATGCTGCCAAAAAAATTGGTATTCATGATTTTATTATGTCTCTTCCGGGTGGATATAATTATAATGTCAGGGAAAGAGGTGTTATGTTGTCACAAGGTCAGCGGCAATTAATTGCATTCTTGAGAGCATACATCAAATATCCATCAATCTTAATTCTTGATGAAGCAACATCTTCAATAGACTCGAAATCGGAAAAACTTATTCAATATGCAACAGAAACAATTACCAAAAATAAAACTTCAATTATAATTGCACACAGGTTGTCAACGGTATTAAAATCAGATCGAATAATTGTATTGGAAAATGGTCTTATTGCTGAGCAAGGAAAACACAAGGAGCTAATTAAAATAGAAAACGGGATTTATAAAAACCTTTATGAAGATCAACTGAGGAAAACGAAAATCAAACAAGCTCAGCCTCAATCATAGTTCTCAAATTTTGCTCGTTTTTATGGTTAAATATTTCACCATTTTTAATAAAATTGATTTTACCTTTTTCTTCAGAAACAACAATAGCGATTGAGTCGGTTTTTTCTGTTATACCAATCGCAGCTCTGTGTCTTAATCCTAAACTTGAGTCAATATTTTTGTTTTCAGAAATAGGTAAAATTATTCTAGCTGCCGTAATAAAATTTCCATCAATAATTACAGCACCATCATGCAATGGGCTGTTTTTAAAAAAAATACTTTCAATAATAGGAGATGAGATTTCAAGATATAATTCATCTCCAGTATTTTTTATAAAATCTAAACTATTATTCCTTTCAATGACAAATAAAGCTCCAGTTTTGTTTTTAATAAGTTTTTTACAACCACTTAAAAACTCATCGATGTCCATTTGACTGACTTCTCTTGAGGGCTTGAAAATATTAATATATTTAAAGTATAATTTATTATTCGTTAGATTATTGGATCCAATCATTAGAAGAAATTTTCTAATTTCTTGTTGAAAAACTACAATTAAAGCAAAAACACCTACGCTTATGAACTGACCTAAAAGACTACTAAATATATTCATGTTTAGAACTGCTGTAAGTTTCCAAATCAGATAAATAATAATAATTCCAACTAAAATATTAATTGCTGCTGTCCCTCTAACTAGCTTATACACATAATAAAGAAGGGTAATGACTAATAACAAGTCAATAACATTAACGATATTTATATCAATAAAACTTAATTGATCCACTTTTAAATTTTATATAAAATTAATCAAATTTGAGTTATAACCTTGAATTTAAAGATTCGTACAAATCGACAACTTCTTTTGCTTGCTTCACATCATGAACTCTCAAAATATTTGCCCCATTCATCAATGAAATTGTGTTAAGACATGTGGTACCGTTAAGACTGTTTTGAGGATCAGTGTTTAAAACTTTATAAATCATTGATTTTCTTGATATTCCCACTAAAATAGGACAGCCAAGTTCTTTAAAGAAAGACAAATTTTTAAGTAAAATATAATTATCATTGACAGTCTTACCAAATCCAAAACCTGGATCAATAATAATATCATTTATTCCTTTTGTTCTTGCTTCAAAAATTTTTTTAGAAAGATTTTCACTAATATCAACAACCAAATTTTTATAAACAGGATTTATTTGCATATCAATTGGTTTCCCCTTCATGTGCATCATAATATATGGCACTTTGAGTTCTGAAACTGTTTCAAACATGGTTTTATCAAGATCCCCAGAGGATATGTCATTGATTATTTCTGCACCATGATTGACAGCTTCCTTTGCTACTTTTGATCTAAAGGTGTCAATTGAAACAGGTATGTCTTCAAAGTTTTTTTTTATAATTTCTATATATGGAATAACCCTTTTTAACTCAGTATCTAAACTTATGTTTTCTGCTCCAGGTTTTGAACTATATCCTCCAATGTCAATTATATCAACCCCTTCATCAATCATTGTATTTACTTGATTTAGAACTTTTTTTTCTGAATTAAAAACCCCTCCATCATAGAAGGAATCAGGTGTAACATTCAAAATACCCATTATTTTGGGTTTCTTAAAATTCATAATATTTCCACCTATATTTATTGTCATAAAATTAATATTGAAAAATTTTTACAATCTAATCTAACTAATTAAATTTTTTCTACGAAATTTACATTAAAATCATTAATTATTAATACCTCTAGCCAATACGATAGCGTTACTAATTACTGCCGAATTCTTTTTGAAAAAAAAATGAAAGATTACGGAAGTGCTTGGAGGGTTTTAAGATTATCTTCATTAACTGATCAAATTTTTATTAAAGCGCAAAGAATTAGAAGTCTTCAAACCAAAAATGTTCGAAAAGTTGATGAAAGTGAAAATTCAGAGTTCATCGGAATTATTAATTATTCAATTATTTCTTTAATTCAAATTGATTTAGGTATTGTTGAAAATCCTGATTTAGAGTTGCAAAAAGCTTTGGAATATTACGATAAGCATCTTAAGATCACAAAAAATTTAATGAAAAACAAAAATCATGATTATGGTGAGGCTTGGAGGGACATGAGGGTCTCATCTCTCACAGATCTGATTATTCAAAAAATATTGAGAATAAAGCAAATTGAAGACAATCAAGGCAAAACTTTAGTTAGTGAGGGTATTGATGCTAATTATCAAGACATGATTAATTATTCGGTTTTTGCCTTAATACTTCTAGATCATAAATAATATGCATTGGGTCTTAAGTAAATTTTCTAATGTTTTAATTACTTTATTTGGAGTAGTTACCATTGTTTTTTTTCTTTTTAACATATTACCAGGAGATCCAGCACAAATGATGTTGGGTCAAAATGAAGACTCAAAACAGATTGAAATTGTAAAAAAAAAATATGGTTTTGACAAACCTGTTTTTGTTCAATATTTGTACTATTTGAATGATTTATCTCCAATTTCAATTCATTTTAAGGATATTGAAAATATTTCAAATTTAGATTCCAAAAAATATAACTTCGTTAGGATTGTGTCTATCAACAAAGTTGATTTAGTTCTCAAAACACCATTTCTTAGAGAATCTTATCAAAAAAAAGGTGTTTATGTTTCTGAAATTATAGGAAATACTTTACCCAACACCATTGCTCTTGCTTCATCTTCAATTTTGATATCAACTTTTTTAGGCTTTTTTTTAGGAATTTTTTCAGCACTTAACAAAAATACTTGGTTTGATTATTTGGTGCAATTTTTCAGTACTCTTGGAATGAGCGTTCCTTCTTTTTTTAGTGCCATCATTTTTGCATGGATCTTTGGATTTATTTTGCATGATTACACTAGTCTGAATATGACAGGGAGTCTTTATGAATTGGATGATTACGGAGAAAGTATTAGAATAAACCTAAAAAATTTAATTCTACCATCTCTTGTTCTCGGTATTAGGCCAGTTGCTGTGATATCTCAAATGATGAGAAACTCACTTATTAAAGTTTTGTCACAAAATTATATACGAACTGCGTATTCAAAAGGTCTTTCAAAATTTGTTGTAATTAAAGATCATGCTATTAAAAATTCACTGAGTCCTGTTATAACTACCTTATCTGGATGGTTTGCCAGTATGTTGGCTGGATCTGTTTTTGTAGAGTATATTTTTGGATGGAATGGTTTAGGAAAGGAAATAGTTGATTCATTAAATACTCTTGATATCCCTGTTTTAATGGGTGCAGTTTTAACTATTGCTTTTATTTTTATTTTGATTAATATATTTGTTGATGTAATCTATTCGGTCTTAGACCCTAAAGTTAAACTAAACTAAAGTATGAGAAAAAAAATAGTCGCAGGAAATTGGAAAATGAATAACAATCTTATTGAGACAGAATTATTGTTATCCAAACTAAAAAATAGCAATTTAGCACCTAATGTTGAAGTAATGGTTTCTCCCTCAAACCTTTTTTTGAAAACATCAATAGATTTTCTCTCTAGTTCCAAAATTGAAGTAGTTTCTCAGAATGTACACAATAAGTCTAATGGTGCATATACAGGAGAAATTTCGGTTGGAATGTTGAAAAGTATAGGGATTAATAAATCGATTATCGGTCATTCAGAAAGACGTAGTCATTTTCAAGAGTCAAACGAAACCCTACTTGAAAAGTCTAAACTTTGTTTAGAAAATGGATTGGGGATAATATTTTGTTTTGGTGAAGAGTTAAGTGATAGAAAAATGGGTAAACATTTTGAAGTTGTTGAAAATCAATTATCAACTACAGTTCTACAAATTTCTAAAAATAAATGGCAAAATATTATTCTTGCGTATGAGCCAGTTTGGGCAATTGGAACTGGAGAAACTGCATCACCAGATCAAGCTCAAGAAATTCATCAATTCGCTAGAAATATTATTTTTAAAAAATTCGGAAAAGAGCTTTCAGAAAACACATCTATATTATATGGAGGTAGTGTAAAACCTAAAAATGCAAGTGATATTTTTAGTCAGACAGATGTGGACGGTGGACTTATTGGAGGAGCTTCTTTGATTGCTGAAGACTTTCTTTCAATCATTGAATCAAATAGTGAGAGTTAATTTTTTGTATTTTAGTATAAATGAGCACTAAAGAAAAGGTTTCTGAAGAAAAGGTTACTCTTTTGGATTCTTCTCATGAAAATGAAATAATTCTCTATAATGATGATGTTAATACTTTTGAACATGTCATTAAAACCTTAATTGATGTTTGCGACCATACACCACAACAAGCAGAACAATGTAGCCTAATAGTGCATTACAAGGGAAAATGTAGTGTTAAGTCTGGCTCACTTTCCGATTTAAAACCTCGATGTGAAAAACTTCTTTCTGCAGGTTTGTCTGCTGAAATAGTTTAAGTTATTATATTTGCCGCACCATGAATAAAACTATAGTACTAATTTTAGCATTAACCAGTCAGATTTTAATAGGACAAAAATCTTTACAAATGATAGAATCCATACATCAATTCAAAGTAACAGACCTTTACGGAGAAGCATTTGATCTGTCAAGTCTTAAGGGTAAAAAAGTTATGATTGTCAATACTGCATCAAAGTGTGGATTAACTTACCAATATGAGTTACTTGAAAGTCTATATAAGAAATATAAAACTGATAATTTTATTATTGTTGGGTTTCCTGCGAATAATTTTTTATGGCAAGAGCCTGGGTCAAATGAACAAATAGCAAAGTTTTGTAAAGAAAATTATGGTGTAACATTTCCGATGATGGAAAAAATTTCTGTTTTAGGATCTTCAATGCATCCAGTTTATCAATATTTAACCTCCAAAAAAAAGAATGGTTTTAAGGATTCATTTGTCAAATGGAATTTTCAAAAATATTTAATTAATGAAGATGGTTTTGTTGAAAAAATTATTTCACCAAGGACCAAGCCTGATGATCCTTCAGTGATTGATTGGATCAAAAGTTAATTATGAAAAAGAAAGGGATCAAAACTAGATCAATTCATGATGGTGAACTGAAAGATAAAACCTATAATGGTGCGATTTCTCCACTATATCTTGGGACTGTTTATGATTATCTTGGTGAAGAGCCAATGAAATACCCTAGATACTTCAATACTCCAAATCAATTAGCTCTATCCAAGAAAATTGCAAGTTTAGAAAATTGTGAAAATGGTCTTCTTTTCGGTTCAGGAATTGCTGCAATTTTTTCCACAATGTTTTCTTTTATCCAATCGGGTGATCATGTGGTTTTTCAATCTTCTTTATATGGTGGAACCATTAATTTGATTTTTAAGGAATTTAAAAAATTCAATATTGACTACACTCTTGTTGAATCACTTGAGCCAACCGAATATGAAAAGGCTATAAAAGAAAACACCAAAATAATTTATGTGGAAACGCCAAGTAACCCATTGTTAGAAATTATTGATCTTCAAAAGATTGCTTTGATAGCTAAAAATCATCATTTAATTTCAATGGTTGATAATACTTTTGCAAGTCCAATTAACCAAAACCCACATGATTTTGGAATTGACTTAGTCGTACATAGCGCCACAAAATATCTTGGGGGACATAGTGATATATTGGCAGGGGTTGTGGTCTCTGATGATTTAAAAATTAAAAAAATAATTGAATCATCAATTAATTATGGGGGAAATATAAGTGAACTTACAGCTTGGATGTTGGAAAGAAGTATAAAAACATTACCAATCAGAGTGAAAGCTCAGAATGAGAACGCATTAATGATCGCAAAATTTTTAGATAAAAATTCTAAAGTTGAAAAAGTTAATTACCCAGGCCTAAAGAGTCATCCTAATTATGATCTAGCAAAAAGTCAAATGATCGGTTTTGGAGGTATGCTGTCATTTGTAATTAAAAATGAGGGTAAAGCAGATTTGTTTTCAAAAAATTTAAAAATAATTAAAACAGTAGGTAGTTTAGGGGGGATTGAATCTACAATTACTTGCCCTGCCAAGACATCACACTCCAAAGTGACAAGAGAAAAAAGAATTAAATATGGAATTTCAGATGGTCTTTTGAGATTTTCTGTAGGTATTGAAGATTATCAAGATTTAGAAGAAGACTTGAACCAAGCATTTAAAATGATATGATTGAAAAATTAGATATTTTGGCTTTTGGTGCACACCCTGATGACGTTGAGCTTGGTTGTGGTGGAACATTGGCTAAAGAAATATCGAACGGAAAAAAAGTTGGAGTTGTTGATTTGACTGCTGGAGAATTGGGTACAAGAGGAACAGTTGAAATTAGGTCAAAAGAATCAACGCTTGCATCAAAAATTTTAGGATTAAAGGTCCGAGAAAATTTAAATTTCAGAGATGGTTTTTTTAAAAATAATGAAGATCATCAATTGAAAGTTGTCCAAGTTATTAGGAAATATAGACCTGAAATCGTTTTATGCAATGCTCTTGAAGACAGACACATAGACCATCCAAAAGGTGCTAAATTGGTTTCGGACTCTTCATTTTTGAGTGGTTTATCAAAAGTTGTAACAAATCATAATGGAAAAAAACAAGAAACATGGAGACCAAAGTCTGTTTTCCATTATATACAATGGAAGAATTTGAATCCTGATTTTGTTGTGGATATTTCCGGCTTTATTGAATTAAAGTTAAATGCCATAAATGCATATGAATCTCAGTTTTATAATGCAAAAAGCACAGAACCTGAAACTTTAATTAGTAAGAAAAATTTTATTAATAATGTAATTAATAGGTCTGCTGACTTAGGCAGGTTAATTGGAGTTGATTATGCTGAGGGCTTTAATACCCAAAGAATCATTGGGGTTAATAATTTAAACGATCTAAAATAATTTTTTTTATTTAACTATTAATTTAAATTTGCCAATACAAATGGTGGTTGTAGCTCAGTTGGTTAGAGCGCCTGATTGTGGTTCAGGAGGTCGTCGGTTCGAGACCGATCTTCCACCCAAAACTTAACCCTCAAAATTTTGAGGGTTTTTTTTATTGTTGGTAAAGTTTTACATATTTTGCAAAAAAAAAGATTATGAAAAAGTATTTAATAAAAAGAAATATTGATGGAGCTTCATCAATTCCTCAAGAGAATTTAGATCAAATTGGTAAATCATCAGAGTCTGTTTTACAAAAAATGAGGGCAGAGGGTAAGCAAATTGAACAAGAACATAGTTACATTGCTGGAGATTCTGTTTTCTGTGTCTACAATGCTGCCTCTGAAAATTTAATCAAGGAACATGCTCAACAAGCAAATGTACCAGTAAATGAAGTAACTGAGATAACTAATATATTAAAGCACAATACAAATAAATAAACAAATTAATATAGTTAAGGATGATAAAAAAAAACATTGAGGAAATATTATTTTTTAGTTCCTCAGGGTTGTACATGATTGTTCTAACTTTTTCTGATTATTTACAAAAAATCAATACGATTTTTTTAACTGTAATGTTTGTTTGGATGCTTAGATTGGTTTGGAAAAATAGCAAATAAGATTTTTTACTACTAATTTGTTACGGTTAACCTTTATAAATGCTGTCTAATTTTAAATTTTCACTTGGAAGTACTGAGTTGATATCGTTTGTGTAGGATTTTAAAATGTTATAGAATCCAGGTACGCTAATATTAAAAATTTCTTCAAATTTAACCTTCCAGTTTGAATCAGTTGGGTCTTTTAACCAAAAATCATTTATTGCAAGCTTAAATGCGCCTGCTTCAGTCATTCCATTTTTTTGAAGCTCTTTAGTTAAAACCAAAAACATGAAAACGGAAGAAGAATAATTTATGTCCTTATCGCCTCCTGAAGTATTAAACTTTTCAAATATCGAGGGGTTGTTAATGGCATCAGAATGAACACTGGTTTGTGCATCTTTGAAATAATTAAATGAATATTTATCTTGAATGTAAAGTGATTCAAATGTTGCTGCAGAACCCTCAGACATCCATTTTAATTCGATATTTCCATCGAAGAAATTTTTAGATAATGACATTTGGTAAACATGGTAGTATTCATGAGCTATCACAGAATATCTATGCATTGCATTGAATTTAAATTCATCCTCTGGAATTTCAAGAACCATGTACCTGCCCTCAGAATTTCCGCTGATCGATGCGCCTGATGCATCTCCTATTTTATCTTTATAAGGTTTGTCGGTGTTACTGTTCCAAGCATAGATTGGAAGTTTACTAAAGTAGTTTTTAGGTTCAGACGGAATCAGTTTTTTCAAAACGTCCATGATTACATAGAATTCAGTTGTCCACTCACTTGGTAAACTACTGTGTATATTGTATTCAAAAGTAAACTCAGATGGAGTAGAGTCATCCACAACTTCTTCATTGTTTTCTGATGAGCTACAAGAAAATATTAGAAGTACAATAAATATAAAATAGAGCTTTCTCATAATATTGTCTTAATCTTCTTTTCTTTCAAAATTTATTTTATTACCACTTATTGTAAGAATCATTTTTTTATCAAATTTTGAAAATTTCTTTACAACTGTTCCTTTTTGAGAAACTGTTTTGATCTCACTTTTTATTTCATTTAATTTAAATTCCAATTCAAGCCCAGTCATTTTCGACTCAAACTTACCTTCACCAATTTCGTCTAACATTAAAGATTGTTCATCAGAGCCTCCAACAGGGACCCAAGACAGTTTGTTATTAGAGATGAATAGTTTGAAATCAAGTGGAAATGTTTCACTTACATAAATCCCCTCAAATGATTTAAGTTCTTCGTCAGAATGATTATATGCGTTTTCATTAATTTCTTTAGAATTTAGGGAAAGTCTATTTTCTCTATTTGCAATGTTCCATGCAGTATAAAAAATTAGTTTTGATCTCATTTCAAGTAGATCAAATTCGATCTTTTCAACTGTATCAGTAGGTTGGTGATAGTCATCGTGAGTACCTGAGAAATAAAAAATTACAGGGATTCCATTTTTTGCAAAGTTATAATGATCACTTCTATAATAGAATCTATTAGGATCATTCACATCATTAAATCTGTAATCTAATGTCATATTAACTGTTTTTCTATTCGTCTCTTCAGAAACATCGTGTAATTCTTGACTGTCATGGTCAGTCCCGATTAAATAAATATAATCTCTGTTCTTTGCTTCTCTTGTCGGATCAATCCTTCCGATCATGTCAAGATTTAAATTAACTACAGTGTTTTTTAGTGGATATATAGGGTCATTGTCTGTATAGTACCGCGAACCTAGTAAACCTTTTTCCTCACCTGAAACATGTAAAAAAACAATAGATCTTTTTGGATTTTTACCCTCTTTTTCAGCCAATTTAAAAGCTTCTGCCATTTCTAGCATCGCAACTGTGCCAGAACCATCGTCATCTGCACCGTTGTATATTTGACCATCTTCAATTCCGACATGGTCGAGATGTGAAGTTATAATAACGTATTCATCTGGAATCTCACTTCCTTTAATTATTGCTATAACGTTTTCAGTTTCAACATTTACACTTGGCAAACCTCTTTTGGGACTAAAATTAAGAGTCATGGGTTGAAAGTAGTCTTGATCAGGATCTCCAGCTTCAACACCAATTATTTTATATTGTTCTCTCAAATAATTGACTGCTTTTCTTTGCCCTTCAGAACCAGTATCTCTTCCTTCAAATTCATCAGAAGAGTAGATAACAAGATGCCTTTTGAGGTCATCCTGATTAATTGATTCTGCAAATTTAGTGGCACCTGATAGTTGTCCAAAAGAAAAATTTGAAAATAAAATTATTAAAAGGGATATGAATATGGTTTTTCTCATTGAAAGATAATTGACGAAATTAATATAGAAAATTTAAACCTAGTTTGAAAATATTACTAAATTAATTTAAATTCGAATGAATAAAATCCCACAATTTAATACGCATTTCTAAAGCTTTTAATGATGCTTCTGTTGCCTCATTCCATTTGTCTTTGTCATCACCGCACAAATGATTAATCATTTTGAGTGCCATAGGACCGTGTTCATCTCCGTCCAGTTCAATGTGTCTATCTAGATAGTAAATGAGTAAGTCAGAATTTAAATCTTCATTTTTAGATAGTTTTTTTACTATTTCTACAAACATATCAGGAATTAGATCTTCCCTTCCAAAAGTGAATACACTTGCTATTACGTGATTTTTTTTTGAATTTATAATTTCAAATGTAAAGTCCATGAAATCTTTTACCGGAGTTGGTAAAGTAATTTTATTTATAGAGTTTTTATAAGATTTAGTTTGGTTGATTATTTCAATAAAACTTTCAATTTTTTTTGTGTTGGCTCCAACTAAACGCATTGAATCAAGATAAAGTTCGAAATGACTTTTTGGATTTCCCTCAGGGTCGATATCACTTTCTTCTGCTAAAACAATTTCATTGACTAATTTCCCTGCAAAATTGTTCTCATTTGGTGTCCACGGTACATCCACACATGTTAAGTTGATTTGAAGGGACTTAATTAGCGACATGAAATCCCAAACAGCAAAAACATGATTTTCCATGAAAAAGAGCAGTCTCTCTTTGGAGTTTAAAGCGTTATAAATGGGGTGTGAGATTAATTTTGATCTAGTTTCCGAAAGATCTTTTTCAAGTTTATCAATAAGTTGCATTCAAATAATTTTGAGTGCAAAAATAATCTATTTATTTATATGTATTAAGAATGTGTTTACGATTTATTATTAAATTTATTTATAAATGCATTTTGAAATCCTATTAGCTTTTTGTTTTTCTTCATTAATTTTAACCCTTTCACCTGGTCCGGACATTATTTATGTTGCAACTCAAGGCTTAACCAAAGGCAGAAAAGAAGCTTTATTGGTTTCTTTTGGTTTAACAACTGGATTAATTTTTCATACAATATTGGTGGTCTCTGGATTTTCCTTTCTAGTTAAAGAAAATGAAACTTTATTTAATATTTTAAAATTTTTTGGAGCAGGTTATTTTATTTATCTGGCTTTTCAAACTTTTTTTAAAAGAGAAAAAGATTTAGAAATAAAAATTGATAAGAAAATAAACTACAACTATTTTAAAAGAGGTTTGATAATGAATCTATTAAATCCCAAGGTTAGCCTATTTTTTATTGCACTTTTTCCTGGCTTTATTTTTCATGATCAGTTTAGTGTTGAAATTCAATTTTTTATTTTGGGTTTAATTTTTTGGTTTCAAGCCACTATAATTTTCATACTAGTTTCAATCTTTTCATCAAAATCAAGTTTTTTAAATAGGTCATACACTTTAAAATCTAAAACTTATGTTTTAGAAATTTTGATCTATATTTTCTTTGCAGTGTGGATTCTAAAACCATAAATTCCTAACTTGTTAAACATGTCTAGAATAAAAGTCATCGAATGTCCCAGAGATGCTATGCAGGGTGTTAAAAAATGGATTCCTACCAAAAATAAGATTTCATATATTCAGTCATTACTTAATGTTGGTTTTGATGTTTTGGATGTAGGAAGTTTTGTTTCAAAAAGATCAATTCCTCAGATGAAAGATTCTCGTATGGTTTTGGAGTCTTTAAATCTGAGTTCAACAACTTCAAAACTACTTTATATTGTTGCAAACCTAAGGGGAGCTTTGGAAGCATGCGTATACCCTGAGATTGACTTTTTAGGTTTCCCATTTTCTGTTTCAGAAAATTTTCAGATGAGAAATACAAATAAGACGATTAATCAATCACTAGAGGAGTTAAAAAAAATTATCTCAGTTTGTAATTCAAATGATAAAGAGGTTGTTGTTTATTTATCGATGGGTTTTGGAAACCCATATGGTGATGAGTGGAATTATGAAGTTTTAGAAAAATGGATCAGTGTGATTAAATCGATCGGAGTGAAGACGATTTCTATTTCAGACACAATTGGAGTTGCTAATCCAAAAAATATTGATATTGTATTTAAAAATTCGATAAAAAAATTTCATGATATCGAGTTTGGTGCCCATTTCCATACCAAACCATCTGACTGGTTTGAAAAAATTGACTCTGCCTACAAAGCAGGTTGTAGAAGATTTGATACCTCAATTCAAGGTTATGGTGGATGTCCAATGGCAGCAGATGAATTAACAGGAAATTTTCCAACCGAAAAGTTGATTACTTATATGAATCAAATAAAAGTGAACATAAATATTAATTCTTTGAATTTTGAGTCCTCATATAACGAAACAACAAAATTTTTTTCTGACTATAACTAATTGACTGAAAGTGACTTAGAAAAACCCACCTTATTTTTATTTAGAATAAATACAAATAAGGTAGGTTTTTAACTTTTTATATTCTATTTTCGAACAAAATTAAAATAGAATGATTCTAAATAATCAATAT
>PAGT01000039.1 GCA_002705485.1 Flavobacteriales bacterium | reverse complement strand
TTTTGTAAATCCTTCTCAACTATGAGAGGGTTTTTTGTTTAAAAAAATGGAATTAAACAAGTATAGTAAAATCGTAACCCAGGATCCCTCACAACCAGCAGCTCAAGCGATGCTTCACGCTATTGGTTTAAATGAGATTGACCTAAAAAAAGCATTTGTTGGTATAGCAAGTACAGGGTATGAAGGAAATCCTTGCAATATGCATCTCAATGAGTTATCAAAAGAAATAAAAAAAGGTATTCAAGAATCAAATTTAACAGCTTTAATATTTAATACAATTGGTGTGAGTGATGGTATTTCAATGGGAACTCAAGGTATGAGGTTCTCACTACCCTCCAGAGACATAATAGCTGATTCAATTGAAACAGTTATACAAGCAATGTCTTACGACGCAGTGGTTCCTGTAGTGGGGTGTGATAAAAACATGCCTGGAGCCCTAATGGCAATGTTGAGATTGAATAGACCTGGAATTTTAGTTTATGGTGGAACTATTGCACCAGGATGTCACAAAGGAAAAAAACTGGATGTTGTTTCGGCCTTTGAAGCTTGGGGTGAAAAAGTTGCAGGAAAAATTGATAATAATGAATTTAGAACTATAATAAAAAAAGCATGTCCTGGTCCTGGTGCATGTGGAGGAATGTATACAGCAAACACTATGGCTTCTGCTATTGAAGCCATGGGGATGAGTCTTCCATACAATTCATCAAACCCCGCTACCAGTAATGATAAATATGATGAATGCTTTCGCATTGGTAAAAGGATTTATCATTTGCTAAAAAAAGATATCAAACCTAGAGACATTGTAAAAAGAGAAGCGATTGAAAATGCTGTTAAATTAATAATCATTTTAGGTGGATCAACAAATGCAGTATTACACATGCTTGCAATTGCCAAAAGTGCTAATATCAACTTTACTATTGATGATTTTGATGAGATATCTAAAAATACTCCTTTTTTGGCTGATTTAAAGCCTAGTGGAAAACACTTAATGGAAGATCTACATAAAATTGGGGGTATTCCTTCAGTAATGAAATACATGCTAGAAAATGGATATTTGAATGGAAGTTGTTTAACAGTCACTGGAAAAACAATTGAGGAAAATTTAAATGACGTAAAACCTCTACTTTCAAAACAAAAGATTATTAGAAGTTTTGACACCCCAATTAAAAATAAAGGACATATAAAGATCCTTTATGGAAATTTAGCAGAAGAAGGAAGTGTTGCTAAAATTACTGGAAAAGAAGGGGTTAGATTTGAAGGATCAGCTAGGGTTTTTGACGGAGAATTTAATGCAAATGAAGCGATAAAAAATGGTGAAGTAAAAAAAGGGGATGTTGTCGTAATAAGGTACGAAGGTCCACAGGGAGGACCAGGCATGCCTGAAATGTTAAAACCAACCTCAGCAATTATGGGTGCAGGTTTAGGTAACGATGTAGCATTAATTACAGATGGTAGATTTTCTGGAGGAACTCATGGATTTGTTGTTGGACACATAACCCCCGAAGCTCAAACAGGTGGTGTCATTGCATTAGTCGAAAATGGGGACAAAATTATTATTGACGCTGAAAAAAACACACTATCTTTATTAGTTGAAAAATCAGAAATTGATGTGAGAAGAAAAAAATGGGAAAAGCCTGATTTAAAATTTAAAAGTGGAGTTTTATATAAATATGCAAAATCTGTCTCGAACGCCTCTTTTGGTTGTGTAACAGACAGTTGATACTATGAAAAACAATATGATCTCTGGAGCCGAAGCAGTAATTAAATCTTTAATTGAGGAGGGTGTAGACTTGATATATGGTTACCCCGGTGGAGCAATTATGCCAGTTTATGATGAATTGTTTAAATATCAAGAGGAAATAAACCATGTTTTGACAAGACATGAACAGGGAGCAACCCATGCTGCCCAAGGATATGCAAGAGTTTCTGGAAAAGTTGGTGTTGTTACAGCAACTTCAGGTCCAGGAGCCACTAATTTAGTAACAGGTATTGCAGATGCACAAATTGACTCAACTCCAATGGTATGTATTACTGGTCAAGTAGCTTCACACCTATTAGGTTCAGATGCATTTCAAGAAACTGATATTATCGGAATTTCTACACCTGTAACCAAATGGAATTGTCAAATCACAAAAGCCTCTGAGATTCCAGCTGTAATTGCAAAAGCATTTTATATTGCAAAATCTGGAAGACCCGGACCTGTTTTAATTGATATTACAAAGGATGCTCAATTTGAAATGATGAATTTTAAATATGATAAATGCACTAATGTTAAGAGTTATAAACCTGTTCCTGAGTTAAATATTGATGATATTAAAGAAGCTGCTAAAATAATTAATAGATCAAAGAAACCAATGATTGTTTGGGGACAAGGCGTTATTTTAGGAAATGCTGAGCAAGAATTTAAAAATTTTGTTGAAAAAAGTGGTATCCCTAGTGCTTGGACCATTTTAGGACTTTCGGCCCTGCCAACTGAACATTCATTAAATATGGGAATGGTTGGAATGCACGGAAATTATGGTCCTAACATGTTGACCAATCAATGCGATGTTCTCATTGCAATAGGAATGCGTTTTGATGATCGAGTTACAGGAAATTTAAATTCCTATGCAAAACAGGCAAAAATTATACACTTGGAGATCGACCCTGCTGAAGTAAATAAGAATGTTGAGGTTGACGTTGCAGTTCTTGGAGATGTTAAAAAAACTATTCCATTATTGACCGATTTAATTTCTAAAAACACCCACGATAAATGGATTTCTAAATTTCATTCATTTGATAAGATTGAGTATAAAAAAGTAATACATGATGATCTTTATCCATCAAAACAAGGATTGACCATGGGGGAGGTGATCAAAATAATTAATAAAGAAACAAACGGAGATGCTATCATTGTAACTGACGTTGGACAACACCAAATGGTGGCTTGTAGATATGCAAAATTCAATGAATCTAAATCAAATATAACATCTGGTGGATTAGGTACTATGGGATTTGCTTTACCAGCTGCGTTGGGAGCTAAAATGGGAGCTCCTCACAGAGAAGTAGTCGCTATTATAGGAGATGGAGGATACCAAATGACTATTCAAGAGCTTGGTACAATATATCAGACAGGTGCTGCCGTTAAAATAGTTGTTTTAAATAATGATTACTTAGGTATGGTTAGGCAGTGGCAACAATTATTTTTTGATAAAAGATACGCATCAACAGAGATGATTAATCCTGATTTTGTAAAAATTGCTGAAGGTTACTACATCGATGCCAATAAGGTTGATAAAAGGAGTGAGCTTAAAAATGGAGTTGCCAAAATGATTAAATCTGATAAACCTTATTTTTTAGAGGTTTGTGTTGAGAAAGAAGCGAATGTCTTTCCAATGATTCCCTCTGGTGCATCAGTTTCAGATATTAGATTAGATTAAAATGGATAGTGAAAAAAAATTATTTACTGTTTCTATTTATACTGAAAACAATATCGGTTTATTGAATCGTATATCTGCGATTTTTCTGAAAAGACATGTTAATATAGAAAGCTTAACCTCCTCTCAATCTGAGATTGATAATATATATAGATTTGTAGTTTTAGTTACTGTTTCTGAAATTAAGATCAAAAGAATAATAAAACAAATTGAAAAGCAAATTGAAGTAATTGCTGCTTTTTATCACACAGATAAAGAAACCATTTTTTTAGAAACCGCTCTGTACAAGGTAAAGTCAAAGTCTTTGTTCGAAAAAAAAGATATTCAAAAAATTATTAAAAATAGTCAAGCTAACATCGTTACTGTTTCCCCTAAGTATTTTGTAATAGAAAAAACAGGATGGCGAAATGAAACTGAAGATTTATATAATTCTTTAGAACCATTTGGCTTATTACAATTTGTAAGGTCTGGTCGGATTTCTGTAACTAAAGAGGCAATGAATATTTCTGATATTTTAAAAATAAAAAAAAATAAGTAATGGAAAATTATTTTAATAGTTTAAACGAAGATCAAAAAAAAGACCAATTATCCAAGTGTAGATTTATGGAATCCTCTGAATTTAAAGATGGCACAGAGCCACTCAAGGGAAAAGAAATTGCAATAATTGGTTGCGGTGCGCAAGGTTTGAATCAAGGTTTAAATATGAGAGATTCTGGATTGAACATTTCTTATGCGTTAAGATCTGAAGCAATAAGTCAAAATAGGGATTCCTATAAAAACGCAAAAAAAAATAATTTCAACATTGGGACTATTGATCAAATCATTCCAAATTCTGATTTAGTTTTAAATTTAACCCCAGATAAAAATCACACGTCTGTTGTTAAATCAATTATGCCTTTAATGAAAAAAAATTCAGTCTTATCATATTCGCATGGCTTTAATATTGTTGAAGAAGGTCTTAAAATAAGAAAAGACATAACAGTAATTATGGTTGCACCAAAATGTCCAGGAAGTGAGGTTAGAGAGGAGTTTCTTCGTGGATTTGGTGTTCCAACTCTTTTAGCTGTTCATCCGGAAAATGACCCAAACAAAATTGGTCTAAAGATCGCTAAAGCATATGCATATGCCACAGGTGGACACAGAGCAGGTGTTCTAGAATCATCATTTGTTGCTGAAGTTAAATCAGATCTTATGGGAGAGCAAACCATTTTATGTGGTATACTTCAAAGTGGTTCAATCCTTTGTTTTGATAAAATGGTCGATTTGGGTTATGATATTGGTTTTTCATCAAAATTAATACAGTATGGTTGGGAATCAATAACTGAGGAATTAAAGCATAATGGTATCACTGGAATGATGAATAAATTAGATGATTCCTCTAGGTTTGAAGCTCATAGACTTTCTAATGAGCTTAAAGAAATAATGACCCCTTTATTTAACAAACACATGAGTGATATTTTGAATGGAAATTTTTCTAAAAACATGATGATTGATTGGAGAAACAATGATATCAACTTACTTAAATGGAGAGAAGATACTGGAAAAACAAATTTTGAAAAATCTACTCCCTCGATTGAAAATATTAAAAATGACGATTATTTTGAAAAAGGAATCTTGATGGTTTCTTTTATCAAATCTGGAGTTGAGCTTGCGTTCGAAACTATGGTAAAAAATGGAATAATTGATGAGTCAGCATATTATGAATCATTACACGAGTTGCCATTAATTGCAAATTTAGTAGCAAGAAAAAAGCTATACGAAATGAATAGAATAATCTCGGATACAGCTGAATACGGTTGTTATTTGTTCAACCAATCATGCTTACCTTTGCTTTCCGATTTCATGAACAGAATTAACAAATCCCATATTGGAGAAATTAACCAGAAAAAAACTTTTGACAAAGAACTATTAAATAAATTTGATACCCTTACAAAAAATCATGCAATAGAGTCCATAGGAAAGACGTTGAGAAAAAATATGAGCAGCATGAAAAAACTTAAATAAACATTATGAATATTAATATTCCTGAAAAATATAAAATCACTAAACCAATTAAACATGATACCTTTTTAATCAATGGTAAAATCAATTCGTGGAAAGGTGAGTTTACTAATGTTATTACAACAATTTTAAGTAATGAAAATAAAGATCATTTTGTTATAGGCACAACACCAAAAATGGATGAAAAACATGCTTTGAAAGCTTTAGATGCAGCTAATAATGCCTTCTCGAATGGAACCGGAAAATGGCCAACAATGAAAGTTTATGAAAGGATTAAATGTATGGAAGCTTTTGTTCAAATGATGATATTAAAGAGAAACGAAGTAGTGAAATTGTTGATGTGGGAAATTGGAAAAAACTTAAAAGATTCAGAAAAAGAATTTGATAGAACTGTAGATTATATTAAAGATACAATTGATGAATACAAAACAATTGACAGGAAAGGTGCTAATTTTCAAAATAGTTCTGGTGTGAGAGCTATTATTAGAAGAGGACCTTTGGGAGTTGTTTTGTGTTTGGGCCCATATAATTATCCGTTAAACGAAACTTTTGCTCTATTGATTCCTGCAATCATAATGGGTAACACTGCAATTTTCAAACCTGCAAAACACGGTGTTTTACTGATAGCACCACTTTTAGAAGCTTTTGAGAAATCTTTTCCCCCTGGGGTGGTTAATATCGTTTTTGGACGAGGGAGGGAAATAGCCAGTCCAATTATGAAAACAGGAAAAATAAATGTTCTTGCATTGATAGGTCACAGTTCATCAGCAATATCCCTTCAAGATTTACATCCTCAAAAAAATAGACTTAGACTGGTTCTTGGCTTGGAAGCAAAAAACCCTGCAATTATTTTGGAAGATGCAGATATAGATTTAACAGTTGACGAATGTATTTCAGGTACTTTATCGTACAACGGACAAAGATGTACTGCTCTTAAAATACTTTATGTTCACGATAAAGTAAAAGATGAATTTTTGGATAAATTTTCAAAAAAAATTGATAAATTAAAGCTTGGTTTACCTTGGGAAAACACCTTGCTAACACCTTTACCCGAACCTTTAAAGCCTAACTATATTTCAGATCTAATTGAGGATGCTAAAAATTTAGGAGCTGAGGTTATTAATAATAAAGGAGGTGAAAAACATAAAAATTTCGTTTTTCCAGCAATTTTATACCCAGTAAATGATAAAATGAGAGTTTATAAAGAAGAACAGTTCGGTCCAGTAATCCCAGTTATATCATTTTCGGATGTTTCAAAACCTATAGATTTTATGGCAGAGTCTAACTACGGACAGCAAGTTAGTATTTTTGGAAAAGACGTAAGTGTTTTGGGACCAATTATAGATTCACTTGTAAATTTAGTTTGTAGAGTTAATTTAAACAGTGCATGCCAAAGAGGTCCAGACATATACCCTTTCACCGGAAGAAAGGACTCTGCCGTTTCAACTCTAAGTGTTCATGACGCTTTAAGGTCATTCTCAATCAGAACTTTTGTAGCTTCGAAGGACAATAATTTGAATAAAAATATTTTACGAGAAATGATTGATTCTAAAAAGTCAAGTTTTGTTAGAACAGATTATTATCTTTAGGAATTGAGCATGACTGGCATAACTAACATTGTTATTTTTTCGTAATCAGTAATTGATTTAGTTGGAGTTAAGATCCCTGCACGATTTGGAAGCGATAACTCGAGTTTTACTTCCTCACTTGTTAAATTAGATAACATTTCTAACAAAAATTTTGAATTAAATCCGATTTCAATATCTTCACCATCATAGTTACAAACCAATCTTTCTTCTGCTTTGTTACTAAAATCTAAATCTTCCACAGAGATTAAAAGCTCATTTCCTTTTATTTTTAATCTAACCTGATGGGTAGTTTTGTTTGAGAATATACTTACTCTTTTTGTAGAATTTAAAAACATTAATCTATCTATTGTAAGAATATTGGGGTTTTCTTTGGGAATTACCGCTTCATAATTTGGATAATTACCTTCAATAAGCCTACAAGTTAAACTCAAATTAGAAAAAATAAATTTTGCATTACTTTCATTAAATTCAATAACTACATCAAAATCTCCATTTAAAAGAATTCCTTTCAAAATATTCAAAGGTTTTTTTGGCATTATGAACTCAACTAGATCTTTGGATTTGAAGTCGATCCGAACGTATCTTACTAATTTGTGGGCATCAGTGGCAACAAAGGTTGAACCTTCACTAGAAAATTGAAAAAAAACTCCGCTCATTACAGGTCGAAGATCATCATTTCCTGAGGCAAAAATCGTCGTGTTAATCGCATTGTACAAAACCTGTGAAGAAATTTTTGTTGAATTTGGATCAGTAATTAAGATTGTTTGTGGAAATTCATCGGCATTAGCATACGCAAGAGCATACTTTCCATGGCTTGAACTAATTTCAACAGTATTATTTTCTAATATATTGAATGTTAATGGTTGTTCTGGAAAAGTTTTGAGAGTATCAATTAAAAGTTTGGCAGGTATTGCCAAAGATTGTTCATCTTTTGTTTCAATTTCTACTTCAGCTGTGAGTGTTGTTTCTAAATCAGATGCAGTAATAAGTAAATTATTGTTAGATATTTTAAACAAAAAATAATCAAGAATAGGAAGGGTGTTATTTGTATTTAAGATACCACCTAAAATCTGGACATTTTTTAAAAGTTTTGAGCTAGAAACAATAAACTTCATAAATATTTTATAAATATATTAGTTTAAATTTTTATAAGAAAACAATTTTATTAACACTTCATGGTGTTTCTATTGAAAACTTATTGTAACTACGTCCCTATATTTTAATCCAAAAAGACTACTGGCTCCACCACTAAGTTCAGGATTGCTTTTGTATATTGAAAGTTCTAAATAGTCTGATTTATTGAAAAGAGCTATTTTTTTTCCTTCTTCTTTCCTAAATTCTTTTTTTATATCAAACTTTATTGCATCACTGTAATTTTTATAGATTTTTTTAAATTGATAATTTCTTGCGTTTATAACATATGGTCTTGATTTTCCAAATTTCTTAAAGACATCTTTAGTAATATTAATAACCACATTTTCATAATTATCAATGTAAATAACATGACCTGTAATTTCATTTTTTTTCTGATTCAATATTGGATTGATTTCATGAACATCAATAACTTTTTCGGTTTTGTTTCCAACTAAATCGATATTCCCCCCCCTGTAAATGTGTGCAGCAACCTTAACAAAAACATCAAGAACAGGAAAACTTGTTACAGAATTATTATAAATACTTATTTCAACAATTTTTTCAGGTTTTATTTTATTAAATAATAATGATAAAATCCCATTATCNGAACAAATAAAATAGTGTTCATNTAAATAAACAGCAAGATGTTTTTTTTCAGGCGTAAACTCTGAATCAACTCCAATTATNTGTATGGAGTTTTTAGGAAAATTTTTATANGAATTTTCAATAATGTAAGCAGCTTCTATAATATTAAAAGGNGAAATGTTNTTAGAAATATCAACTATTTTAACATCAGGAATGTTTTGNTGTAACGCTCCTTTGACTGAACCTAAAAAATGATCTTTAATTCCAAAATCAGTAGTCAATGTTATTACAGACATTTATTGAAACAAATTTTATTTTAAAGGTTAAAAATTATATAAATTTACAATTTGACATTTAAATAGAGTTGCAATTAGTGAAAAAGCTTGAATATTTTATAAAAGAAATTCATCCAGTTGATTTTCTCAAGCACAACGACTTAGATATAATTCAGATTATAAAACAAAACTTTCCAGGTCTCAAAATAATAGCCAAAGGAGACAGAATAATAGCCAAAGGAGAAGATTCCTTAATTATTCAATTGCGAATTAGACTAGACACTTTAATAATGTTAATTAAAGATCATTCAAAACTTGATAAAAAAATAATTAGTAAAGTTATGNGTGGGGATGGAAATAAATTAGTTAATTCATTAAAAGGAAAAGTNATTTTATATGGTGTGGGAAAGAAAAAAATCAAAGCCCATACACTAAATCAAATCAAGATCGTTGAAGCTTTTGAAGAGAATGATATGGTATTTGCAATTGGTCCTGCAGGTACTGGTAAAACTTTTACTGGAATTGCAGTAGCAGTTAAAGCTTTAAAAGACAAAAGAGTAAAAAAAATAATTTTAACTAGACCTGCAGTTGAAGCTGGTGAAAGTCTGGGTTTTTTACCTGGNGACATGAAAGATAAATTGGATCCATATATGCAACCTTTATATGACGCTTTAAAAGAAATGATTGCAATCCAAAAACTCGATGATTATCTCAAAAGAGGTGTAATTGAAATAGCACCCCTCGCATTCATGAGGGGAAGAACATTAGACAATGCCTTTGTAATTCTAGATGAAGGTCAAAACACATCTAAAAATCAGATGAAGATGTTTTTAACAAGAATGGGAAATAATGCAAAATTCATGATTAATGGTGATCCNGGTCAGATTGACTTACCTAAAAAAATATTATCTGGATTAAATGAAGCAAGCCTGATACTAAAGAACATTGAGGGAATTAAAATGATTTATTTAGATGATTCGGATGTTATTCGACACCAAGTAGTNAAAAAAATTATNGATGCTTACAATAGAACGGAACAGTTATAATGATATGAAAACCCTTACAAAAACTAATTTTTTATTTAAAGATCAAATTTCTAAATATCATGGTAAGGTTAGAGATGTTTATAATATCCAAAATAAATACTTAATTATTATTGCTTCTGACAGGCTCTCAGCATTTGATATTGTTTTGCCTAAGGGAATTCCTTACAAAGGTCAAATTTTAAATCAGATTGCATTTCATATGTTAGAAAAGACTAAACATATTGTTCCNAACTGGTTGATTTCGTGTCCAGATCCTAANGTTACTATTGGTCATTTGTGCAAGCCTTTTAAAGTGGAAATGGTAATACGTGGTTATCTTTCTGGACANGCTGCAAGACTATACAAATCTGGTAAAAGNAAAATTTGTGGAATNCCTATGCCTGATGGAATGATTGAGAATGATAAGTTTGAAATCCCNATAATTACACCAACTACNAAAGCNNCNGATGGTAATCACGATNAAGATATNTCAAAAGAAGAAATAATTAAAAATGGAATTATTTCNATGTCTGATTATNATATATTGGAANAATANACCCNAAAACTATNTAATGAGGNTACCAAAATAGCAGAAAAGCAAGGTTTGTTATTAGTAGATACAAAATATGAGTTTGGTAAAACTTACTCTGGAGATATTGTTCTAATTGATGAAATTCATACTCCTGATTCTTCAAGATATTTTTATATTGATTCTTACAAAGATCTTCAAAGTAAAAAGGCTCCTCAAAAACAACTTTCTAAAGAGTTTGTAAGACAATGGCTGATAACAAAAGGTTTTCAAGGACAAAAAAATCAAGAAATACCATTTATGTCTGAAACTTATGTTAATCAGGTTTCTAATCGGTACATAGAACTATATGAAAAAATAATGGGAAAAAAATTTATAAAGGTTGAAACAAATGATATTCAAAATAGGATCAAAAAAAATATAGAAAATTATTTTAAATTGAGTTGATTAATCAATTCATCTACACTAACTCCTGTTTTCACCCAATGAATATTTTTTTTGGATCTCAACCAAGTTAATTGTCTTTTAGCATATCTTCGAGTGTTTTTTTTAATTTCTTGAATTGCAAATTCTAATGTTGATTTTCCCTCTAAATAAAAAATTACCTCTTTGTAGCCAACTGTATTTAAAGCGTTAAGTGATTTGAATTTTTTTACTCTTCTCACCTCATCAATTAATCCATTTGTAATCATACGGTCAACTCTAGAGTTGATTTTATCATACAGTTTTTTTCTTTCACAATCAAGGGCAATATGAACAAATTCAAAGTCGTTTTTTTTTCTCCTGGTCTTATTTGTTTTGTTTGATGTAAAAGATGAATAAGTCTTCCCAGAAATAATAGAAACCTCTAGGGCGCGAATTATTCTTCTATGGTTATTTAAGTCAACTTTATTATAATATTTTGGATCAATTTCTTTTAGTCTGTTCTGTAAAAATTTAATTCCATGTTCATTGTAACTTTTATTTAAACTAGCTCTGATTTCGCGATCAGAGGGGGGCATTTCATCTATTCCATATATTATTGCATCAAGAAAAAGACCAGAGCCTCCAGTTACTATTGCATATTTATTTTTTTTAAACTGACTATCTAATATTTTGAGAGAATCTTCTTCAAATTTTTTTACATTATAAACATCATTTACTGAAATATGCTGAATTAAATGGTGCTTAACCGCGGATAATTCATTTTTTGAAGGTACAGCTGTTCCGACAGTTAATTCTTTATAAAACTGACGAGAATCACATGAAATTATTTCACAATTAAGTTTTTTAGCTAATTGAATACTTAATTTAGTTTTTCCTGAAGCTGTTGGTCCAGATATAGCAATCAGAATGTTATTCATCTTAAATTTTGGATATTTATTATTTTCTCTACTTTATATTTTTTTAAATAATTGATAATAATATTATTATAATGTCTTTTTGGTTTTATTTTAGAAATTAAAGAGTCTAAAATTTCAAAATTTGTAATTTGATAATTCAAATTAAAGTATCCAAATCCAGTATAATTAGAGTCTAAAATTAGAATTACACTTTTTTCATCAAGATGTCTGCCTTTATCAACAATAATCATTTTTTTAAAAGGAAAAGTAGTTTCAGATAAAAATTTTTCTATTAATAATTCATTTTTTTTTGAAGGATTTTTATCGATTTGAAATTTTTTTAAAATATAATCCAGGCGGTTGTTTGCATTTTTTAATGAGTTATAGGTTTCGATGAAGTTAATCTCTTCATTGAAATGGATAATTCTTAAAAATTTATTGGATCTTTTATCCTCACAAA
>PAGT01000074.1 GCA_002705485.1 Flavobacteriales bacterium | reverse complement strand
AGTACAGCAGAGATCAAAATAACTGTTTCTGAGTTCAATGATCCACCTGTTGCGAACGATCAAAACGTATCAACTGATGAGGATACTGATCTTGATATTACTTTATCAGCAACTGATGCGGAAACAACATCACTAACTTACATCATTACAGAATATCCAAGTCATGGTGATTTGAAAGAAGGTGACACTAGAATTGGTAAGAATGACCTCCCCAAAACCTTATCGTCAAGTTTAATAAAATATGATCCTCACTTTAGTTTTAATGGATCAGATACATTCAAATTCAAAGTAAAAGATTCAGGAGCTTCCGATGGCTCAAACATTAAAGAAAGTCCAGATGCAACCGTCACAGTTACTGTCAATTCTGTGAATGACATACCAGTTGCAAAGGATCAAAGTCTTGAAACTGATGAGGATGTTTCTATTGAAATTACACATGAGGGTACAGATGCTGACCAAAATACGTCTTTGGATTATTTAATTGTAACATTGCCATCAAATGGAACTCTAAAAGATGGAGCCACAGAAATTTCAGCAGGTGATTTACCAAAAAAACTTTCATCTTCTAAAGTAACATACACACCAACTCTTAATTACAATGGTGACGATAGTTATACTTTTAAAGTCAACGACGGAATTTCTGACAGTCAAACGAATGCTACAATAAGTATTAAAATCAAGCCCGTAAGTGATCCGCCTGTTGCTAACGATCAAAACGTTACAACCAATGAGGATACGCCTTTAACTATTAAATTAACTGGAAGTGATATAGAGAATGATCCTTTGACCTATTTGGTAAAATCTCTCCCAAGCAGTGGAAAACTTAAAAATGGAGATCAGATAATTTTACAATCTGAACTTCCAAAACTTCTTCCTGCAGACTCCCTTACTTACGTTCCAAATGCTGATTTTGTTGGAAATGATTCATTTGAATTTATGATCAATGCTAATTATTTAAATTCTTTTTCAAAAGCAAATAATTTAAAATTTATTACTAATAATGATGAACCAGTAACTTATCAAAAACCTGAGGGTAAAACCTATTTTTTAATTCAGGAAAATACTGGTTCCTCAGGTTCACCAATTGATTGGACAACAGCAAAGGCTTTAACAAATTCTATTGATGGAGCCAAGATGTATATAATTCTAAATGCTGAAATGGAGTTGTTGGTTTGGAATGGTTTAAAATCGATGGGACTAACTGGAAAAGGAGGACTTTATTATTGGATTGGTCTTTATCAGGACAGAACAGCCAGTGATTATTCAGAGCCTAGCGGAGGATGGTATTGGGATGATGGTGTTAAATTGGGTTCTTCTGAAAGACCTTACACCAATTGGTACACCGGGGAGCCAAATAATGCTGGAGCTGAGGATTATGCACAATTTGAGTTCAGTAGTAATGGACCTGATGGTATTAAATGGAACGATATGTCTATTGGAAATGCACAGTCTTGGCCACTATTTGAGTTTTCGATAAGTGGAAGTTCTGATAGCAACACTGCCAAAATTTCGATTGAGGTTAAAGAAGTAAATGATCCTCCAATTGCTGATTCTCAAAACTTGTCATTAGATGAAGATACTTCTTTGGATGTAACTTTAAATGCAACTGATCCCGAAGCTGCCATAACAATGAATTATGTAATCAAATCTCTTCCAACTAAAGGAAAATTGCTTGAAAATTCAACTGAAATCAGTTCGGTTGATCTTCCAAAAGTTTTGTCTGGAAAAGATATTTCTTATCAACCAAACCCAGACTTCAACGGAGATGATTCTTTCGAATTTTATGCTGTTGACAGTAATTGTCCAAATACCAATACTTCAAAATTAGAAGTTACAGGCGATTTTACAGCAACTGCAACAGGGACCAACCCTATGGTAATTTCCCCTCAAAATATTAAAGGAAATGCCAGTATTAATGAAAAACAAGTGGATATTAAATTCACTGTTGGCCAAGGTGATATATTTCAAAGTTGTGAAATTGAATTAAATGTCAGAAGTTTTGATGATGGTCTACAATTTACTATTGATGGAGTAAAACTTTTAAATTTCAATCAATATCATTGGGACAGTGGAACTGGTGCCAATACTACTGAGTTTAATGGGAATGGTAGGTTTGTTACTGCTGGAAGTATGTGGATGCCTTGGACCTCCGGAGGCGGTTCTAATGGAAATGCTGGTCAAGGAAATCCAAAACTTGTGATCTCAAATGGAAAAATAAAATTAATGGTTGATACCAAAAACGGAACCCGAGAAGATGCTCTTCCTTTTATGGATAAATCTGTGAGTGAATGGGCTCTTGTTGACAGTTTTAGTTATGATTGTGAAAAAGGGTTTAATTTACTAATTGGAAATCAAAATCACAGTGGACCAGGTGGAATCGATGCTGATCTTACAGTTGAAGCAAATATTGTTCCTTGTGAAGAAAGTAATGTTGCCAATATTTCCTTCTCCGTTAATCCTGTAAATGACCCTCCAGTTGCTGATGATCAAACTGTTAACACTGATGAAGATTTAGCTGTTGATATAACCCACACTGCAACAGACAAAGATCTTTCAAATATTTTTACTGTTCATACCCAGATGGGAACAGACATTCAAGATTCAGATTCAAATGTTCAAATGGGTGAATCAATTACAATATCTGCAGATGGAACAAGAGCTCTTTTTGGCGCTTGGGTTCCAGGTGCAGGGTTTGCAAGAGTTTACAACTGGGATGGGACATCATGGAAAAAAATGGGACAGGATGTTTTGGGAACGGATAATGCTGATATTTACGGAGAGTATGTTTCAATGAATGATCAAGGAACTTTGATTGCAATAGCTGCTCCAGACCATGACAGTGATAAAGGAGAAGTCAAGGTTTACAATTGGGATGGTACAAAGTGGGGTAACGTAACTAATGTTTTTGAAGGAAAAGCAGCTGGTGATAAATTTGGTAAAAGAGGAATTCATATATCTGGTGATGGCAATACACTTTCAATTGCATCTTTTAGAAAAGGTTATATAAAGACTTTCAAATGGGATGGAACCAATTGGAATGAGAAAAATGAGCTTTCAGTAGTCTCTGGGGACAATGATGTTGTAGGTCAATTATATTTAACAAAAGATGGTAAAAGACTAGCAGTTGGAACTAAATTTAGTAATTCTTCCCAAGGACAAGTTAATGTTTACGATTGGAATGGAACAGATTCTTGGAATAAAACCATTACCATAGATGGTATGTCAGCCAATGAAGGTTTTGGAAACACCATTGATATGAGCAGAAATGGAAACTTCTTGGTTGCTGGAGCCATAAATTCAAAAAAAACAAGGGTTTATGATATTTCTGGATCCTCTGCTTCTCAGATCGGTAACGATATCGACTATGGTGGAGGTTTTTGGAGATATGTGTCGATTACAGATGATGGAAACAGAGTAGCAATTCCACAGTATGGTGTCGACGATAAAACAGCAGTTTTTGATTGGAATGGAACAGCATGGAGTCAATTAGGAAATCCAATTTCTGCAAACAATATGTGGGGAGAAAGTATCGACATGTCTAGGGATGGAAAGGTATTGGTAATAGGAGGTCATAATGGACTGAACAAAGTATTCAATATTTTGAATATGAAATATATAATTACATCATATCCATCCAACGGAATTTTAAAAGAAGGATCAAAAACAATTGCAATTACAGATTTACCATATACATTGGATGGTGTTTCTGCGACGTATGTTCCCAACAGCGGTTTTTATGGGGAAGATAAATATAACTTTAAGGTGAATGATGGAAAAGTTGATAGCAACATAGCAACTGTTACAATCAAAATCAAAGAATTTATTTTGGACCTTCCAAATAATTATAAAATCACAACAACAGAAACATGTAAAGGATCTGATTTTGGAATTATTGATATTGAAGTTGCTGCTACTTCCTACAAAAAAACAGCCAGTGGTCCTGATATTCCTATTACATACAATGTTGCCATTGAGGGAAAAGGTGATGTTGGTAAAATTGTTTCTCCAAATAAAACTTTGCAAATTAAAGATTTGGCAGAAGGTACACACAAGCTGGTCTTTACAGTTGAAAGTGAGCCTAAATATGAGTTCAAGGTTGATGCAATAATAACAGCATCAGATCCTCCAGTAGCACATTCTGTCAGTAAAATAGAGATTTGTGATGATATTAAGGATGGCGATGATAAAAATGGAAAAGGTGAATTTGATACTTCAACTATCCTAACTCAATTATTGACCAATCCTACAAATAATGTAAAACAAGATGAAAATTTATTTAATTACGAGTTTACTTATTTTGATGAAACAACATCTGCAAATGTGACTAAAAGTACTCTTCCAAATCCTTTTTACTCTGCTACCCAAACAATCAATGTAAAATTCATTAGTAAAGCCAATGGAAAATGTGAAGCAACTCAAACCATTGATTTTCAAGTGAATTCATTACCACTAATTGAGAGAATTGAAGACACAAAGTCTGTTTGTTTGAATTTGCCACCGGTTACTATAGGTGTAAAAAGTACTGATAATAGAAACTACACATATACTTGGACTAGAAATGGAACGGTATTTCCTAACAATATAACTGGTATAGACAGTAGTATTTTGATTGGAGCAGGTGGAGAATATGTGGTCACTGCAACTACAACTGATGGAACTAATTGTTCAACTTCAATGTCAATCAAGATAGATGAGTCCAATATTGCAACATTCACAATCAAGGACATGAAAATCAAAGACCTAGAAGCGGGTCCAAATAATTCAATTTCAATTGATACATTGAATTTAGGAATTGGTGATTATGAGTTTTCTATTGATGATCAGATTGGNCCTTATCAAGACAGTCCAATTTTTGATAAGGTTAGACCNGGAAAGCATACTGTGTACATTAGAGACAAAAATGGTTGTGGANTTGTTAATCANGATGTTTGGGTAATTGGTTATAAAAAATTCTTTACNCCAAATGGAGATGGNTATACAGACAAATGGAATGTTATTGGAGTTACNAAAGATTATCAGCCTAAATCAAAAGTTTACATTTTTGATCGATTTGGTAAATTATTAAAGGAACTGGATCCTTTGTCAGAGGGTTGGAATGGCAATTTCAACGGAAAACCAATGCCACAAACCGATTATTGGTTTAAAATTATTTTGGAGGATGGTCGCACATTCAGAGGNCATTTTAGTCTAATTAGAGCTTGGTAGANNTANCNACATCTNATTCGGTATGTTTTTAGATTAAATTNATNTCANTTAAAAAAAAATCATTTAAATTTATTATNTNATANGAAGAATNTATAATNTATAGACNTTATGTTTNTCTNTTTTCTTCTTGANNAATANTTAAAATAGNTGAAAAAGTTTTTCTTTTTAATTATTATCGTTTTTCAAACTGGTTATACTCAAGACCCTGTTTTTACACAATTTTATAATATACCAGAGTCTATGAATCCTGCTTTTGCTGGAGGAAGTGGAAGCACTGAGCTGGGTATTTTAAACAGAACACAATGGCCAGGCCTTGACTATTCATTAAATAGTCAGTTTTTTTATTTTGATAATTATATAGAACAATANAATAGTGGAATTGANCTTACTGTNCTTAACCAAGTNGAAACAGTNACAAGNTATAATTATACCCANATTGGAATAAATTATTCATACAGAGTTCAGCTNAATAATCAGTGGTNTTTTTATCCTGGTATTTCGGTTGGATTTGGAAATAAAGANTANGCTTTNAATTCTCTTGTTTTNGAGGATCAAATNCTAATAAATGCTGGCATAATAAATTTTGATTCGAAGGATCCATTTTTGTTGAANGAAAGTAAAAGTATACTTGATATTGGTGCTGGATTTATTCTTTTTAATGAAAATATTTGGATAGGTGGTAGTTTCAAACATCTCAATACGCCAAACATTTCTTTTGAACCTGACGGTGATTTAAAACTGGATCCTTTTATATCAATCCATGGTGGGTATAAACTACCATTGAATCANCGATTTTCAAGATCGGAAATGGACCTGTTTTTTAATCTAAATTATATGAGACAGAATGATTATGACAGGCTTGATTTTGGATCTAAATTTAAAATCAACGATTTCACAATTGGAGCTTTTGCTACAATTGCACCTACATCTGTCCAGAATGATTCTCACAAGCTGACATCAGTAAATTTTATAACAAATTTCGATTACAATCAATTTAGTTTTGGTTATTCCTATGATTTAAATGTCAGCAGCTTACAAAGGACAAAGGGAGTTTTTGAAATATCAGTTTCATATAAGTTTGATTCTCTTTTTAATGATAACCCAATACCTTGCGGATGTAAATAATAATTTTTGAAAAATATATTTAACATATTAATCTTACTTGTGTTTAGTCAATTAACTGAACTAAATGCCCAGTATATAAAGATTGGAGAAAATACTGATCAATATACTGCTGATGCAACAACTAATCATATTTTTACAATGACCAAGTCGGGTGGTAATTATGACGCAATAACAATAAACGTTAGTTTGAACAAAGCTACATTTAACTTACCCGACAACTCACAAGTAGGTTGGGGAACTGGTAATGCAATTCCTGCTGATTGGGATTTTGAAATAACTGATATTAGTGTTAACCCTTCAACTATTTCTGGTGATAAAAAAAGCTTTACATTTTCAGGAAATCCACCACAGAATGTCACGGCAACTGTAAGGGTTTTCAATGGTAGTGGTACATTAAACGGACTTGGAGCTGCCACACTTACATATAGACTAGAAAGTATTTTTACGGAAACTTTATTAACCGTAGTCCCATGTACGGGTGAACTTAAAATTGTTGTTAATGAGGTTGTCGTTGGAGCTTCGAAACCATGTGCTGGTACTGCTGGTGATCCTAAATACAACATAAAAGTTTATNANNTTNNNACAANNAATCTTGTTACAGAAAAGACACAATCNAGTAATGAGTTTATTTTGGACCTTCCNATTGGAGGNTATGATTATGTAATTACAGATGGTTGTGGTAGAACCCACACTTCTTTTACCAATATTTCAGATAAGCCTGAGTTTGGTGCTAATATAATTTTTTCAGGAAAGGAGTGTTCGACCGATGCTACGGCCAAAGCCGTCCTTAGACTAACAGGTGCTAAACGACCAATTACATGGAAATTAGAAAAAAAGAACGGTGATAATTGGGATTTGGTATATAATAATACCAATGCAGGGGCAAGTGCTTCGAGTACATCTGATATTGATGTTATTGGAGATGGAGCATTTACAATAACGCTGTCTAATATTGCTGATAATGGAGATTATAGGTTCAATTTTACTGATGCTAATCTCTGTACTAATTCTGCTCTTTTTACTGTTTCTAGTCCATCTGATTTATCACANAATTTGGTTGATACTGCTGTTGCAACAAAGGAAGATTTAAATTGTAATGGAGATGTTGATGGGAAATTGACTTTTACAGGTAGTGGAGGATGGACACAACCATTTGCCGGAAATAATATTAATCCAGTGAATTGGGGTTCAGGTTATACATTCACCTTAATAAATGCTGATACTGGGGCAGAAGTTGGAGTAGTCACCTCAAATTCTTGGTTCAATTATGCTAAAAATAATGCAAACGAACAAATTGGATGGGAGGCTACATTTGATAATTTACCACCGGGGAATTACAAGTTAAAGTTAAAAGAAAATGTTGCGGTAAACAGTGATGCTAATCCAGATGTTTTTTTTGGTTGTGAGGTGTTGTTTAATGATATATACACCATTGCAGCTCCACCAGAATTGGTGGTTGATGGCACCAAAACAGACATCTCTTGTTTTGGAGCTGCAGACGGTTCCATTGATTTATCTGTGAGTGGAGGAACAACTAATTACACTTATTCATGGACTACTGCTGATGGTTCAGGGTTGGATGCAACTGCTCAGGACCAGAGTGGTTTGGGTCCGGGTACTTACAACGTTACAGTTACTGACGCTAAAAACTGTACACAGTCTACCAGTTTTACAATTACTCAGCCAGCTCAACTTGCGGTCGAGTTGGATAATTCAGTAGCAACCGCAATTGATTGTTTTGATAACAATGGTGTGATTAAAGCAGATATTACGGTATCCTCATCGCCCCCATTTACATATGTATTAACTGGAACCGATTACAATGGAAATAATATCAGCATATCCAGTGGAGCAAAGAATGATTTAACACACAGTTTTTCTGTGAAAGCAGGAACGTATGAAGTAAAAGTTACTGATAGTAACAATTGTTCAATTACAACGGCACAAAGAACATTAACTCAACCCNCAGACGGACTTACTGTAACAGGTGAAGTTAGTGCTGACTACGATGGAACAGAGAATGGGGGAACTGCTTTTGATAATGGTGATGGTTTGCATATGACTTGTAATGGAGGTTCTAATGGTCAAATCACTTTAAATGTTAGTGGATCTACAGCTCCTTACACCTATTCCTGGACTGCAATATCAGGATCAGGACTAGCTGCAAACGATAAGGACCAAACAGGTTTGACTGCTGGAGTTTATGATGTGGTCATTTCAGACAGTAAAGGTTGCTCCGTTTCAAGAAGGTATGTAGTTTCAGATCCAGCTCCACTTACAATTCCCTCCAACGATATGGCCAATGCAGAGAAGCCAAATTATACATACTTGGGTGAGCTCGGAACAAGTAAGTATTATCTTTCCAGTGCATCATTAACATATATGGAAGCCAGAGATCTAGCTGCTAATCTTGGTGGTTATCTAGTTTCGATAAAGACAGAAGCCGAAAATCAATGGTTAATAAACAATTCCCCAGAACAAAATTTTTGGCTTGGTTTGGATGATATACGAAATGAATCCAAGGTTGGTGGAAATGTTGACAAGACAAAATATAGGTGGAACGATGGTACGGACTTAACTTGGGAAAACTTTGGGAACAATGAACCAAATGACAATGCCAAAAACACTACAACTGACCACCCTGGTGAAGATTATATTGAATTTAGTAGTGGAACATGGAATGATATTTATCATAATGTAAAACGTAAATTTGTGATCGAATACAATCCAACACAAATACCCGACTTTAATGGAAATAGTATTAAGTGTAATGGCGATACGGACGGATCAATTGATTTTATTGTAACAGGTGGGACTTCCCCATATACTTATGCATGGACCACTGCAAATGGATCAGGTTTAGATGCTACTTCAAAAAGTCAATCGGGACTTGGAGCTGGAACTTATACTGTCACCGTTACTGATCAAAGTGGTTGTACAAAATCCGTTAGCTATACTCTAACNGAGCCTGACGAATTACAAATTGCTTTTGATGATACAGTAGATTCTGCAATTGCATGTTTTNATGACANCGGTACNCTTAAAGTTGATATTANTCAAGGATCAACAGCACCTTACACATATCTTCTTGAGGGAACAGACTATTTAGGAAATGCAGTTTCACAAAGTCTGACAAATCAAAATGTACTTACCCAAACCTATGATACACTCAAATCTGGTACCTATAAAGTTACAATCACTGATGCAAATGGTTGTGTAAAAGTTACTCCAAACAAAACGTTAACTCAACCTGCTGCTGGACTTTCAATTACTGAAACATTATCAACCCATAACGGATTTAATATTACTTGTAATGGTGCCAATGATGGATCAATTGATGTCACAGTAGCAGGAGGAACATTGGGAGGTGCTGCTTATACTTACTCTTGGACAACTGCTGACGGATCAGGTTTGGATGCATCGGCCGAAGATCAAACTGGATTGGGACCAGGAACTTATAAAGTTGAGGTTACTGACTCTAATTCATGTAAAATTGAAAAAAGTTATACCATTGCTGAACCAGCTGCTCTTGCAATTTCTGAATCCATTTCGTCACACAATGGTTTTAACATCACTTGTAATGGTGCCAATGATGGATCCATTGATGTATCAGTAACAGGAGGAACATCTGTATATACTTACGATTGGACAACGCTAGATGGCTCGGGCTTAGTTGCCAATGATGAAGATCAAACTGGATTGGGACCAGGAACTTACAAAGTTGTAGTGACAGATCAAAATTCATGTAGTATTGAAAAAAGTTTTACCCTAACCGAACCTACTGCATTAGGTCTTACAGAAACCATTTCTCTTAAAAATGGCTTTAATATCACTTGTAATGGTGCCAATGACGGATCAATTGATGTAACTGTGACTGGAGGAACATCTGTGTATACATACGCTTGGACAACAGCTGATGGTTCAGGTCTAGATGCGACTGCTGAGGATCAGACTGGACTTGGTCCAGGAACTTATAAAGTTATTGCAACCGACCAAAACACTTGTACTATTGAAAAAACATTCACACTTACCGAACCCGCTAATGGAATTTCGGTTTCGGAAACACTTTCTTCCCACAATGGTTTTAATATTACATGTAATGGTGACAATGATGGATCCATTGATGTAACAGTAACAGGTGGAACAACCGTCTTTACATATGAGTGGACTACTTTAGACGGTTCAGGCTTGGATGCAACAGCAGAGGATCAGACTGGACTTGGACCTGGAACTTACAAGTTTGTTGTTAGCGATTCAAATGATTGTAAAGTCGAAAAGAATTATATCATTACTGAGCCTCCTGTTTTGGCTATTTCAGAGTTGATATCATCGCACACTGGATTTAACATCACTTGTAATGGTGAAGATGATGGTTCCATTGACTTGACAGTTACAGGTGGAACTTCAGTTTACACTTACAACTGGACCACTGCAAATGGTTCTGGCTTGGATGCAAACGCAGAAGATCAAACTGGATTGGGTCCAGGAACTTATAAAGTTGTTGTGACGGATCAAAATTCATGTACGATCGAAAAAAGTTTTACTCTTACTGAACCAGATCCTCTTTCTCTAACTCAAACCACATCTGATTTCAATGGATTTGATGCAAGTTGTAGTGGGGGTGTCGATGCTGAGATAGATATCAGTGTAACGGGGGGTGCACCTGTATATTTATATGCTTGGACCACAACTGATGGATCTGGATTAGATCCAACTGCTCAAGATCAGACCGGTCTTTCGGCAGGAACTTATAATGTTGAGGTGACTGATGCTAACGGCTGTAAAATTTCACAAAGTTTTGTCATTACAGAACCTCCTCCTATTATATTAACTTCAACACTTTCAGATTTTAATGGTTTCAATATAAGTTGTAATGGTCAAAATGATGGCTCTATTGATATAACTGTTTCAGGAGGAAGAATATCAGGAGGTGATACAGATTATACCTATGAGTGGACAACCTTAAATGGTTCAGGTCTTGATCCAAATGTGGCAGACCAATCTGGACTGACAGCAGGTACATATACAGTCAAAATTACAGATTCAAATAATTGTACGTTAACAAGATCAATCGATATTAATGAGCCAGATGTGATTGATTTCACTGGAGTTTTATCAGATTATAATGGTTACAATGTTAGTGTAAAAGGATTGTCTGATGGATTTATAAATATCAATCCTACAGGTGGTAGTGCTGGATACATATATGAATGGACAACAGCTGATGGTAGTGGTTTGGTTAATGGTCAAGAGGATCAAACTGGGCTGACAATTGGTACATACAGCTTGAAAATGACTGATTCCAATGGATGTAACATTACTAAATCATTTACTCTTAACGAACCTACCGAACTTACAATTGATTTAGGAAATGAGCCAACGAACATTTTATGTTTTGGTGAAAAGACAGGTGAAATTAAAGCAATAATAACTCAAGAGTCTGTTCCGGCTTATAAATACACATTAAATGGAACTGATTATACAGGAACTGTTGTTACAGAATCAGTATCAAGTATAACAGCTCTTAATCATACCTTCTTAGTTAGGGCAGGTACGTATACAATTACTGTAGAGGATTTAAATGGGGGACAAAAAACTACTCAACAAAGAATTTATACTCAACCTGCTGGTCCTCTAGCTATTACGGAAGTTATTTCTGATTTTAATGGATTTAATATTTCATGTAATGGAGCATCAGACGGATCCATTGATTTAACTGTGACTGGAGGAACAATTTCAGGTCCCTCTTACAGTTACACTTGGACCACAAATGATGGTTCGGGTATGCAACCAAATACTCAAGATCAATCTGGATTAGGACCTGGTACCTATACTGTTGTTGTTGAAGATGAGAATGCTTGTCAAATAACTAAAACATATACCATTACCGAACCCGAGCTAATTGATTATAAACTGGATAATAAAAAAGATATTTCCTGTTTTGGTGCAAATGATGGATCTATTGATATAACTGTAACAAAAGGAACGGGTGTTTATACATTTACATGGACAACAACAAATGGAGCAGGCTTAGATCCAACAGCTGAGGATCAATCAGGCCTTTCCCCAGGGAAATACAACCTTGTTTTAACTGATGGTTGTCAGACACTGCAATACATTTATGAAATTACCGAACCTGATGTTTTAAAAATTAATTTAGATCAAAAGGTAGATATTTTATGTCATGGAGATGCAACTGGAAAAATCGATGTAACTGTTTCTGGTGGGACATCTCCTTACACATATGAGTGGGTTGACAATTTTGGTAATAAGTACAATCGAGATATTGGTAACGTGTTCAATACAGGGAATTTAAGTAATATTCCTGTTGGAGTTTATGACTTGAAAGTCACTGATTTTAATGGTTGTCAGGAGACATTACAAGTTGAGATCAAACAACCTGATGAATTGAAAATTGACTTTAATAAAGTAGATGTTTCTTGCTTTAATGGAAGTGACGGAACAATTGATGTTACACCCTCTGGGGGGGTAGCACCTTATACTTTTACATGGAGTGATTTTGGAAATGGAGCATCCAGGACCAATTTAAGTGCTGGAAAATATACAGTCACAGTCACAGATAAA
>PAGT01000038.1 GCA_002705485.1 Flavobacteriales bacterium | reverse complement strand
CATTAAGGTATCTACTGATTTGGATTGTCAAGGGATGATAGAAAGAGAAGTATTTATATCGGAAGATATTCATTACTATCCAAACCCAACAAGAAACGATGTCAATGTACATATTGGAGGAGAGGATAAAAATGTTGTGGTTACGGTCTTCAGTGAAAAAGGAGATCTAATTTACAGAAAAGAACAACAGGTTCAGGATATGTCCAGACTAACTGAGATTGATCTATCGATGCAAATTACAGGAACTTACCTTGTTGTGATGGAAAGCAAGACAGTCAGAAAAACATTTAAAATTATCAAAAGATAAATTAGTCTTTCTTTTTAAATGGTGATGACCCCAAATGTTCGACAATAGAATTTTTTGCTATAAAAAAAGCTACAATTAAAGTAACAAACCCTCCAATCCATATTCCAGGTATTGAATCAAGGAATAAGAAATAATCATACAATGAATGGAAAAATACTGGTATCAATAATGATAATATTATATACTTGAATTGTGATTTTTTATTTGTTTTTGCTTTTCCAAGGTAATATCCCATTATCACTGCAAAAACAAAATGTGCAGGTACGGCAGAAAGCATTCTCATAATTGCTAATGATGCGGTTCCGTTCATTACAAAAGCAACATTTTCAGCTGTTGCAAAACCCATTCCTACAAAAACAGCATAAACAATTCCATCAAAAGGCTCATCAAAATTTTTGTTTGGATATATAATCAACATGACAACAATAAATTTTAATAATTCTTCAGTTATACCAACAGACAAAGCTTCTTCACCAACCCGAATAAAATTATTTTCGCTTTGAATTAGGCTGTACAAATATTCCAATATATCAACATCGAGGTGAAGATTCATTGCTCCAAAAATAAAAGCCAAAGCAAGTAACCAGAGAGGTTCTTTATCATACTCATCTAGGTTGTAAATCAAAACCATTATAAAAATCCCAGGTGATATTGATAGTGTAACTAACACTAAATCAAACCAATCAAATTTATTTATTAATATGAGAGGATAAAATAAAACAAGATATAGAGCGGTAATTATTACTGATGCACTAATACTTTCTTTTAAAAGTTTTCCCATTTTAATTAAAATTTAAGTGATATCATCCACTCATCAAACTCTCTGTAATCACCTCCTATCGAAAATGCTCTTGCCCAGCCGAAGGAAAGTGTAGATGATAAATGTGAAAACATCACAAGTTTGGTGTCAAGTTGAAATCCAACATTCCTGTAAGTTCCACTTAATTCTTTACTATCAATATTTTGATAGTTTTTTGTGAACAGACTTCCAGCAAAAATTGTTGGATGCGTATAATTTGCGAATAAATTAAAAAAACCAAATTTTCTATATCGAATAGGAGGAAGGCTAATTTCAGCAGTAATTTTGTAGAAATTTTTAGCAATAATATTCATGTCAGAATCATATGAAAGTCCAGCAAAAGAATACGGATTTCTATACATCTTTGATGATGCGTTGTCAATATAATTATTTCCAAATGATGCAAAACCAAATCTAGTAAAAGGGTTAATGCTTTTTGTAAACGAGTTTCCAAAAGCATTTCTAAACCAAAGCGCTGTATGATCAATTGGTAATTGGAATCCTAAGTCCAATGTTCCCTGTAACTTAGGAAATAAATTCCCTTCAGTATATGCTGAAGAAATACTTAAAGTTGATTTAATACCTTTTTCAGCATCAACTGCACCGGTTGATCCTCTTAAATTTCTATAAACAAATGAGGTGCTAAGATTGTAAAATAAATTGGTGTTAAAATCTTTGTTTTCAAAATTTATTTGTTGAAATTCAGGAGATTGATTCAACCCATAGTAACCCATAAAACCTAAGTTTAAATCTAGACTTTTAGGTACATCTGAAAATAGAGATTTGTTGATACTTACTCCAAAATTAAGACCCTTTCTTGATCTTTTGGTTGGTCCAAATAAGTCATAAAAATCTGCTTTGTTGTAAGACGCATAAAAATTGTAAATTCCTGGTAAAATTCCACCCATCACAGCAGTCCTGTAATTAAATGACGCATGCCATTTCTCATCATCTCGTAATGTTCTGCCATCATCATTAATGCTATTTTTCCAACCATCTGGTGTGTATGACAAAGAGAAATCTAAGTTTTTAAAACCCATAGGATCTTGAAATTTGAATTTATAACCAATTCCTACGTTGTTTTTATAACCGACGACAGTTGGATAAGCATATGAAAGTTTTACCTCTTTTTTAGGTATATAGACTCCTTCAACTTTATTGATTTGACTTTCATCAAAATTAAATTCATTTGGAACATCAATTTTCCATTGCTCAAGAACAGGGTATTTTTCAACAGTCAAGTTTCCAAGAAAATCAATGTTAGAAACATTAGCGCCTTTGTTGGGAATGGTTACACTCTTAAAACCTTTGCTCGTATACTTAAATGCAAAAATGTTTTCGTCATCAATTAGAATAGGTCTAAAATAACCTGTATCAGCATTACTTACTATTTCTATTTCTAAAGTTGATGTGTCAACTTTATAAATATTACTAACACCGGTATAATATGAGGACCCATATAAATATTTTCCATCATCTGTATATTTGAAACTCTGAGGTGAGGAAACTTCAAAATTTCCAACTTCTCTGTATTTGATGTCTTTAAAATCTCCACTATCAAATGAATTTATTTCGAAAATTCTAAGGTATTGGTTACTGTTGAGATCAGTAACAGCGGCACTTAGATGTTTCCCGTCAGGTGAAATATCCATATCAAACATGTCTGAACCAAATGGAAGAGTGTATTTTTGTTCCCAAGTACTGTAATTTTTTTCAGGCTCTTCAGGGTCTTTTTTAGGAATTCTAACTAGTGTGCTAATCCCGTTTAGGTGTTTGACTCCCCATATGGATTCATCAGTTTTGTTAAATGCAAGATCACCTATTCTAAAGTCTTTTTGTAGTAATTTTGATTGACCAGTTTTTAAATTGTAAGAATTCAAATCTCTTCTTGAATCATTGTCACTAGTGTAATATAGTATCTTGTTTTTTTTGTCAAAAATTAGTGAAGTTACATTGAAAAGAGCTGGTCCTTTAACATCTTGTAATCTTTTTACTTTTCCAGAAACTAAATCAATTTCTGCAATGTGAGGAATTTTTCCCGGATAGTTTACTGCTGCATAGATCTTGGCTGATTCTTTATCAAAATAAGCATGAGAAACTCCTCCCAGTACTTTGTCACTAATAATCTGATCTTTAGTGATATCACTCTCGTTTAGTTTATTTATATTTTTGGTTTGAAATTCTTTTTCAAATTTTATCCAGTTGTCCCATGCTTCTGAAATAGGCATTCCGTAAACTCGTTTAAAATCACTAGAAAAACCTCTTTTCGTACCATCCTCTCTTTTTGACCAATCCAGCATTTTTTCAGGTCCATACTCATATGCAAGGTAACTTATGAATCTTGTACCATAAAAATAATAATTGGCTTTACTTTTAAAATCTGCAGACGTCCCTGCAGCTGCAAGACCCAAAGCTGAGTAGATTCTGCTATTTTCTAAAACTTTAGTTCGGAAGAACATCTCATCGAAATTTCCAAGAGCATTTCCAGTTCCTCCGTCCATCCATGTTTCAATAAATACTGCAATTCCTTCATGAAACCATCTGGGTGAATAATATCTTGGACTTGTTAAATAACTGTAGAATATGGAAATGGGGTGATCATTTGAACTTTTGACTTTTCCATTGAAAAATTTTTGGTAAGCTAAATCAGAACTTGATGCTTTATCTAAAGCAGCAATGTGAACAAATTCATGATTCATAATTGAAAACACCCTTTCTCCGGCAACACTGGACTCAAATGAGTAATTCATTGGTGCCATATTGGTTGTAACTAAATTATGAGGAAGAGATGTTGCTCCTCCATTACCATAATCACCAAAGTCTGTAAATAGAACAAAAATCTTTTCGTTGGGTTTGTAGTTAAAAAGTTTTTTGTGAAAGCTCAGAGCATTATGAGCAGATCGAATAGCATGATTCAGGACATAGTCCAATCCAGGGGATGCACTCACAATTTCAAAATCATCGGTTTGAATTTTGGCTTGTTGAGAATTGATAATATTTATTCCAAAAAATAGTATTGGTACTAAAATTTTTTTCATTTAAATAAGGTATTGGTTTTTGATGAAAAAAAAAAGGAGAAAAATTAATTTCTCCTTTTTAAATTTATATTTATCTAATTACTTAATCCCAGTTGCTATTTCCTCCTACTTTTTGAAATTCTGGTGATCCAATCATTTTTCCAAAGTCAGGTGAGGATACCATTTTTCCAAAAACAGGTGAAGCAGCTAACTTTCCAAATTCTGGAGTTGCAGCTAATTTTGCAAACCCTGGATTTGCAGCTAACTTTCCAAATTCTGGGGAAGCAGCTAGTTTTCCAAATGCTGGAGAGGCAGCTAGTTTTCCAAATGCTGGAGAAGCAGCTAGTTTACCAAAAGCGGGTGAAGCAGCTAGTTTTCCAAATGCTGGAGAGGCAGCTAGTTTTCCAAATGCTGGAGAAGCAGCTAGTTTTCCAAATGCTGGAGAAGCAGCTAGTTTTCCAAATGCTGGAGAAGCAGCTAGTTTAGCGAAACCTGGNGTCGCAGCCATTTTTCCAAATGCTGGAGAGGCAGCTAGTTTTCCAAANGCNGGAGANGCAGCTANTTTTCCAAATGCTGGAGAAGCANCNANTTTNCCAAANCCAGGTGCAGATGCTAGTTTTCCAAACGCTGGGTTAGCAATAAGTTTACCAAACATTGGAGAAGAAACCAATTTTCCAAAAGTTGGTGATGCAGCTAGTTTTCCAAAATCAGCTGAAGCTACCATTTTTCCAAAATCTGCAGATGCAACTAATTTACCAAAATCAGGTGAGGCCATTAGCTTACCAAAATCAGCAGAAGCCATTAGCTTACCAAAATCAGGTGAGGCCATGAGCTTACCAAAATCGGCAGAAGCCATTAGCTTACCAAAATCAGGAGATGCCATGAGCTTACCGAAATCAGGTGAAGCCATCAGCTTACCAAAATCGGCAGAAGCCATTAACTTACCAAAATCAGGAGATGCCATTAACTTACCAAAATCAGGTGAAGCCATCAGCTTACCAAAATCAGGTGAAGCCATTAACTTACCAAAATCAGGTGAGGCCATCAGCTTACCAAAATCAGGTGAAGCCATTAACTTACCAAAATCAGGTGAAGCCATTAACTTACCAAAATCGGGTGAAGCCATCAGCTTACCGAAATCAGGTGAAGCCATCAGCTTACCGAAATCAGGTGAAGCCATCAGCTTACCAAAATCAGGTGAAGCCATCAGCTTACCAAAGTCTCCAGATGATGCTAATTTAGCAAAATCAGGATCTTTTATTACTTTTTGAAATGCTTGACTGTTAATAAGCTGTTGAGCTTCTTCACCGTCAAGAGATACTACGACATCACTTTTATTGTCGTACTTTTCCGCTTTTTGAGCGCCTTTGATTGACATCATTCCAGATCCAGAAAGATCTTCAGGATTGAAGTCAACCGAGTCAGATTGTACTAAAAGGTATCCTAAAACACCTATAATTAGTATAACCGCCACGATTATGACATTTAACTTACCATGGACTTTGTTTGTGTGCTTACTCATAATTATTAATTTTTAATAAATATTTCCCAAACAACATAAACTGTTGTCAAAGTCTAGCCACTCTGGCTAGTGTAACAAATATAGTTAAAACCTTTGAATTTTATGCGATAGACAAGAAACTAATTATTTGAGTATTTGAATTGAGTTTCGATTGGTACACCATACAAGGCTTCTAACATACCAATATTTTTTTTGTAATATTTTGTTTTTGGAGGAACACTAATATTGTCCCAGAAATTTTTCCGATAAGGGATTTTATATAAAGACATGTCTTTTTGATCAGATTGTTGAAAATTATCAAATTCCCTTTTGTCTTCAATTAAATTCAAAACCATTGCCTCATGCCTAAACTCCACAGGGTAGTATTCTCTAACTTTTTGTCCGTTTGCTAACATAATTTTTTTTACATTTTCGGGAAGTTTTCTAGCACCTTTCCAAATTCTAGTATGGTAACTTAGATAAAGTTTTCCTTTGGAATTTTTTTTGTAAGTCCATATTCCTTCCTGACTTTTACCAGTATTTGGAGTGAAATTATACTCTACTTTATATATTCTATTTGTTTCAAATCCAATATATAGTACAAGTTTGTCATTATTTTTTTTTAATCCCTCAAAAACCAAAACATCTTCACCATCATAATTGGTGTCTTTTGTTTTTTTCCATTTAAAGGATTTAACTCTTAGACCTTTTCTCAAAGGGTTATTCCATTCCATATATTTTAGAGGATGAAATCGTGCTTCATTTTTTACCAATCTATAATCAGCAGATTTTCTTGCATTATCAACGGAAAACTTAACAATATTAGAAAATGGACCTTTATCGATTGATTTTAAATGATGCTCTATAAAATACCTGCATTCTTTTTCCTCTATATCCCATCTCCTGTATAGAATATTAAGTTGGTGAGTGTCGCTTAGGGTATTTTCTTTTAATTTTTTTATGGAATTACTAACGTAATTTATGGGTGCAAGTACAACAACTTCAGAAAGTTCAGTGAATTTTTCCTTTAAAACAATCACCTTGTTTTCTAGTTTCAAGTAATCTTTCATATTGATCTTAAATGTTTCATAACCTAATGAAGAAATTTTTAAAGTATCACTTAGTTCCTTATTTGTGATGATGAAACTAAAACTACCTTCCTCTGTTGTAGATGTTCCGATATATTTTCCTGTAATTCCAACAGCTGCATAGGGAATCTCAAAATTTTTTCCATCTGTGACTTTTCCTGAAATGATCAATTTTTGTTGTGAGAATAATGAAAGATTGAACAAAAGATATATCCAAATCAACATTTTTTGAAAAAAAAATAAAAAAGTTTTAATCATTTTTGTTGATATTAACAACAATAACCTTGTCTTTTTGCTCAGGTGAATGATGAAATTCAAATGGATATTTAATATTTTCTATAATAATTTCACCTTCGTATTTTCCATAAAAACCATTGAAATCCATTCCTTTTTTTAAATCTAGATTAGATTCAAATATTTTTGTTGTCCAGGTTGTTTTTATTAGTCTTTTCAATTCATTAAAAGCTTTTTTAGGTTTTAAATCATCGAATAATAATCCGCCGGCATGACCTCTCCAAGCATTTTTATCAGTTAGATTCCAAAAAGTTATAGAGCTTACACTTGGATGACTAAAGACTAGTGTGTAAAAATCTTTTAGATAATCAGCTTGAAAATTTTCATATTCAGGCAAGCTAGGTAGGTTCATCACTCCTCCATTACTCATTACTTCATCTCTCTTTTTTAAAAAAGCTTGATGTTCTTTCCAGTTGTTAAATCTTTCAGAACTTGTAACTGTTATTTCAGTAAACTGTATTTTTTTCCACAAACCCTCATAATTTTTAATTTGATTCCATAATTGAGATTCAGACATCACATTGTCATTTGTCTGCATGTGAGCTTGCATGCCTATTGAACTGAAATTCAAGTTTTTTTCAACAAAGAAATTATTGATTTTTAGAAACTCAGGATCTTTTGCGTGGTAATGATTATTTGAATAGTTTTTAGTTGGATCAACATTGTCAACAAATTCATAAATTTCAACCATTGCAGGGTATATTCCACCTTTCATTTTTATCCATTCAGTTATAGCACTTGGTGGTATATGAGGTTTGAATGGTCCAATGGGTTCGTTATAAACATCCCAGTCGTTGATTTCTGGATAAGTCTCAATCAATCTTTTCATATGATTTTTAATGAGACCATCAAGTTTATCTAAATTTTTAAAATTCCTTACCCAGTCAGGCATTGCCTCATGCCACATAAGTGGATGTCCCTTTAATCTAAAATTATTTTTATCTGCCCACTCAATTATTTCTTCATAATACTTTACCATTTTATTATTTTTTATCCTTTCATCAGTTAATTGCCAATACATTCCAATAGTCGCATAATTAAAAACTTCTTTAACTCTATTTAAGTATGTTTTTCCATAATCATCACCCCAAAATCTTCTGAGTTGTGTAAAAGAAACTCCAAACTTAAAATCATGGTCGGTCAATTGAATGTTTACAGTAGCTTGTCTATCTTTAAGCTCTTTATCAGTCTTAAATTCAATCTTGACCTTTCCTTTCCTATATTTTTCAATTCTTTCATTGGCTCCCTCTAATTTCCATGGAATATGGTTACTGTTCTGCTGACTGTAAGTGTTAACTAATAATAATAAGAAAATGTATTTTAAAAATGTTTTCATAAATCTGAAGATATTATTTTTTTAACAATTATTTTTCAAAAACAAACTTTTTGCAATAATAATTGTTAATTTTCTATTAATCTTGAAAAGTACAAATGATTAAATTATTGATTTTATTGATTATCACTCTAGGTTTTTTTAAAGAACCTAACAAGGATAAAACAAAACCCAATATTGTTTTTTACTTAGCAGATGATCAAGATCAAATTGATTACGGAGTTTATGGAAATAACTTGATTAAAACATCCGCTGTTGATAAATTAGCCAAAGAAGGAATGCTTTTCACAAATGCTTATACAACACAAGCTATTTGCGCACCAACAAGGTCTATGTTGTACACTGGCTTGTATCCTATGAAAAATGGATGTATGGCTAATCACCTACCTGTCAAGAAAGGTATAAAAGATGTAAATGATTTTTTTAATGAACTCGGTTATGAAGTGGTATTGGCAGGAAAAGGGCATGTTAAGCCTAATTCTGTTTTCAATTGGTCTAACTATTTTCCAAATATTTCAACCAATCAAACTCAAGGTTTTCAAAAAAAAAACATACCATTAAACAAAATAGAATCATATATTGAAAATTCGAAAAAGCCATTTCTGATGTTTGTTGCATCTGATTATCCCCACGGACCATATCCAAGAAAAACCGATTATACTGATGAGATGATTTTTAAAACACCATATGATGAAAAATTTCCAATGTATAATAAAAAAGGTTATTACAAAAATGTAGAGAGTGATAATAATCAATTAAAAAGTCTTTTGGAAATTTTAGACAGAAGTCAAGTCAAAGACAATACTATGTTTATATATGCAGCTGACCACGGAATTCGAGGAAAATGGGGTGTAAGTGAAGTAGGTTTAAAAATGCCCATGGTAATCAAGTGGCCAAAATTTGTAAAAGCAGGTTCTATTAATAAAGGATTGGTGAACGTAGTAGATATCTTACCTACATTAATTGATATTGTTGGAGGTGAAGTTTCTAAAAGTTTCGATGGAAAGAGTTTTAAAGAAACTATTTTAACTAATAAAAATAGTGGTAGAAAGTATATTTACGGAATTTCGACTCAGCAAAATATAATGAGGGCTAAAATATTTCCATCTAGATCAATAAGAAATCTCAAGTACAAATACATAATTAATTATAACTCTGTTGATGTTTATCAGAAAAACTTTGGAAAAAATCCAGTCATAAATGAGTTTATTGAAATTGGTGCAAAAAGTTTTCCAAACACCCCTTTTGAAGAGTTTTATGATCTGGAGAAAGATCCATATGAACTGAATAACTTAATTGATGAAAATGGGTTTAAAAAAGAAATTATTAACTTAAAAAAAGAATTAAAAAAATGGATGGTTAGTCAAAATGATTTTTTAATCAACCACAAAATGCCTCTTATTAAACCTGCTAATTTCCCGCTAGATAAACAAACTAATTGGAATGAAGTCGAAGAAAGGTTACAAGGAAAAATCAAAAGTTCAGATTACATCAAATCACATTATTAATCTATCATTAATTAAGTGTTTATTTTATCTTATATTAAAATATTACTAATGTTTTTTGTCGTATTGACAAAGAAATCGTTTTCGTAATAATTTTAAAAATTAAAAAAACTTAATGTTATTAGGAAGAGAAGTCTAAATAAAAAAAAGAAACCGTTTTCGTATCCGTTATTTATCCATAAATATTTATAAATTAACATATTAAACAAAAACTATAAATACTATTAAAAATTAAAATGTATTACATAGGTTATGATTTAGGGAGCTCTTCGATTAAAGCAGCACTTACTTGCTCTAAATCCGGAAAAAAAATCTCATTAGTTCATGAGCCTGAGAAAGAAATGAATATAATTTCATTAAAAAATGGATGGGCCGAGCAAGATCCAAATTTTTGGTGGGACTGTATTTGTAAAGCAACAAAAAGAATTATTAAGAAAGCAAAAATAAAATCCAAGGATATTCTAGGTATTGGAATATCATACCAAATGCATGGTTTAGTTCTAATAGATAAAAAAGGGAGCTCAGTCAGAAATTCAATCATATGGTGTGATGATAGGGCTGTTGAATTGGGAAACAGAGCATACAATGAGATTGGTACAAAAAAGTGTGATGAGAATATCTTAAATTCACCAGGAAACTTTACAGCTTCGAAATTAGCCTGGGTAAAACAAAATGAACCAAAATTATATGACAAGGTTTATAAGTTTTTACTTCCAGGAGATTTTATTGCATATAAACTTACAGGTGAGATTTCAACTACAGTCAATGGTTTATCTGAGGGAATGTTTTGGGATTTTAAAGAAAATAAAATTGCAAAATGGTTAATAGATTATTATAATTTAGATTCTTCAAAGGTTCCTTACGTAACAACAAATTTTCAAAATCAAGGAATCGTATCCACTTCAGGTTCTAATCAAACAGGGCTTCCTAAAGGGATTCCAGTCAAATATCGAGCTGGTGATCAACCCAACAATGCGATGTCATTAAACGTATTGAATTCGGGTGAGGTTGCTGCAACAGGCGGTACATCTGGAGTTTTATATGCATTAACAGACCAAATTAAATCCAAAGAATCTCTAAGAATAAATAATTTTGCACACGTAAATTATGATGATAACAATAAAATAATTGGAAAACTACTTTGTATTAATGGTGCAGGAATTCAATATAAATGGTTAAAAAATAATTTAAATTCTATTTCCTATCTTGAAATGAATGAAAAGGCAGACAAAATAGATATTGGATCAGATGGACTTTTTTCTTATCCTTTTGGGAATGGAGCCGAACGTATGTTTGAAAATAAAAATGTGGGAAGTAATCTTTTTAATTTAAATTTTAATATTCATACTGATTCACATTTAATTAGATCAGCTTTGGAGGGGATAGGTTTTTCTTTTGTTTATGGAATGGAGATTTTGATGAATGATAACTTTAGTCCAAGTTTAATAAGAGCTGGAAATGACAACCTTTTCCAATCTAAACTTTTTTCTAAAACCATTTCAACTCTCTTGGACAGAGAAATTGAAATTCATGACGTGTCAGGAGCACATGGGGCAGCAAGAGCAGTTGGATGTGATGTAAACGATTTTAAATCTTTTTCAGAAAATATTTCTAAAAATGATTACATTAAAACTTTTGAACCATGTAGTGATCGTGATAAGTATTTAGATGTATTTGAAATTTGGAAAGCTAAATTAAAGACAATTTTAAATTAAAATTATTATGGGATTAATTGGAAATAAAGAATATTTTAAAGGAATTACTGATATAAAATATGAGGGAAAGGATTCAAAAAATCCATTTGCGTTTAAATATTACAACCCCGATCAAATAGTAGCCGGAAAGTCAATGCGTGATCACTTTAAATTTGCAGTTGCATATTGGCATTCGTTTTGTGGTGATGGATCAGATCCATTTGGTCAACCAACTCAAAAATTTCCATGGGATGTATCGAACAATCCATTACAAGCTGCAAAAGATAAGGCAGATGCTGCTTTTGAATTTATAACAAAGATGGGGTTTGACTATTTCTGTTTTCATGATGTTGATTTAATTAATGAAGGATCAACTTTTCAGGAAACCGAAGAAAGATTGAATGAAATAGTTAACTATGTTAAAACTAAGAAGGATGAATCAGGTGTTAAGTTACTTTGGGGAACTGCAAATTGTTTTTCTCATCCACGTTATATGAACGGTGCCTCGACAAATCCAGATTTTAATGTTGTAGCAAGAGCAGGAGGACAAATAAAATTAGCTCTAGATGCAACTATTGCTTTAAATGGAGAAAATTATGTTTTTTGGGGAGGTAGAGAAGGTTACATGTCTCTTCTGAACACTGACATGGGTAGGGAATTAGACCACATGGCTCAGTTTTTAAAAATGTGTAGAGATTATGCTAGAGCCAAAGGATTTAAAGGTACATTCTTTATCGAGCCAAAACCTAGTGAACCATCTAAGCATCAGTATGATTTTGATAGTGCCACTGCAATAGGGTTCTTAAGAGAATACGGATTACAGGATGATTTTAAAATTAATATAGAAGTAAATCATGCTACATTAGCTCAGCACACCTTTCAACATGAATTAACTGTTGCTGCTAAAGCGGGAATGTTAGGTAGTATTGATGCAAACAGAGGAGATTATCAAAATGGATGGGACACAGATCAGTTTCCTATGAATATTCAAGAAACCACCGAAGCTATGCTTGTTTTTCTAAGATCCGGAGGTCTTCAGGGTGGAGGTGTTAATTTTGATGCCAAGTTAAGAAGAAATTCAACTGACAGAGAGGATCTTTTTTTAGCACACATTGGAGGAGCTGATACTTTTGCAAGAGCTTTATTAATTGCTGATAAATTGATTTCTGATTCACCTTTACCATCAATGTTAAAAAAACGTTACGAATCTTTTGATTCCGGAAAAGGAAAGGATTTTGAAAATGGAAAACTTAGCTTAAATGATCTTTATGAATTGGCTTCAAAAGACACGCCAATATCATCCATTAGTGGAAAACAAGAGTTGATAGAAAATATATTATTTAATTACATAAAATAAAAATTATGGAAGAATCAAAATCTATATTTGAAGGACTCGATTGGTTTGTCTTGGGACTTTATTTTGCAATTCTGATTGGCGTGGCTATATGGGTTGCGTTGCAAAGAAATAAAAATACTGAAGATTATTTTCTAGCTGGACGGAATGTAGGTTGGTTTGTTATTGGAGCATCTATTTTTGCATCTAATATTGGATCTGAACATGTGGTTGGTTTGGCAGGAACTGGTTTTTCATCTGGAACACCGTTAGCTCATTATGAATTACATGCATGGATTGTTCTACTCTTGGGTTGGTTATTTCTACCTTTTTATATAAGAAGTGGTGCATTTACAATGCCTGAATTTTTAGAAAAAAGATTTGATAGTAGATCAAGATGGTTTCTGTCTGTATTTTCATTATTTGCCTATGTTTTGACCAAGGTTTCAGTTACTATTTATGCAGGTGGAATTGTAGTTTCAGAACTTTTAAATTTAGATTTTTGGGTGGGTGCAATTGGAATTGTGGTATTTACTGGAATTTATACAATAGTTGGTGGATTAAAAGCTGTTGTTTACACTGAGACATTGCAGACTGTTGTGTTAATTGCAGGTTCTATTATCATAACTTATTTAGGTTTTCAAGAAGTTGGGGGTTGGGATCAGCTTACAGAAACTGTTATAAATGTTAGTCCAGATCATTTTAATATGTGGAGACCTTGGGATGACCCTGATTTTCCCTGGGCTGGGCTACTTTTTGGGGGGACTATTGTTGGGATTTGGTATTGGTGTACTGATCAATATATTGTTCAGAGAACTTTGGCTGCAAACAACATTACTATTGGTAGAAGGGGTGCCATTTTTGGTGCTTACCTAAAACTTTTACCGATTCTGATTTTTTTAGTTCCAGGAATTATAGCTTATGCATTAACGATACAAAATCCCGAGCTTTATAGTGTAATTGATCCTGAAACTGGTATTGAAAGAGCAGACAGAGCTTTTCCAATGTTGGTGACAACTTTATTACCTGTTGGAATCAAAGGATTAGTAGCAGGTGGATTAATGGCGGCACTTATGAGTTCTCTTGCCTCTGTTTTTAATTCTTGTTCCACAATATTTACAATTGATATTTATAAAAAAATTAGTCCTGAAAAATCTGAAAAGTTTTTAGTTAATGTTGGTAAAATAGCTACAGTTGTAATCGTTATATTGGGTATCGCATGGATTCCAATTATGGAAAAAATTGGTGGGGGGGTTATGTACCAATACTTGCAGAATGTTCAGGCGTATATTGCTCCACCCGTGACAACTGTTTTTCTCCTAGGAATAATATGGAAAAGAGTCAATGCTCAAGCTGCAATTGTTACCCTTTTTAGTGGTTTATTTTTACTTATTTTAAGATTAGGTTCAGAAATTGCTACCAATGAAGGTTTAATTCAAAATGGTTTTTTATTTGAGTTCGCATCAATTAATTTTTCTTACATGGCTATTTGGATGTTTCTATTTTCGGTTGTTTTGTGTGTTTCAGTTTCTCTTTTAACAGCAGAACCAGATTACCAACAAATTAGAGGTTTATCATATGGTACTTTGTCAGAAAAAGACAGGATAAATGCTGAAAGTTCATATTCAAAAGTAGATATAGCACTTTCTATTATTTTGGTTTTAATTGTTATAGGAATTTTAGTGTTCTTTTCCCCAATTGTGTTCTAATTTGAAATACTTAGTAATTATATTATTCGGTCTTTTTTATTCTTTTGCTCAAGACAAGAATTCAATAAAAAATATTCTTAAAGAGTCAGGTTATGCACTAGACTCCTTTTATGTTGGAGGAACTTTTGGTTATAATGCATTAGATACAAACTCTAAAATAGAGCAATTATTTTTAAGTGAATTCAATTATATAACACCTGAAAATGCATCTAAACAGTCAAGAATTCACCCTCGTCCAGGAGTTTGGCAATGGGATAGGCATGATAAATGGATTGATTTTGCAAATAAAAATGATTTAGTCGTAAGAATACATGGTCCAGTAAGTCCGCAAGCCTCAAAATGGGCGAAAAATGATACAAGAACTAAGGAAGAACTAATCTTAAACATGGAAGAATATTTTACCGAGTTGTGTGTTAGAATAAATAAGGAACCCAACGTGAAATGGATGGATGTTGTCAATGAAACTGTTTTAAGAAATGGAGATTGGTTCTCTGAAAAACCTGGGGACTCAAGTTGGGAAAACCCATGGACACAAATAGGTCTTAATTCTGATGGTTATCCGATATATATTGTAAGAGCTTTTGAAATCGCTCAAAAATATGCACCAAACGTTAAACTAGTATATAATCACAATGGTGGAATGGAAAGACTAATGTGGAAAAAAGTTCTGGAAACAATCACGTATTTAAAAAGCAAAGGTTTAAGAGTTGATGGAATAGGTTGGCAAGCTCATCTAAGAAATAGGAGAGGAGTAGGTTTAGTTAAGAAAGACTTAGATTATTTATCATACTTAATTGATTGGTCTCACTTAAATGGTATGGGTTTCCATGTAACCGAGCTAAATTACTGGTTAACAGATGAAAATCCTAATTCAGCGGATGTATTAGAAAGGCAAGCAATATCCTACCAAAATATTGTAAACACGTTAATTGCAAAAAGAAGTTCTGGTGAAATCACACTAAACCATTGGGGTTTGTTGAATAAAAAAGGACCTGGTAGATACCCGAAAAATATTTTGAGTATTTATGACAAAGATTTAAACCCAACTAAAGCATTTTATGCTACAAAAAAGGCTTTAATTGAAAAGGATCCGTCAATAATAATAATTGATTAATTTAAGTTGAATTTCTTTTTATTAGAGAGGTAGGTACAATTTCATGAACAAAATCTTCATTTTGATCATTTTCGATCCTTTTTATTAACAGTTTTGCAGACAACTTACCAACGTACTCACCATGCTGATCTACTGAGGTAATACTCGGCTTTACATACTTAAAGATTGGTCCATCAGTAAAACCTATAATGGCAATATCTTTAGGGACTTTATAACCTAAATTTAATAATAAGCTTAAGATACTGATTGTGGTATGTTGTTCAATACATATTATTGCATCAATTCTGCCATTTGATGATAATTTGGTTATTTCACTTTCAATCGTATCACCTTTAGTGAGGGGAATATATAAGTCTTTATCAAATTTTATATTTTCAGACTTTAATCCATCAACATATCCATCATACCTTTTTCTACCTATTATTGTATCATGAATTGGAGAAACAAATGCTATTTTTCTTTTACCAGCTGAAACCAAATGTTTAACACTATCGAATGTTGAGTTGAAATCATCCATTAAAACCTTATCACATTTGAAATCATCTAATACTCTATCAAACATTACGATCGGAGTATTAAGACTTTTAAAATCTTTCAATGTTTTTTTGATGTTTTCTGAGTATGGGTTTCTTGCTAGTGAAATTAACAAACCAGAAACACTTCCGTTTTTTAATTTTTCAAGTATTTTTTTTTCTTTTGATGTGGATTCTTCATTAAAAAAACACACTAGATCGTACCCACTCTTGAAAAATTCCTTTTGTGCTCCTTTTATAACTTTTGCAAAATAATAATTCAATATATCAGGAATTATAATTCCAACGTTTTTAATATTATTTTTTCGAAGGTTTCTAGCGAAAAAGTTAGGTTGATAATTAAGTTTTTTTGCAAAGGAATTAATCTTTTTTTTTGTTTTTTTACTTATCTCCTTACTATTATTAAGTGCTTTTGATACTGTGGATTTTGAGAATCCAGTCGCTTTTGAGACATCAATAATATTAACTTTTTTCATTTATTTAAGAGATTAAATAAAATTAACAATTTGTTTAATTTTAAAAACATTCATAAAGGTATTTTTTTTATCTTTAACAAAACCATTAAATAATAAAAAATTATGAAAAATTTATTAATTGGATTTGTTATGATTTTGTTTTCATTTCAATCCTTCTCACAACAAGTTTATTGGCAATGTTTCAATATGGTTGTTGAGAGTCCAACTGAACTAGCAACTTTAATTGATTCATTTATGAAAACTGAGTCAGGAAAAAGTGTTGGACCAGCATCTCTCAGCGAATGGAGAAACTTCAATGCAAAATTTGATTCAACACATCAGCTTTGTTTCTATTCACCTGACCCAGTTGAGCTCGAATCAGTAAGAAGTAAATTTAATAATGCTCAGGCTGGTTATTTGAGAGGTGTAATCGAAAGTAGTGTAAAGATTGAAGCTTCAATTTTGGGTCAATCATTGGTAGCAGATCCAACAAAATTTGGTTTCCCTTATGGTGTCGTTTATGCTGTTAGTGTTGAGGATCCTATCGCATATGGAAAAGCTTTTACCAAAATGGTAAATTCTGTTGATTATGACGGTGCGATTGAATTGCATGAGGCTTTAGCAGGAGCTGAGCCTGGGATTACACATTATGTTGCTGTTAGAGATAAAGGTTTTTCCTCTTGGATAAAACAAAGAAATAAAATTATTGAGTCTAAAGCTTTTCAAGAATTTTTATCTTCCACAAGAAAGATAACCGATACTGAACTTACTGAAGTTTACACTAATTACCTCTTAGTTCAATATAATATTGAACAATAAAAACTAACTATTAAAATATAAAACATGAAAAAATTAATATTATTTATTGCTATTCTAATTTCTGGGATAGCTTACTCTCAACAACTTGCATTCTCAATAGTGCATTTTAAAGCTCATGAAAATTCTCAAAATGATATCGCAGAATTATATGAAAAACACTATGCTGATGTAAAATTTAAATCTGGAGGAATTTTTCTTGAAAGATTATGGCAGGGTAGAGAGAATGGTAATACTCACAGGTTTGTTTGGGTATGGGAATTAGGGAATGGAGGCGTTGATGGTGAGGAAATTAAATTTAAAAATGATGCTTTTTGGGCAGAAATGAATAACTATGTTGATACATGGGGAAAACATAGTTCAGGAAGATTCTTAAGCTGGAAAGATGGCGATGTTAGTAAATTTCCTTTTGGACATCTTTGGGACATTACACCAAAAGATCCAGAAGCTTTCAAAAAAGCCCATGACAAAATTGTAAAGGAAGCATCTGATATTTTTAAAGATAGAGTAGTAGGTTTTGGTACATATGATATTAATAGACCAAACGGCGCTTCACACTGGGTAGTTATTGCTGAAAAAGACACAGATGCTCATTTAACTATGTACCATAATTTGGAAAATAACTATGCAAAAGAAATGAAGGCGTATTTTGAAAACAGAGGAGAGGTTGAACATGTACATGACTTTGTTGTTCAAGTATTGAGGAGATACGAATAATAAATGATTTAATTTAGACTAAATCAAATAAAAAAAGGGTTGAAATTTTCAACCCTTTTTTTTAATTCCTACTAAAATTTGCTAGGGATGGTCTGAAAAAAAATGGCATCCCAAAAGGCTTTAAAAATTCTTTAAGCTCATCTGTAGCATTTCCGTACACATCTACTTTTTTAATCAAGTAATGCTCCATAAACTTATTGAAATGATCTTCAAGTGGTCCACCAGGGGAAATGTTTTTACCATGCTGAATCATTGCTTTATCATCCGTATACCTTTCAATTAGGGTTATTTTCCCATCATTTTCATAAAATCCCCAACCAAGAGTTGTCAGTTCATTTGTTTGAACCGCGTCAGTATAAAATTGAGAAAAATCTTTTAGCTCTTTGGTGGTTTTATCATTTACAACCTCCATTTCAACAACAAAAATGATTTCATTTTTATTTATGGATTCTTTCGACGGAGTTTGACAACTTAGAAAAAAAACTAAACCTGATAAAAACAAGAATTTAAATATATGTTTCATTCGGTTCTAAAACGATTGATAATTGCTGTTAGGTTGAGAAACTACCAGTCCACTTTCACCCCCAACCATCAAAGGAACCATCTGTTTTATAAAATCATCTTCATTCAGCCTCCAGTTCAAGTATATGTTGTATTTCTCATAGCTTTCCCAATTACCCACTAAATGAAGAATGTTTGTTTCATCATTGTAGGCCATATCATAGCCAATAGCTCCGTCATAAGCAACAGTTGTTGGTATACCACGATCAGAGTTCAATAAATCAATCATTTCCTGTTTTTTTCCATCTTTCACTTTAATTTGTATAAAAACCAAATTTTTTGGATAAACTGCGTTAAACATCCCTCCAAAATCAAAGAAGTCACCTTGGGCGACAATTTTACCTTCGTCATCAAAGTTCATATACCAATACCCTTTGAGATCCAATTCTTTTCCTGTAACAACGTTTGTTCCTGTCCATGTTCCATAGGTTCTAACACTTCCATCCAATTGACCTTCTTCATTTGTTCCAGGTAACCAATTTTGAGCTGTGTATTTGATATTGTCAAATGCATCATGGTAGCCTTTCAACATTTCGACAAATTGATCATAACCAACCATTTCAGAACCGTAGAGCGCTGATTCCGATTCGATTTCTTTACTGACAAGCTCTAGTTGAGCATCAAGATCTTCCACGCCGTGAAGTTCAAAAAAGCTTATCGCTGTTGCTAAATTTTTTTCATAATCAGGGTTTGAGTTACAGCTAACAAAAATTATTGCTGCTGAAAATAGTAATAATAGTTTTTTCATAGTTATTTAATAATTAAAGATTAATTTTTATTCGATAAAAGCCTTATTGTATTCTGTAGGATCAAATGCATTGTATGACTCTACTACCTTCATGCCCTCCCATTTAAACCAAGCATAACCTTTGGCTACAAGAAGTTCACCCGTTTGCCTATTTGTGCCATTCCAAGTATACCAATAATTTGTATAAATTTCTCCATTGTTGTAAAACATTGTTGTTGTGTTTCTATCTATGTTTTTTATCCCTTCATAATATACATGACCATCCATAAAAGCATTGATCATTTCAACAGGTGTTAATTCAGAATCATTAACATGAACAATTGCATTTTCGTCATATAGACTTAGTGCAACAGACGGATCTGCATTTTCATATGCATCAACAAATTTATTTACAAGATTATTACGCTCGTCAATTTCTGAAATTGTTCCCGAAAGTGGTGAGTCGTCAATCTTTGATGCTGATTGATTTTCACATGAAAATAAAAATGGTATTATCGCTAGGGTAAGTATTAAGTTTTTCATCATTGTGTTTATTATTATTGTTATAATTATTCCAGCTCTCCCATTAATTGATTAACTCTAAAAATCTTTCCATCTCTTATATAAATTTTGTCTACAACTTTAGACTTTTCAACGCTTCCATCTTTTGCATATTTAAACTCCTGAAATGAAACAATGACATTTGTGTAATCACGATCTTCATATTTAAGCGGAATTGCGTTCCAAATATATCTTGTGATTGAGTCATATGGTTCATGAAGACTTGCTAAAAAATCATTCGCAGGAATGGCAACAGGCACATATTTTCCGCCTTGAGGAGGGAAAAACATGACTGTATCAGCGAAAAGCTCATTCATTTTATCGAACTCACGGTCTGCATAAGCTTGTACCGCATCCAATGCAATTTGAGCATCAGTATCAGATCCAAAA
>PAGT01000037.1 GCA_002705485.1 Flavobacteriales bacterium | reverse complement strand
AATTAAAAGCGATAAGAAGGCCTGCTTATTCAAAAATAAATAAAAACTTTCTAAAGTTACTTTATTGATATTAAAGTACCATTTTAATTGCTTAAATTTTATATTAGCATTATGAAAAACTTTGTCGTTTCGGCATTAAAATATCGACCTCAAAATTTTGAAGATGTTGTCGGACAAAGTACAGTCACTAAAACACTTGAAAATGCAATCAAGTTAAATCAAATTCCACAAGCAATGCTGTTTTGTGGACCAAGAGGAGTTGGTAAAACAACCTGTGCAAGAATTTTGGCGAAAAAAATTAATTTAGAATCTAATCAAAATAACTCATTTTCATACAATATTTTTGAATTAGATGCTGCTTCAAATAATGGTGTTGATGATATAAGAAATCTGATTGAACAGGTCAGAATTCCTCCACAAGTTGGCAATCATAAAGTTTACATAATTGACGAAGTTCACATGCTATCAGGGCAAGCTTTCAATGCATTTTTAAAAACTTTAGAAGAACCTCCGGCTTACGCAATTTTCATTTTAGCAACTACTGAAAAACACAAAGTAATTCCCACAATTTTATCAAGATGTCAAATTTTTGATTTTAAAAAAATAAATTTTAATGATATAAAAAAGTTTCTAGAAAAAATTTCAATGAAAGAAAAAATAAGATTTGAAACAGAAGCTCTTTCTTTAATAGCCAAAAAAAGCGATGGTGCTTTGAGAGATGCATTATCTATTTTTGACAGGTTAGTTAACTATACTGAAGGTAATATCAGTAGAGATTTGACATATAAAAACCTTAATGAGGTTAGTCATGAAGTACATTTTGAAATGGTTAATGTAATTACTAGCGGAGATGTCAATAAAGCATTAATTTTATTAGATAAGGTCATTAAAACAGGAAATAGTGAATACAATTTCATCCAAGGGTTTTCTTATCATTTAAGGGATTTACTTGTGGCAAAAAACTTAAACTCTGAGATATTATTGGAACACGATGAATATTTAAAAAATAAATATAAAGAACAATGCCAAACTTTGAGATTAGAGTTAATTGTAAATGCAATTGAAATATGTGATGATTGCAACAATAAATACAAATCTAGTAAAAACCAGAGGCTATTAGTTGAAATATGTTTAATGAAACTTTGTTCACTTTTTGAATTAAAAAAAAAAATAAATGATTCAGAAAAACACGTAAAAAATAAAGAACAACCTAGTTTAAAAATTGAAGAGACAGTTGAAAAAATTGAGGTTAAAAAAAATAACAATAAAGAGAATGGAAATTTAAGCACTAAAATCATTTCAGGATTATCTTTATCAAGTTTACATGAAAAGAAAAAAATAGAAAATGAAATTTTATTAAGCTCTAAAAATGAAATTAATAAATCCTCAAATAAAGAGTTTAATCAAGAGCAACTATCTAAATATTGGATTTTGTTTGCAAATGAAATTGAAAAAAATGGTGAAAAAAATTTATCAAGTATATTACAAATTAGTGAACCTTTTATTAAGAATATTAATGAAATTCACTACACAGTTTCAAACAATATTAACAAAACAGAATTAGAAAAAAATAAACACAAAATAATTCGTTTTTTATCAAAAAAATTAAAAAATGATTTTTTAAAAATCAAGGTTTTTGTAAATAAATTAGAAGAAAAAAAGTTTATTTATTCGAGTAAGGAAAAATTTGATAAAATGAAGGAAATTAATCCAATCATTGAAAAAATGAGAAAAGAGTTTAAGTTAGGGTTATAATTCTTCAATAAGCTCAGAAATCATTCCATCGGCTAACCCAACCTTTGGAACCTCAATTTCTCTGACTGACATTATTTTAAGTATATGTTCATACACTCTTCCAGCAGGTACAATAACATCTAATCTATCAGGGTTCAATTTAAGATTTAAAATTTTTTCCTCTATAGTAGCGCACTCGAGTTTATTCAATGTTGAGGTTATTTTTTTTAAAGAAAGAGGTTTCCCTATATTATTTCCAGAAAGTTTAAAAATTTTATTAATATTTCCACCAAAACCAACAACAGAAACACCTAACATATTAGATAAATTTTTTTTAATCCATGTATTAAAGCTTAGCCATATTTCTTTTGTTACTAAATTATTTATGAGCCTAACACCTCCTATTTTAAATGATTTTGATTTAATTATTGAATTATTTTTTAACAATGTAAGCTCTGTACTACCACCACCAACATCGATTATACAAAATAATTTATTATCATTTTGAAAAATTTTATTTTTAGTAATTAATTTAGCCTCTTTATTACCATCAATAATTTCAACTTCAATTCCAGTTTTATCTTTTATTCGGTTCAATATTTCAACTTTGTTATCTGAGCATCTTAATGCAGAAGTCCCATATCCACGATACTGTTTAACATTATTAACTTTCATTAACAATTTAAAGGATTTAATTGCATCAATTAATCGTATAATATTTTCTTCACGAATTTTTCCATGATTAAAGGCATCTTCTCCTAATCTGATTGGAACTCTGACAAGTGAATTTTTTGTTGATTCAGGATGTTTATTACTTATAATATAAACATTTGAAATTAGTAGTCTTATAGCGTTCGACCCTATATCTATGGAAGCAAACTTTAGGGTTTTATAAGACGTTTTCAACTTTTTTCTTATTGTAATAATTATAAATTTCCGATTGAGATCTAAATCTTGGTTTCTTGTCTTTTCTGTAACTATTTACTCTCGCACTATTAATAAATCTAGATTTTAGGTTATCATTCCAATAGATATTAAAAACATCCATGATCTCATTTTTTATTCTTTCATCAAAAATAGGACATGTAACTTCTACCCTATTTTCCAGGTTTCGGGTCATCCAGTCAGCTGATGAAATAAAAGTTTTATTGTTTCCTCCATTACAAAAAATCATAAATCTAGTATGTTCTAAAAATCTGTCAATTATACTTATTCCTTTAATATTTTCACTCATTCCTTTTTGGTTGGGAATAAGACAACACACTCCCCTTACAATCAACTGAATTTTAACGCCATTTCTGCTTGCATTATAAAGAGCTTTTATCATGCTTCTGCTGGTTATATTATTAATTTTAATTTTTATCCAGGCAGGTTTACCTTTTTTGGCGTTATTTGTTTCGTTTCTTATTAATCCTTTGAATCTAGATTCAGTATTGATTGGTGAAATGAAGAGATTTCTAAAATTGTATTTTTTATAGTTAGCATCAAAAAAGTTAAAAACAGACTTAACCTCATTTAAAATATTACTGTTGCATGTAAATAATGTCATATCAGTGTAAATTTTTGCAGTTGATTCGTTTAGATTTCCTGTACTAACAAATCCATATTTACTGATACCGTCTTCTTTTTTTCTTTCAACTACACATATTTTACTGTGCACCTTTAAATTTGGCGTACCATAACTAATTTTAATTCCCTGAGATTGCATTTCTTTTGCATACTTGATATTTGCTGATTCATCAAATCTCGCTTGAAGCTCGATTAATACAAATACTTTTTTTCCATTTCTTGCAGCATTAATTAAAGCACTTGCAACTTTTGATAATTTAGATAGTCTATATATTGTAATATATATTTTAGTCACTTTTGGATCAATAGACGCTTCCAATAAAAAATTTATTACATATAAAAATTTTTGGTAAGGTGTATGTAAAAGATAATCTCTCTTAAAAATCTTTTTGAACATACCTTTTTTTAAATTAAAACCTTTGATTTTTAAAGGTTTGAGAGTACTATAGGTCAACTTATTTTTATTGAGGCTTGGAAAATCTATATAATCTCGTCTATTGTGGTACTTTCCACCAGGAATTACACTGTCTGTTTCAGTATCAATATTTATTTTCTTTAAAATAAAATCTAGTGTATCATTTGGTATTTTAGAGTCATATACAAACCTTACAGGGTGACCAGAATACCTTTCTTGTATACTTTCAGATATTCTTTCCAAATAACTTTTAGAAATATCATCGTCAAAATCAAGCTCGGCATCTCGNCTGATTTTAATCATATTTCCACTGATGGATTTTATTTTAAATATTTTAAATATTTTTTTTAAATAGTACCTAATTACATCATCAATCATGATAACATAAGTGTTTTCATCCTCAGAGGGCAATTGTATGAATCTTTTCAAACTTTTNGGAAAATGAATAATGGCATGTTTAATTTTCGANTCTTCAAGCCTCATCCTAATCANCAGAAAAGATAAGTTATCTTTAAGGTTTGGTATTTTTTTAATATTNTCTAAGACAATAATNCCAAGTGAAGGANTTANGANATCATTGAAATAGGANGAAATAAATTTTTTTTGATACTTGAGCATAGTTATTTCATTAACAAAAAATATTTTTTCTGATTTTAATTCATCTATTATTTTATTAAGAATTTTAAAACTTTTTTCCTGAAGAAGTATTGCATTTTGAGTGATTTTTGTTAAAAGATTTTTGGCTGATATGTCTTTATAAATTCTTTTCCCAGAATCATTACTAACTGCAACTCTTTTGACAGTAGCATATCTAACTCTATAGAATTCGTCAAGATTATTTGAAAAAATCCCTAAAAATCTAACTCTTTCAATCAATGGAACATCACTATCATCAGCTTCCTGTAATACTCTCTCGTTAAACTGTAACCAGCTAATCTCTCTATTGATATACCTATTTACTAATCTGCTCATTTGAATTGTTTGGGAAAGTAGCTATTACACTTACCTTTATAAATTTCAGACCATAAATATACATCAAAATCAAAAATTAAAATTCCACAAGTTGGAACGTGTTTATAATTACCAGTAAATTTTTCCAATAGGTTTGAGCATGAATTATTATGAGAAAAAATCATTACGGAATTTAAATTTGAATCTAATTTTTTTATAAAAGATTCAACTTTTAATCCAGAAAAATCATAAAGTTGATTGGATTTAGAAAAGGGAATTTTGTGTAGTTTTAAATTTCTAATAAAAATTTCTGATGTTTGAAGTGTTCTTTTGGAATTGCTTGAATATATATACTGCACGTTAATTGATAACTCTTTGAAAATTTTAGTCATTAAATTTGCATCATCAATCCCTCTCTTTGAAAGTGGTCTTTCAATATCGTTGACATTATATTCCCAAGACGACTTTGCATGTCTTATTAAAATAAGCCTTTTCAAGGAGATAATCTTTTAAAGTCCCATAAATTATTATTCTTTTGATATAATATTCTATCGTGTAATCTATTGTCCCTACCCTGCCAAAACTCATATGAAATAGGAGCCACTAAGTAGCCTCCCCAGTTTTTTGGTTTTTTAATATTTATTTTTTTACTTTTAATAAATTCATATTTTTTTTCTAAATACTCTCTAGAGGGTATTATCTGACTTTGATTTGAGACAACAGCCCCTATTTTACTTCCAATTGGACGAGAATTAAAATACTCAGTTGATTCTAAATCATTTATTTTGGAAGCATTTCCTTTAACAATCACTTGTTGTTCTTGACTAGACCAAAAAAAAGATAAACAAACTCTATTGTTATTACTTATCGAAATTCCTTTTGTACTATCATAATTGGAAAAAAAAACAAAACCATCTTTTGTGATTTTTTTCAATAGAACTATTCTAGTTCCTGGATATTTATCTGGCCCTACTGTTGAAAGTGACATTGCATTTGGTTCAATTTCAATTTTTTTTGAATCGACATTTGAAAACCAAGAGTTGAAAAGATCCATAGGATTTGAGGGTAAATTTTCTTCAACTAATTCACCCTTAATATATGACTTTCTATAATTACCCAGGTCTTTAGACATATGACATCAATTTAAAAATATTTCATAAAATATCAAACTCCTTGCCATCCTTAGCTAATTCAACATTATCAAAAATTGTTTCCGCCTCTAATTTAAAATCTTCCAGGTTTTTGTATCTAGATGAAAAATGTCCTAGTAAAAGCTTCTTACAATTTGCTTTTTTAGCAATTTTTGCTGCCTGAACTGCAGTGGAATGTTTTGTTTTTTTTGCTAGCTCAAGGTGTTTTTCCAAAAAAGTTGATTCGTGGTACAACAAATCAGATCCCTCAATCAATGGAATTATATCCTTCGAATAAGATGTGTCAGAACAGTATGAATATACAATATCCTTTTTCAGTGGATAAGTTAAATCTTTATTTAATATCCTAGTTCCATCGTCCAGTATAATATCTTTACCTAGAGAGATGTTATTGTAAAGTGACTTATCAATATTTAATTTTTCTATTTTTTCAATTTTAATTTTTTTTTTGATGTTTTTTTCAGTAAATAGAAACCCGTTAGTATAAATTCGATGTTTTAAAGGTATTGTAGAAACTGAGAAAGAATCGTTTTCTTTGAGCTTAACAGTATTTTTTTCTTCGAGCTCTATAAAGTTTAGATCAAAATTAATCCAAGTTTTACCTAATTTAATTAGTAATTCAATAGCTTTTCTTATCCCTTTGGGTCCAAAAATATTTAATTCTTTTGTTCTTCCTAACAATCTAAACGTCGAAATTAGACCGGGTAATCCAAAGAAATGATCACCATGTAAATGAGATATAAAAATATTTTCAATTTCTGAGAATTTAATTCCATATCTTCTAAGCTGAATTTGAGTTCCTTCTCCGCAATCAATTAGGATTTTATTTCCCTTAATATCCAGTATTTGTGAGCTAGGAAATGAATTTTTACTTGGTGATGCAGAAAAACATCCTAAAATTTTTAGCTTCATAATCTTTCAATATCTCTTTCAATTTCCTCAATTTCAACAAAATCAATTGCTTCAGTTAGGGTTGGTACAATATTCAAATCATCATAATTTATATATTTATCAGAAACAAAAACTAAAGATTTTTTATTTAGAGTTTGTTTTTTTATAATTTTTTTAAAAAAATCTTTATGAATTTGTAATTCAGTTTTAGAAAAATCAATTATCAAATTATTTTTATCCCTAGATAAAATATTTAATTCAGTTATTAAATTAGACTTCACATCACTTGGGGAAATTTCTAATATGATATATAGATTATTTCTTAAAATTTTCATACTTACATTTTCGATGCGAGTAAATACATTATGGACATCCTAATCGCTACACCATTTTCGACTTGATCCAAAATTATTGCTTGATCGCAGTCAGCAACTTCGCTTGTAATTTCAACTCCTCTATTAATAGGNCCAGGGTGCATTATGATTATTTCTTTATTAATAGAATCCAATTTATTTTTATTTAATCCAAATTGTTGAACATAGTCTCTTNTTGANGGGAAATAACTATCTGACATTCTTTCACTTTGAATTCGAAGCATATTTACAGCATTACACCATTTTAATCCTTTTAAAAAATTAGTTTCTACCTTGACATCAAATGATTCTATATATTTAGGAATTAATGATTTTGGACCACAAACTTTAACATTAGCACCAAGCTTTTGATAGGCATATATATTTGACATTGCTACTCTAGAATGTAAAATATCTCCAACAATCAAAATATTTTTATTTTTTAAACTTCCTATTTTTTCTTTCAAGGAATAAGCATCTAGCAAGGCCTGAGTGGGATGTTCATGTGTTCCATCTCCAGCATTAATAATACAAGAATTCACATTTTTTGAAAGAAAAACACTAGCACCAGGACTAGGGTGACGTAATACGACCATATCAACCTTCATTGATAAAATNTTATTGACAGTATCAATCAAAGTTTCTCCTTTTGAAACAGAAGATGCTGATGATGAAAAGTTTATCACATCAGCCGAAAGTCTTTTCTGTGCAAGTTCAAAAGATATCTTTGTTCTTGTACTATTTTCAAAAAAAAGGTTTGCAATAGTGACGTCTCTCAATGATGGGACTTTTTTGATTTTTCGGTTAATAACTTCCTTAAAATGATCTGTCGTTTCAAAAATTTGATTTATATCTTTTTGATTTAGGTATTTTATGCCCAGTAAATGATTAATACTTAAATTATTAGTCATTGTGTCTAATTAAATAAACTGAATCTTCATTATCATTTTCGAACCACTTTACTATTACTTTTTGATTCATTCTCGAATCAACTTGAATTCCACAGTAATCAGGTTGAATAGGTAATTCTCTGGAAAATCTTCTGTCAATCAAATTTAATAATTGAACAGAGCTTGGTCGCCCATATGATTGAAGTGCATCCAATGCAGCCCTAATGCTTCTTCCGGTGTATAAAACATCATCTATCAAAACAATTGTTTTATTTTCAATTGAAAAGTTTAGATCTGTTCTACTTGCTTTCAGGGACCTTTGATTTCTTCTAAAATCATCTCGGAAAAATGTTATGTCTAAAATACCTAAATCAACGTCTATAGATTTTTTATTTAACATTTTCAAAATTCTTTTGGCAAATAAAACCCCCCTTGGTTGTATAGCGATCAAGGCAGTTTGATTAAAGTCATTATGATCTTCAATTAATTGAAATGATAGTCTGGAAATGATTGTCGAAATTTGTTTAGCGTTCAGAATTTTTTTTGGTGGCATCCCGCTTATTTATTCCAAAATTAGTGTTTTTTTTTGCAAGTCTAATTATAATTATGAACTAACACCCATTCTTTGAGCTATTTTTCGATAAGTACCATCACTGAGTTTAGATCTAATTTTGGAAAACGCCTCAAGTGTTTCATCAATATCATCTATGTTGTGAGATGCGGTTGGTATAAGTCTNAGTAAAATAAGTCCTTTTGGTATAACTGGATAAACAACTATTGAACAAAAAATTCTATANTTTTCTCTAAGTTCTCTAACCATAACCATAGCTTCNTGAATTGAACCTTTTAAAAAAACNGGNGTAACACAACTTTGGGTAGTTCCTAAATCAAAATCTTGTTTCCTTAATCCTGATTGAAGGTTTTCAACATTAGTCCATAAACTTTGTCTAATTTCTGGACAATTTCTAAGTAACTTTAATCGCATGAGTGCACCTTCAACAAGTTGCATTTGCAGTGATTTAGCAAAAACTTGAGATCTCATGTTGTACTTCAAGTAATTAATGATCATTTCATCAGCAGCGATAAAAGCACCTGTGGATGCCATTGATTTGGCAAAGGTTGCAAAATAAACATCAATTTCATTTTGGACCCCTTGCTCTTCACCGGCACCAGCACCAGATTTACCTAAAGTTCCAAATCCATGAGCATCATCAACAAGTAGTCTGAACTTATATCTGTTTTTTAATGCAACTATTTCTTTTATTTTTCCCTGCTCTCCCCTCATTCCAAAAACTCCTTCAGAAATTACAAGAATCCCTCCTCCGGTTTTTTCAGCAATTTTAGTTGCTCGATCTAAATTTTTACATAAGCTCTCAATGTCATTATGCTGAAAAGTAAATCTTTTACCAACGTGCAATCTAACTCCATCTACAATACAAGCGTGAGAATCAATATCATAGACAATGACATCATTTTTTGATACTAAAGAATCAATAGTTGATAGTATTCCCTGATATCCAAAGTTTAATACATAAGCTTTCTCTTTATTTACGAAATCTGCTAACTCAGTTTCTAATTTTTCATGAAGTTCAGTATGTCCGGACATGAGTCTTGCCCCCATTGGATAAGCTGAGCCNTATTTTTTTGANGCCTCAATATCAACTTTTCTNACNTCAGGGTGATTAGCTAAACCTAGGTAATCATTGACACTCCAAGTGATAACTTTTTTNCCATTAAAATACATTCTGTTTCCAATGGAACCNTCTAATTTAGGAAATGCGAAATACCCCTCGGCAACTTCGGCATACTTACCTAAAGGACCTTTATTTTCAACTATTTTATCAAATAAGTCTTTCATTAAAAGTGATTAAAAAATTAAGCTATTTAATATATTCGATTGGTTTTTCAATTTCAGACTTTTCGAAATCGAAGAAACCTTGATCATACATCCATTTGTCATTGTAAATTTTACTCATGTATCTTGATCCGTGATCACAAAAAATTAATACAACATTGCTTTCTTTACTAAAAAAATTTTGCTTTACTAATTGCTTGACAGCCTGCATCGCAGCTCCAGATGTATAACCTACAAAAAGACCCTCTTTGAGAGCAATCTCTCTGGATGAATGAGCACTTTCCTCGTCACTAACTTTTTCAAACAAATCGATTATATCAAAGTCAGTTGCACTTGGAATTAAATTTTTTCCAAGACCTTCAATCCTGTATGGGTATATTTCATCTTCATCGAATTCTTTAGTCTCNTGATACTTCTTTAAAACTGAACCATANGCATCCACACCAATTATCTTAATTTTAGGATTTTTATTTTTTAAATATTTACCTATACCCGATATTGTTCCTCCTGTTCCACTACTAGCGACAAGATGTGTAATGGTTCCTCCGGTTTGATCCCAAATTTCAGGTCCAGTTGTGTTGAAATGTGCTTCTGCATTTAGTTTATTGAAATATTGATTAATATAAAATGAACCTTTAATTTCTTCATGTAACCTCTTAGCTACTTGATAATATGATCTTTCATCATTTGAGTCTACATGAGCAGGACAAACATAAACTTTGGCTCCCATAGATTTGAGCATGTCGATTTTGTCTGGAGATGACTTTGATGTGACAGCAAGAATACAATTATAACCCTTTATGATACTTACCATAGCTAAACTAAAACCAGTATTGCCTGATGTTGTCTCAATAATAGTTGATCCNGGTTTTATTAATCCTTTTTTTTCAGCAGACTCAATAATGTGTAACGCAATTCTATCCTTGTTTGAATGACCTGGGTTAAATGCTTCGATTTTTGCATAAAAATTACCAGGAAAATTTTTTACTATTTTATTAAGTTTTACAAGTGGTGTTTGCCCTATAAGTTCTAGAGCATTTTTGAAGGCTTTAACTTGTTTTTTCATTTAAAGTTTAATCTTTAAAGTANGCAAATTACTTAAAAAAAGCTGTTACAACCAAATTTATATCTATTTATATATTTTTTCAAGGTCAAACAAAAAACAGTACTCTTTTGCTATTTCTTTTATAGCTTCATAGCGGCCAGATGCTCCCCCATGACCACTATCCATGTCAACTTTTAGTAATATTAAATTATTGCCACAATTAAACTCTCTTAATTTAGCTACCCATTTTGCTGGTTCCCAATATTGTACCTGAGAATCGTGAAGTCCCGTAGTTACCAACAAATTAGGAGATTTAAATTTTTTTATGTTATCGTATGGAGAATATGACAAAATATAGTTATAAAATTGCTTTTCATTTGGATTCCCCCATTCATCATATTCACCAGTTGTTAATGGAATTGTATCATCAAGCATGGTAGTTAATACATCCACAAATGGAACAGCAACAACTAATCCATTAAATAAATTTGGGCTCATATTTAAGACTGCTCCAAGTAGCAATCCTCCAGCAGAGCCCCCGTAAGCGTAAAGTTTATTTTTACTTGTAAAATTTTTTGAAATCAAAAAATTTGCACACGCAATAAAATCTTTAAACGAGTTTTTTTTATTCTTTAATTTCCCATTCTCATACCACTTCCTCCCTAAGTACTCACCACCTCTAACGTGAGCAATTGCAAAAACAAATCCTCGATCGAGTAATGATAACCTAGTAATCGAAAAACTTGGATCAATTGTATGACCATATGACCCATATCCATATAATAATAATGGTTTTTTTTCATTCTTTTTACCCAACTTATATACTAAAGAAATAGGAATTAAATTACCATCATCAGATTTGGCCCAAAGTCTTTTGGACTTATAATTTTTACTATCAAAATTAGGGTCTAGAACTTCTTGTTCTTTTAAAATATTTTTTTTACGAGTGTCCATATTAAAATCAATAACCTGGTTAGGTTGATTAAATGAACTATAATTCAATCTTAACAAATTGGTATTATATTCCATATTTGTATTNGTAAATATTGAGTATGTTTCGCTATCAAATTCTAAGTAATAATTCTCACTATTGGTCCATTTTCTAACATTTATTTTACTTAGACCGTTGGATCTTTCACTTATGACCAAATATTTTTTGAAAATATCAATTCCTTCAATCAATACATTNTCTCTNTGAGGAATCACANTNGTCCAAAATTNCAANTGAGTTTTATCAATTGAAGTTTTCATTAATTTATAATTGTGGCAATTATCTTTGTTTGTGATAATGAAAAAAAAGTTGCCATAATGGTTTATACTATACTCTAAACCTCGTTTTCTTTTTGAAAAAAGTTTTAAATCCGAATTATTAATATTTGCATCTGTATAGCGATATTCAGTTGTAAGTGTGCTGAAAGATGATATGATAATAAATTTGTTTGATTTTGATTTTGAAACATTTACTGTAAACGTATTGTCTTTTTCATGAAAAATTAATTGATCGGAGCTTGGATTAGTTCCCAAAATATGTTTAAAAATTTTATGTGACCTAAGAGTTTTAGAATCTCTTTTGGCATAAAAAAAAGCAGAGCTGTCATTTAGCCAGGCGATTGAACCTGAACAGTTTTCTATAGTTTCGTTTACATACACATCATTAATTAAATTTTTAATTTTTATGTCATAGAGTCTTCTAGATAAATTATCAATAGCTAAAGCCATCCAATTGTTACAAGGGCTTATTTTATAATTAGATAAATTAAAAAAATCATGTCCTTTTGCTAATTCATCACAATCAATTAATAATACTTTTTTTGAGTTCCTCGAGTTTTTTTTTCTGTAGTATTTTGGATATTGTTTTGATTTTTCAAAAGTAGTTACGTACCAATATTCATTGTGTAAAAAAGGAACTGATTCATCATCTTCCTTAATTTTCGATTTGATTTCATCGAAAAGTTTTTCTTGAAATATTTTGGTATGTGCAGTATTATCCAAATAATATTCATTTTCCTTTTTTAAGTGTTCTAATACATCAGGATTTTGTCTTTGATTCAGCCAATAATAATTATCCACTCTTTCAGAGTTGAACTTTTGGAGTTTTTTTGGGATCTTTTTAGCAGAAGGCGGGATGATTTGAATTTTTTTCAAAATATTCTAAATAGAATTAAAAAAACTATTTGATTTCTAAAATGTTAATCCTTTTAAAATGTTCAGAAACCTTTCATGTAATTTATCATTGTAATCCAAATGGGTCACAATTCTAAGTTTTGGTCCACCCATTGAAATAATTTTTATTCCTTGCTCATTCAAATTCTTTAAGAATATTTCTGAATCAATATCTTTTTTTATTTGAAAAATAATAATATTTGTCTCAACAGGCTCAACCTTTTCAATGTAATTCAAGCTATTAAGAGTTGTTTCAATTTCTTTTGCTTTTTTGTGGTCTAATGAAAGTCTTTGTATGTTATTTTCTAATGCATATAAACCACAAGCAGCGAAANANCCGACTTGTCTCATACCACCACCCANAACTTTTCTAATNCGCAAGGCTTTATCTATTTTTTCTTTGCTTCCAATCAANACAGAACCTGAAGGACAACCAAGTCCTTTACTGAGNCATACAGAAATCGTGTCAAAAATAGATCCATAATCTTTTGGTGATTCGTTTTTTTTAACCAGAGCATTCCAAATTCTAGCACCATCTAAATGAATTGCTAAATTATTTTTTTTACATGTTTTATTAATTGTTTTTAATTCTTTTATGTCCCAACATGCTCCACCACCCTTGTTTGTGGTATTTTCTATGCANACGAGTGATGTTTTGGGACTATGATAAAAATCAGGCGGATTGATTGCATCAAGTAATTGACTATTTTTAAACATACCCCTTTCACCNTCTATTAATTTACACGANACCCCACTATTNAAACTAACTCCTCCNCCCTCGTAATTAAAAACGTGAGCATACTTATCACATATTAATTGGTCTCCAGGNTTTGTATGAATTTTAATTGCTGTTTGATTNGCCATGGTTCCNGATGGAAAAAATAATGCTGATTCCATACCAAANATTTCAGATAATCTTTCTTCAAGCTTATTAACGGTTGGATCTTCTTTAAAAACATCATCCCCAACATCAGCACTTGACATTGCTTCAATCATNTTTTTACAAGGTTTTGTAATTGTATCGCTNATTAGATTGATTTCCATTTATTTAAATTTATTGACAAGAAAAATGACCAATTGGAGAGCCATCTGGAATTTTTGGTGAAACTGATTTTTGATAAATTTCAGGATTTTTATTAAAGTCTTTGATGATATGTAAATATTGATCAAAATTATTATTTTTATTTTTAATTTTTTTTGATAAATCCTCAATATTTTTCAGAGCAATTACAGCTTCATATTTTGTTTTTGAAAATGCATCCTTGTGAGTACTCAGTCTGAGGATGTGGATTAGTACAACTACGTTTATTTGATTTTGAATTTCATTTAAATAAGAATCAGAGTATTTTTTATGAAAAGTATGCTTGATTAATTGATCAAAAACTTTATCGATACTTAATTTTGATTGATCCAATGAATTTTGAATTACAATTCTATTCAACCTTTTTGGGTTTAAAAGCAAATTAATCACTAATTCAGTAGCTGTCGATGCAGCACTAAAAGGATCAAATGAAACACCTGTTTTACCGCCAAATGATTCTCTTGTTTTTGGATATCCGTATGCCCTTGGCGGCAAAAGTTTAAGAATTTTTCTTGGGATAGTTAGATTTTGAGCTGATATTGAAGCCAAAATAGACAAAAGTGCATTTTGTTGAATACTTGAATCCAAATCTTCAACAATTAATTGCCCATCTCCCTTTTTTGCATAGTTATAATCCATGCCTCCAATCAATTTTACTGTTGCTTCTGCTTGATACCTATGCATAAAAAATAAAAGAACTAACAAATCCTCAAGGTTAGAGTAAGGCTCTCCTTCACGAATATTATTCTCCGAAAATTTAGTTATGGCAATTCTTCTTACTTTCAAAATTTCATTTAAACCATCTTTAGCACTTTTTCCATTATCCCACAAATGAGCAAATGCATGAGATCCGTCTTGAGCTCTTGCATCACTGTC
>PAGT01000036.1 GCA_002705485.1 Flavobacteriales bacterium | reverse complement strand
AATGAAAAAGTTATTTTTTCAAGACAGTCTTTTTCTGAATATCCCAATATTAGAATTTCTGATTTGAGTTTTAAAACTGAATTAGTAATAAGTGATGCAAATCCTCAGCAAAAGGATTACAACTGGGGAACAATAGAACTGGTTAGTTGGTCATCATTAGATGGTTTAGCACTAAATGGGATGCTTGTCAAACCTGAGGATTTTGATCCAACAAAAAAATATCCGATGATCGTAAACTTTTATGAAAAAAGCTCTGATAGAATTCATACTTACAGAACACCTTCACCAGGTAGATCCTCAATTAATTATAGTTTCTATGCAAGTAGAGGCTACCTGATTTTTAATCCGGATGTATATTACAGGGTTGGTTATCCAGGTGATAGTGCATTTAACTGTGTAATACCTGGAGTGACTTCCTTGATAGAAAAAGGTTTTGTTGATGAAGATAATATCGGAGTGCAGGGACATAGTTGGGGAGGCTATCAAATTGCACATTTAGTGACTAAAACCGATATTTTTAAAGCTGCTGAATCTGGAGCTCCAGTCGTAAATATGATAAGTGCATTTGGAGGAATAAGATGGGATACAGGCTTAAGTCGACAATTTCAATATGAACATACCCAAAGTAGAATTGGAGGAAGCCCTTGGGAATATCCACAGCGATATTACGATAACTCACCAATATATAACATTGATAAAATAAATACTCCACTTTTAATAATGCACAATGATGCAGACGGACATGTTCCTTGGTATCAAGGCATTGAGTTTTTTGTTAGTTTGAGAAGATTAGGCAAACCATCTTGGCTTTTAAATTATAATGGTGCTCGCCATTGGCCACTTAAGATGCAAAATAGAAAGGATTTTAATATAAGAATGCAACAATTTTTTGACCATTATTTGAAAGGTGCGCCAAAACCAATGTGGATGGTTAGGGGAGTTCCTGCTATTGAAAAAGGTATCAATCAAGGTTATGAATTACAAGAAAATTAATACCTTCTTAATTTTACTTAGCGTTTCTTAATTACCCTTAGCGGGTTCTTTAAATGGTGGTATTTTGATTTCCTTTTTAGTGCCTAATTGGCTCATTAGTTCCAAAACAGCACGTTCAAGCTGAGGGTCTTTACCATCATTCAAAGATTTAGCATCCTGACGAACTTCGATGTCAGGGGGAATCCCGGCATTTTCAGCCACAAAACTATTATTGATTGGGTCAAAGACAGCGTTATCAGGAGAAGTAAGTCGGCCTCCGTCAATCATTAAGTAGTGTGTTGATGATTTTACCAAACCTCCCCATGTACGCATACCAATAAGTTTACCAGCTTTCTGCTGTCTAAATACCCACGGTAAGAAGTCTCCTCCAGAGCCAGCTAGCTCATTGATTAGTAATACTTTTGGTCCCAAAATACCAGCAGGTAATTTCATAGGTTTTCCATTAGGAACTTCATTGGTTAGAGCCGCCCTTATATCTCGAGTCATTAAGTCTACCATGTAATCATCAAGTAAACCTCCACCGTTAAAACGTTCATCGATTACTGCACCTTCTTTATTTTGTTGTGCAAAGAAATAACGATTAAAAGAAACAAAACCTGGTCCACCTGTGTTAGGCACCCATATGTATCCAAGTCGACCATCAGAAAGTTTATCTACCATTCTTCTGTTGTCTTCAACCCAAGAACGTTGTCTCAATGAATTTTCACTTCTCAATGGTTTGACGACTTCTGTCCAATGTCCTTTGAAACTTGGAATTGAATTTAGATGTAAAACTGTTTGCTTGTCTGCGGTTCCATCTAAAAATTCGAAAATATTATCCTTTGAGTTGAGTTCCTTATTGTTAATTCCAACTATATAGTAACCTTTTTTTATTTCTAATCCTGGTGCATCTAAAGGTCCTGAGAGTCCTGGGTTCCAATTTTCACTTGTGAGAATCCTATTTATCCTGTAACGTCCATTTTCTAAACTAAAATTAGCTCCTAAAAGTCCTACTTGATTTCTTTCTAAATTTGGATAATCTCCGCCACCTACGTAACTATGCCCAACAGAAAGTTCACCATTCATCTGATCAAAGATGTAAGTTAGGTCTGCTCTGTGCTTAATGTAGGGTATAAGCGGAGAATAACGTTTGTAAACTAAATTCCAGTCTCGTCCATGCATATTTGGGTCGTAGAAATAATCTTTTTCGTAACGCCATGCTTCTTCAAACATTTGTTCCCATTCATCAGCACGGTTTAGTTTCATTTGAAGATTTGGCTTAATCGATTTAGCACCTTTAGCATTGGGTCCTGAGGTTTTTACCAATTTCCAACTCCCATTTAAGCGTAACAACATATTTTTTCCATTGGCACTGATAAATGTGCTTCCAGCCCCCGTTGTAAATTCTTTAGATTCTTGTTTCTTGAGATCAAATTTATGTAATGTTAATCCTCTACTATTTGGAACTCTTTCCCCTAAAAAAGCGGTATTGGCAGATCCTGCTAATATGTAAGTGTAGTTTCTTATTGGAATCGGAAGCGAAAGAGTACGTCTACTTATGTTGTTAAAGTCAATTTTAAGACTCGAGCTCGTTTTTTTATCAGGAACATCTTTTTTTACTTTTTTACTTTTTTCTGGTTTGTTTTCTAATATTTCTTCTTCATCACTTTTTGGCTTGAAAGGTGATTTATCTTCAATATCCAAATTGACAACATATGCAGCATAGGTTTCATTAGCCATTATTGAGCTAGTATTAGCCCAACCGGATCCAAGTGCAATGTTGGTGCTCGCCAAAAAATATAATTGCTTATTGTTCAAATCCCATGCAGGTGAAAAAGAATCAGCAAATGGATCAGTTATGGCTCTAGAAGTATTTTGTTCTGTTGACCAAATATAGATTTGACGAAGCATGTTGTCACCTGTTTTTGAATATGCTATCCAATTGGAGTCAGGTGACCATTTCATTTGAATTGATCCACGCTCTAAATTAATACCGCCTACATCAATTGTTTTGATTGTTTTAAGACTTAGGTCAACTACTTTGAGTCGTACATCATCATCCACAAATGCAATATGATTACCATCAGGAGACCAGCTGGGATTCCAACCTAGCTTAGATTCCCCAATATCAATTTTATCGATTATTTTTGTACCATCTTGATTGCTAATAAACAATTGATAGTTTTTACGATTTTCATCAGAAAACCATGCAATTTTATCGCCATTTGGGGACCACAAAGGTCTTCTCTCAGCTTTTCCTGAAGAATTAGTGATGTTTCTGGAATCACCAAATTCAACGGGTACAGTAAAGATTTCGCCTCTAGCTTCCATAATTACTCTTTTCCCATTTGGTGATAATGAGGCGGATTTCCCCCAATTTGTAACATTTTCCCATTTGGTTTCTGCCCATGGAAAATCTCCAATAACCTGAATGTTAATTTGATTTACCAAACCTGAATTGGTATCTAATGTGTGTATATAACCATCTCTTTCGAAAATTAAAGTATTATGGTGGCCAGAAATATTTTTAATATCTGAGCCTTTGAATTTTGTTATTTGTTCTAAAGACTTAGTATCTGGTTGATAAGACCAAATATTTGCAATTAAATCACGGTCCGAGAGAAAATAAATTTTTTTGTTTAGCCAAACAGGCTTGATATCGGTTGTTCTGTTTGGATTTGGAAGAAGTATTTCATCTTGAGTCTTGACGTTCATAATGATTAAAGGCGTATTTTGACCACCTCTGTATCCACGCCACTCTGCATCCCAGCGATCCATTTTATCAATAACAATCTTTGATCCATTTGGAGAGTATGAACCATCATTACCCCACTGAGTGGATAGTAGTTTGGGTAAACCTCCTTTAACAGAAATCGTGTAAAGGCGATCATAAGCTCTAGGAGCCGTATCTCTGTTGCTGGATATCAAGATAGATTTTCCATCAGGACTCCAGCCTTTGGCTTTGGATCCAGAGGGGTGCCATGTCAATTGCATTGGTGTGCCTCCCTCAATTGGCACTAAATAAGCGTTGTTTCTTCCTGATCGATTGGAAGTAAAAGCAATAGATTTTCCGTCTGGAGAAAAGTATGGTTCACTTTCAATTGCAGGTGTGCTTGTAATTCGTTTGGCCAAACCACCTGTTTTTGATACGATCCATACATCACTTGCATAAGTAAATGTTATGTGAGACAAACTTATGTCAGGATCTCTCAAAAGACGAGTACCTTGGGATAAATTTATTTGAACAATAAAAAGAAAAAAAAGTGAATAAATTATTTTTTGATTCATTTAAATAATTGTTTTAATTGGATAATTTTTATATTATTAAAATAGCATNTGTTAGTTAAACAAAAACTTGAAATACATTTTTGATGTAGTAGAGTTTTTTAGTGGAGTCGGAGGGAATCGAACCCTCGTCCAAACAAGTGAAAAAATAGCTTTCTACAAATTTAGTTTTCATATTATTTTCGATAATACTCTGATTGAAAACCATCCAAGTATTACTTAGCTTTTAAATTTTAAAAACTTATCAAAGCATTAAGTTTTCTATGTTGACTTTAATGGTGTCTTATATTAAATCGCCGTCAACAAGGGCTATTCTAAGACATCTTGCCTTCCTGCCTTGCAGGACTAGGCCATNACTTACTATNATTCAGTNNTTANGCNGCAAGAGCGTATTTATTTTCGCCATTTAAAGTTTGGTATCATAATATTAACGAGCTGTGATCCATAGCTCGATTTGCTTACTATTTATTCAGACTCGCTGTCAAATCCAGTCGACCCCAATTTTCAAAGAACAAANTATGAATNGCAAATATAATTTTTTTTGGTTTATTTAATAGAATTGATGGTTTTTTTAATAGCTACTAAATTTTNAAGAAGTTTTTNTAGTTTATTGATATTNAGCATATTAGCACCATCACTTTTGGCNTTTTTAGGNTCGAAATGAGTTTCCATAAAAATTCCATCAACACCTGCAGCTANACCAGCTCTAGCTATNGTNTCAATCATGTCTGGTCTTCCNCCGGTTATNCCTGAACTTTGATTTGGTAGTTGTAAAGAGTGTGTGACATCTAGAATGACGGGAGCATACTCTTTCATTGTTTTTAATCCTCTAAAATCAACAACTAAGTCCTGGTATCCAAACATACTTCCTCTCTCAGTTATCATAACTTTTTCATTTCCAGATTCTTTTATTTTTTTTACGGCATGCTCCATACTTTCAGGACTCATAAATTGCCCTTTTTTTATTGAAATGTGTTTTTTAGTTTTAGATGCTGCTACTAGTAAATCTGTTTGTCTTGCTAAAAAGGCAGGAATTTGTATTATATCAACGTATTTGGCTGCTATCTCAGCATCTTTAATTTCATGGATATCGGTGAGTGTTGGTATTTTGTGGGAATCTGCTATATTTTTTAAGATATCAAGNGCGTCAATGTCTCCAATTCCTGTNAAGCTATCTAATTTAGACCTGTTGGCTTTTTTAAAACTGCCTTTAAATATGAAAGGAATTTTTAGAGAATCAGTGATTTCTAATAATTTTTTAGCAATCTTATTTGCCATCTCCTTACCTTCAATCGCACAAGGTCCAGCAATTAGAAAGAAATTACCAGAATCAAGGTTGCTAATATTTTTAATGGTATTTATCATAAAAAATAATTATACAAATTTAATTAATATAAATTAGGAATTCTTTTTTGATAGCTCAAGAAATTTTCCTTTATCAATTCTTATAGTTTTGGATGGAAAATTAGAAATAATATCGTANTCGTGAGTTGCAATTAAAACGGTTGTCCCTTCTCTATTAATGCTTTTTAAAAGTTCCATAACTTCTAGACTTGTTGCGGGGTCTAAATTTCCTGTAGGTTCATCGGCTAAAATCACTTTTGGTTTATTTAAAATTGCTCTTGCAATCGCAATTCTTTGTTGTTCACCACCTGATAATTCGTTAGGGTATTTATCTTTTTTCTCCTTGAGTTTTATTAGATCAAGTGTCTCGTTAATTCTCTCTTCAATTTTTTTTTGATCACTCCACTCAGTTGCCCTAAGAACAAATTCTAAATTTTTAGCAATATTTCTATCAGGTAGAAGTTTAAAGTCTTGAAAAATTATACCAATTTCTCTTCTTAGAAATGGGATTTGATTTGGTTTTAAATTAATTAAATCAAATCCGGCAATTTTAGCTGAACCATCAATAGACTGAGTATCTCCGTAGAGTATTTTCATCAAACTGCTTTTGCCACTTCCTGTTTTACCAATAATATATATAAGTTCACCTTTGTAAATTTTAAGGGAGACATCTGAAAAAATAGTTTTATCTAAACTTTTAAGATTTACATTTTTTAAACTAACAATAACATCATTTGACATTTTATAAAAATATATAAATATCAAAACATTAAAGTTTCGAATCGAAACTTTTTTTTTGGATTTAATAATCGGTAATTATATTTTATTTATAAATACCATTAAAATATTTAATATTGTAATCAAAATTGATAATAATATTTNAATTATATGTTTTTTTATTGATATTTGGTTAAAATTTATTTTATGTGTGGTATAGTTTGTGCTTTAGAAATAAAACAAAATAAAGATGTTTTGAGACCTCAAGTTCTTGAAATGTCGAAGATGGTAAGACACAGAGGACCAGATTGGAGTGGTATTTTTTCTAATGATAATGCATTGCTAGCACATGAGAGATTAGCAATAGTGGATCCAAAATCAGGAAATCAGCCAATTTTCAGTCAAGACAAGAATTTGGTGCTTGCTGCAAATGGTGAAATATATAATCATCGTATTTTAAAAGATAAATTAAACATTGACTATAATTTTACTACCAATTCTGACTGTGAAATTATGTTAGCCCTTTATAAAGAGAAAGGTTGTGACTTTTTAGATGACCTTAATGGTATTTTTGCTTTTGTAATTTATGATATTAAAACCAATTCATATTTAATAGCTAGAGATCATATCGGAATAATACCACTTTACATAGGTTGGGATAAATATGGAACTTTTTTTGTAGCATCAGAATTAAAAGCTTTNGAGGGATATTGTAATAAAATCGAAATTTTCCCCCCTGGCCATTACATGACTGATTCCATAAAAAAACCTAAACGTTGGTATAAACGTGATTGGATGAAATATAGAAATATTTCTAAAAACAATACAGATATTGAACTTCTAAGAGAATCATTAGAGAAAGCTGTTCATCGCCAATTGATGAGTGATGTACCTTATGGTGTTTTATTGTCAGGAGGGTTGGATTCATCAATTACTTCTGCATTGGCAAAGAAATATTCCAGAAAAAGAGTTGAGTCCGATGACAAAAAAAATGCTTGGTATCCACAGCTTCACTCATTTGCAGTTGGTTTAAAAGGNTCACCAGACCTCTTGGCNGCAAGATCAGTCGCCAATCATATTGGATCTATACATCACGAAATNAACTTTNCAGTTCAAGAAGGATTAGANGCAATTAANGATGTNATTTATCATCTCGAAACTTATGATGTAACTACCATTAGAGCATCAACTCCAATGTACTTAATGGCAAGGGTTATAAAGTCTATGGGAATTAAAATGGTTTTATCAGGAGAAGGAGCTGATGAAATTTTTGGTGGTTATCTATATTTTCATAAAGCTCCTGATTCAAAGGAATTTCATAAAGAAACTGTTAGAAAGCTAGATAAGCTATACCAATATGACTGTTTGAGAGCTAATAAATCTCTTGCAGCTTGGGGAATTGAGGGTAGAGTACCTTTTTTGGACAAAGAGTTTATTGATGTAGCCATGCGAATAAACCCTAAAGACAAAATGATATCTGATAAAAAAATGGAGAAATGGATATTAAGAAAAGCTTTTGAGAATTACTTACCTGACTCTGTAACGTGGAGACAGAAAGAACAATTCAGTGATGGAGTAGGTTATGATTGGATTGATAGTTTGAAGGAAGTTGTTGATGAAAAAATAAGCGACGCAATGTTTGATAACGCTCAACATACTTTTCCCTTTCAAACACCACTGTCTAAAGAAGAATATTATTANAGAGAAATTTTTGAAAGTCATTTTCCATCAACTGCATCTGCTTCAACAGTACCATCTGTTCCGTCGGTTGCTTGTAGCTCACCGATCGCTCTAAGTTGGGATAAATCTTTTAAAAAATTAAATGATCCNTCAGGAAGGGCTGTGTCCAACGTACACCAAGATTCTTACACAAATAGNTAACTCAAATTGTTGATAACTTAGGTTGATTCTTANCTGNNTTTTCCTCTGTAGAGTCTTTGAATTNCTTATATTTGANNGAACCAAATTTATTNAAGNAAATTCAAANAATGAGCGAAGAAAACAACAACAAAAAGTATTCCGCCGACAGTATACAGGCTCTTGAGGGAATGGAGCATGTTAGAATGCGTCCATCAATGTATATTGGAGATGTAGGAGTAAGAGGATTACATCATTTAGTTTATGAGGTAGTTGATAACTCAATTGANGAGGCGATGGCTGGTCATTGTAATGAAATAAATGTTATCATTAATACGGATAACTCAATTACTGTTGTTGATAATGGTAGAGGNATCCCTGTCGGAATTCACAAAAAAGAAGGAGTTTCAGCTTTAGAAGTGGTAATGACCAAAATTGGAGCAGGTGGAAAGTTTGATAAAGATTCTTACAAAGTTTCTGGAGGACTTCATGGTGTNGGGGTTTCTGTTGTTAATGCTCTTTCAGAAAATTTAGAAGCAAAGGTTTTTAGGGATGGTAAAATTTGGGTACAACAATACCAAAAAGGTAAAACATTATATCCAGTAAAAACAGACGGAAAGACCGATAAAACCGGTACACAAGTGACTTTTAAGCCTGATAAATCAATTTTTAAGGAAGTATTAGAATATAATTACGAAACTCTTTCTAATAGAATGCGAGAGTTATCTTTTTTAAATAAGGGAATAGTTCTATCAATTATTGACAAAAGAAAAGAAATCGACGGAAAACATGTTTCTGAAACTTTCAAATCTGAAGAAGGTCTAAAAGAGTTTATTAAGTTTCTGGATGAGAACAGGGAACCTTTAATCGCTGATGTTATTTCAATGGCAGGTGAAAAAAATAATATTCCCGTTGAAGTCGCGATGATTTACAACACCTCATTTTCTGAAAATTTACATTCTTATGTCAACAATATTAATACACATGAAGGGGGTACCCATTTGGCTGGTTTTAGAAGAGGATTGACTTCAACTCTAAAAAAATATGCTGAGTCATCAGGAATGTTAGATAAATTAAAATTCGAAATTTCNGGTGATGATTTTAGGGAAGGTTTAACCGCAATTGTGTCAGTCAAAGTTGCCGAACCGCAATTTGAAGGTCAAACAAAAACCAAACTTGGTAATCGAGAAGTTAATTCGGCAGTATCCCAGTCTGTCTCCGAAATGTTAGAAAATTATTTAGAAGAGAATCCTAATGATGCTAAAATAATTGTAGATAAAGTAATTCTTGCTGCTCAAGCAAGGCATGCTGCAAGAAAAGCCAGAGAAATGGTTCAAAGAAAAACTGTAATGAGCGGAGGTGGTCTGCCAGGAAAATTATCAGACTGTTCTGAGCAAAATCCGGAGTTATGTGAAGTTTTTCTAGTCGAGGGTGATTCTGCTGGTGGAACAGCAAAGCAAGGTAGAGACAGAAATTTTCAAGCAATTCTTCCTTTGAGAGGGAAAATATTAAATGTTGAAAAGGCCATGCAACACAAAGTATTCGAAAATCAGGAAATAATTAATATTTATACTGCTTTGGGNGTTAGTATNGGAACNGANGANGATAGNAAGGCATTGAATTTAGAAAAACTTAGATATCANAAAATAGTAATTATGTGCGATGCTGATGTAGATGGAAGTCACATAGCAACCTTAATCTTAACTTTCTTTTTTAGATACATGAAAGAATTGATTGATAATGGTAACGTGTACATTGCAACTCCACCACTCTATTTAGTGAAGAAAGGTTCAAAAAAGCAATATGCTTGGGATGACAACGAGCGTGATTTATTGATTAAAGACTTTGGTCAAGGAACCTCAGTGCAGAGATACAAAGGACTTGGTGAAATGAACGCTATTCAACTATGGGAAACTACAATGAATCCGGAGTTTAGAACATTTAGAAAAGTAACTATTGATAATGCAGTTGAGGCAGATAGAGTTTTTTCAATGTTGATGGGTGAGGATGTTCCACCTAGAAGAGAATTCATTGAAAAAAATGCAACATATGCAAATATTGATGTTTAAAAATTTAATATGAAAGTAACAATCGTAGGAGCTGGTAATGTAGGGTCAACATGCGCCGATGTTATTGCATCGAATTCAATAGCTAGTGAAGTTGTTTTATTGGATATAAAGCAAGGTTTTGCTGAGGGTAAAGCTCTTGANATAATGCAAACTGCTACAACTCTGGGATTTAATACAAAGGTNNTNGGTACCACAGCAGACTATACACTTACCTCAGATAGTGATGTTGTTGTAATCACATCTGGAATCCCTAGGAAACCTGGAATGACAAGGGACGAACTGATTGGAATAAATGCAGGAATCGTTAAAGAGGTTTCATCTAATGTTTTAAAACACTCTAGCAATGCTGTAATTGTTGTGGTTTCAAACCCAATGGATACGATGACATATCTNACATTAAAATCAACAGGCCTAGAAAAGAATAGNGTCATTGGAATGGGTGGTGCNCTNGACAGNTCTAGATTTAAAACATATTTATCTTTAGCCNCTGGAAAACCATCAAACGATATTCAGGGAATGGTAATTGGAGGTCATGGAGATACTACAATGATACCACTAACAAGACTTGCTACATATAACGGAATTCCGATTTCAACAATTATTTCAAGTGAGGAGTTAGAAAAGGTTGCTAAAGATACCATGATAGGTGGCGCAACTTTAACAAAACTATTAGGTACATCAGCATGGTATGCACCAGGAGCATCAGTTGCCTTTTTAGTTAATTCAATTTTGAATGATCAAAAAAGAATTATTCCATGTTCTGTTTTTTTAGATGGAGAATATAATCAAGATGATATATGTATTGGAGTTCCATCGATAATTGGTCGAAATGGTTGCGAAGAAATCATAAGCCTTGATTTAAATGATNATGAAATGATTAAGTTTGGGGAAAGTGCCGAGGCTGTTCGTAGAATGAATTTAGCTTTATAGATTTTTTTCAAATAAACTTATCGAAAATTAATAATTGTTAAATCTCAAGGNAAATCATATATTTGCTGCACTTTAAAATAAACGGATACTATGCACAATAATGGTTTAATTAAGTTTTTTGCTTTATGTTTTGCTTTAGTCAGTATATATCAAATTTCTTTTACATTTATAACTTCTTCTGTTGAACAAGACGCTGAATCCTATTCATTATCTACAGTATCTGAGACTGAAAAAAACTATTCTGAAAAACGTCAAGAAATCTATACAAGCTACTTGGATTCGATTGCTGATGAATCAATTTTTGGATTCACATCATATAAAAGTGCTAAATCAAAAGAACTCAACAAAGGTCTGGATTTAAAAGGGGGAATTAACGTAATTCTTCAAATTTCTNTAAAAGATATTTTATTAGGTTTATCTGAAAACTCTAGAGATGTTGTTTTTAACAATTCATTAAATAGGGCAGACCAGCTCCAAAAAGAATCCAACCAAACATACTTAGAGTCATTTTTTACTGCTTTCGACGAGATTAAAGGGGATGTTAATCTTGCNTCTCCTGANATTTTTGCGAATAGAACNTTGAGCGATGANATAAATTTTGAAATGAGTGATGAAGAAGTTAANCCCATTTTGAAACAAAAAATAGATGAATCAATTGTATCTGCATTTGAAGTTTTAAGAAAAAGAATTGACAAGTTTGGTGTCACTCAACCTAATATTCAAAGGCTTGGTAACTCTGGTAGGATTTTGGTAGAATTGCCAGGAGCGAAGGACGTTGCGAGAGTACAAAAATTGTTACAAAGTACTGCCCAACTTGAGTTTTGGTTCACTGAAAAAAATGATTCATATTTAAGCTTTCTCTCCGATGCAAATGAACTGCTTAAAAGTAAAATGGAAAATAATCAGGAGCTAGAAAAAGTAGTTGAATCTAAAATAGATGATTTGTTAGCCGATGTTGAAGCAAATGATTCAATTACATCTTCGGATAAAAATCCATTGTTCGATATAATTGTAGGAACTGGTTATCAGGGTGGCCCAGTTATTGCTCAATTTTTTGAGAAAGATCAANCAAAAGTTGAGGAATATTTATCCGATCCCGAGNTAAGACAATTACTTCCAAATGATAAAAGATACACTAAATTTTTATTCGGNAAACCCGATCCTGCTACAAAAATCGTTGATCTTTATGTTATTAAAGCTAATCGTAATAATATGCCCCCTCTTGGNGGNAGTGTAGTTGTGGATGCTAGTCAAAGTTATGATCAAATAGGTTCTCCTGCTGTTTCAATGCAAATGAANGGAAAAGGCGCTAGACAATGGGAGGAAATGACTGGTGTTGCATACCAAGAAAAAGGTAATATAGCAATTGTTTTAGATGATATTGTTTATTCAGCTCCTGGAGTGTCTAAAGGTCCAATTTCTGGTGGAAGGTCTGAAATTTCCGGACAATTTTCATTGAATGAAGCAATTGATCTGGCAAATGTTTTAAGAGCTGGTAAACTTCCAGCATCGGCAGAAATTATTCAATCTGAAATAGTTGGTCCATCTTTAGGTCAAGAATCTATTGAAAGAGGAGTTAACTCATTTGCTATTGCATTATTAGTAGTTCTCATTTGGATGACATTCTACTATGGTTTGGCTGGACTTTATGCTGATGTAGCACTTGTTCTCAATATAGTTTTGATCTTTGGAATTTTAGCTGGAATGGGAGCAGTTTTAACNCTTCCAGGAATAGCTGGTATNGTCTTGACNATNGGNATGTCAGTTGATGCAAATGTTNTNATTTTTGAAAGAATTAGAGAAGAGTTTACAAAAGGAAAAGGACAAAAGCAATCAGTTGGCGATGGCTTTAGTAGTGCTTTGTCTTCGATTTTAGATGCTAATATAACAACCGGACTTACCGCTTTAATACTATTTATCTTTGGATCTGGTCCAATAAAAGGATTTGCAACAACTCTTCTAATTGGTATAGCTACCTCTTTATTTACTGCTATTTTTATTACAAGAATGTTGGTTGANGCAAGATTAAAAAAATCCAAAACTCTTGATTTTTCAACAAAACCAACAAAAAATCTATTTAAAAATTTAGGTATATACTTCTTACAAAAAAGAAAGATTGCATACATGTTTTCGTTTTCGTTATTAACGCTTGGAGTTTTTTCTCTTTTTAACAATGGGTTGAATCAAGGAGTTGATTTTGTTGGAGGAAGATCTTACACAGTAAGATTTGACAACAATGTGAATCAGAGCCAAATCCAGTCGAATTTGTCATCCGAGCTAGGTAGTGTTGAAGCTAAAACATTTGGTTCAGATAATCAATTAAAAATTACAACAAATTATAAAGTAGATATTGAAGGGACTGAGGTTGATAATGAAATTCAAGAAATCTTATACAAATCCCTCCAAGAAAATCTACCCTCAGACTTGTCTTATGATGATTTCGTGAATGGTTCAGATGAAAAACAAGTTGGAATAATGTCTTCAATCAAGGTAGGTCCAACGATCGCTGATGATATTAAAAAGAATTCTTTTTTTGCTATAATTGGTTCTTTGATTGTTGTTTTTCTTTACATACTAATAAGATTTAGGAATTGGCAGTTTTCTTTAGGTGCAGTTGCTGCAGTTTTTCATGACGTTTTGGTTGTTCTTGGAGTTTTTTCATTAACCTACTCTTTTATGCCGTTCAATATGGAAATAAATCAGGCATTTATTGCCGCAATTTTAACAGTAATTGGATACTCATTGAATGATACTGTTGTTGTGTTTGATAGAATTAGAGAATTTAGAAACATTAATAAATCATGGGAATTTGGTAAAACNGTAAACGTTGCATTAAACTCTACATTAAGCCGTACTCTTAATACTTCTTTCACAACATTGGTTGTACTGATTTCAATTTTTGTATTTGGAGGTGAATCTATTCAAGGCTTTATGTTTGCTTTNATTATAGGAGTAATGATTGGTACTTATTCATCAGTATTCATTGCTACTCCCATCATGTTTGATACTTTAAGCAAANGCTTAACCAAAAAAANTTAANGTTATTGTTTTGATTTAAAAACTAGTATTACACCCAAAATAATAAAAGGGACACTAAGCCATTGACCTGTGGATAAGATTCCTAAATAATCTTCAAGATTTCCTCCTTGACTTTCTTTGACAAATTCTACTAAAACCCTAATTGAGAAAAGACAAATCAAGAATAATCCGAAAATAAAACCTTTTTTCTTTCTATAATCTGTTTTCCAATATAGATGTCTTAAAACAATGAATAAAATTAAGTAACCCATAGCCTCATACAGCTGAGCNGGGTGTCTTGGGTATATTTCCCCTCTATTCGCAAAAATTATTCCAAAATTATTACCAGTATAATCTCCAACAATTTCTGAGTTGAAAAAGTTTCCAATTCTAACAAACATTCCTCCAATAGAAATAGGAATTACGATTCTATCAAAAATCCACAAAACCGAATCAAACTTAAATTTGTACTTATATAAAAACATAGCGCTAATAATACCAATAGTTGCTCCGTGACTTGCAAGCCCTCTAAATCCAACAAATTTAAATCCAGAGATGGTTCCAAAAAGCAATGATTCGTTTGGGTCTTTTTTTATNGGAAGAAAAATCTCAATTAAGTTATTTTGAAAGTAATCCCAATTATAAAAAAAAACNTCACCAAGTCTAGCGCCNATTAAAGTTCCAAAAATAACATAAATGAATAGAGGTTCAACAAGCTCTACAGGCTTGTTTTCGTTTTGGTAAATTCTTTTGATTATGTAGTANCCCAAAGTAAAAGCAACAATAAACATTAAACTGTANNAATGGATTGCTATCGGTCCAAGTTTAAAAAAAACCTCATTTGGTGCCCANTCAATTTTATAAAAAATCATTTTTTAATCAANTTTTTAAAGNATTAAGGTACAGGATCGTAACCANTATCTTTTCCNATTGGATGGCANTTNATAATCCTTTTTAAAGATAGTTTTAAACCTTTAAAAAGTCCGTATTTTTTTAAACTTNGTTTTGTGTATTCTGAACAAGTAGGGCTAAATTTACATGATGCNGGAAAAAAAGGTGATATAAGTGTTTGATATNTTTTAANNAATGCTAAAATAGGATAAATAAAGATCTTCATTAATCAATTAATTTATAGGATGAATTGTCTTTATTATCATTTAACTGAANTCCAATTTTTAATAATTGGTTTCTTATTTGATCTGATAAATCAAAATCTCTATTTAATCTAGCTTTATTTCTGATTTCAATCAAAATTTTAATTAGATCCTCATTGTTAGATTTTTTTTCTAAAAAATCAAACTCTTTAGTAAAACCTAGAATATCGAAAAGGAAAACTTTAAATGTNTTTTCAATTAAAACTTTATCATCNTTATTTAAATTTTTAGTTCCATCACTTATGNTGTTTATGAATTTTGAACAATCAAANAATGTAGAAATNAGAACAGGTGTATTAAAGTCATCGTTCATTGTTTGGTAACATTTTTCAACCCATTTTTTTGTTTCNAAGTCAGATTTTTTATTGTTTGAGGGTAAACTTTCAATAAGTGTATATGATTTAATTAACTTTTTGAAACCCTTTTCAGCTGATATTAGTGCATCGTTGCTTAAGTCTAAAATATTTCTGTAATGAGCTTGGTACATAAAAAACTTCAAAGTCATTGGAGAAAAACTTTTAGAAAAGATTTTACTAGATCCATCAAAAATTTCGTTTGGAAAAACA
>PAGT01000035.1 GCA_002705485.1 Flavobacteriales bacterium | reverse complement strand
GTTTTAAGAACCGGTGAAATGTATTTGAACGGTGCTGAGGCTGCATTTGAATCTGGAAATGCTGCTCAAGCCAAAGCTATGATTAACAATCTTAGAGCCAGAGTAGGTATGCCTGCAAAAAATACAATCACATTGGATCTTATTAAAAATGAAAGGTTTGTCGAACTGTATGCTGAAAATCACAGATACTGGGATTTAAGGACTTGGAAAGATGCTGTGAGTGAATTACACTTGGTTACAAAGTTCGGTTCAAAATGGACCAGAAGAAAGAGTGATGGAAAGTATAAAGCAAGTAAATGGAAGTGGAATTTTTCACAAAATACTCCATTTTTAGAAAAAATGTATTGGTTACCGTACGGAACCAATAGACTTGCTCAAAATCCAAACTTAGTCGAAAACCCTGGATACTAAATTCAAAATATAGTTTATTATTTTTTAAAAGGGCTCAATTTTTTGAGCCCTTTTTTTATCTTTATTTAAATGAAAAAAATATTTTTTTTACTACTTGTTTTCTTATACAACTCATGTGGTTATAAAGATAAAAGCGATGTTCCACCCAATGTAATTTTCATTTTGGTTGATGACTTAGGATGGAAAGATTTGGGTTATTCTGGTAGTGAATTTTATGAAACTCCAAATCTTGATAAATTTAGCAAAGAGAGTTTTGAGTTTACATCTGCTTACGCAGCTAGCTCAGTTTGTTCTCCAACAAGAGCATCTATAATGACAGGAAAACATCCAGCTAGAGTAAATATTACGGATTGGATTCCAGGTGTCGATCCTAAAAACAGACCTTTATTGGGTCCTAAAGATCTACATCAACTCCCATTGAATGAAACAACTGTCGCTGAAAAGTTAAGAGATAATGGTTACAAAACATTTTACGCTGGAAAATGGCATTTGGGTTCTGAGGGCTATTATCCTGAGGATAATGGATTTGATATTAATATTGGTGGATTTGAGAAAGGATCACCCATGGGCGGTTACTACTCACCCTATAAAAATCCAAAATTAATTGATGGTCCAAAGGGTGAATACCTAACCGATCGATTAACTAATGAATCCATCTCTTTTCTTGAAAACCACAATCAAGATCAACCATTTTTACTTTTCCTTTCTTTTTACAATGTTCACACACCAATTCAACCAAATTTAGATCATGTTGATTATTATAAAAATAAATTGGATAACAGTTTAAATAATGAAGTTATTACAAGAAAAGAAGGGGATGCTCAAACTGTTATAAATCAAGTAAATTACAATTATGCTTCAATGATACATGCTATGGATGAAAATGTTGGAAAATTAATTGAATCATTGAAGAAAAATGATTTGTATGAAAATTCTCTAATTATTTTTAGTTCAGACAATGGTGGTCTTTCTACGCAAAGAAGAGTTGCTCCAACCTCAGTTACGCCATTGAGAGCAGGTAAAGGTTACTTATATGAGGGTGGAATAAGAATTCCTCAACTAATTAAAACTCCAGGACAAAAGGTAAATAAAAAAATAAATCAGGTCACAGTTTCTTATGATTTATTTCCTACGATTTTAGACTACGCTGGAATTAAAAACAACACTTTAATTGATGGAAAAAGTTTGTTACCTGTGTTTAACGATCATGTCAAATTGGAAAGAAATGAAGTTTTTTGGCACTTTCCACATTATCACGGGAGTTTATGGAAACCTGGTTCTGCACTACGAGTTGGAGATTACAAACTAATTCATTTTTATGAATCAAGCCAATCGGAACTTTATAACCTGAAAGAGGATATTGGTGAAAAAAATGATCTTTCTTTAATTTACCCTAAGAAAACTGAGGAATTATTAAATAGATTAATTATATTAAAGAAAGAAATGAACGCTAACAATGTTGAAGTCAACCCTAATTTTAAACCACAAAAAGACTAAATAAAATGAAAAAAATACATTTAATAGTTTTGTTACTTTTAATATTTACATTCTCTTGTACAACAAATGATCAATCACAGGACAGACCTAATATTTTATTTATCATGTCTGACGATCATGCTTATCAAGCGATAAGTGCTTATGATGACAAACTGATTGAGACCCCAAATATAGATAGGATAGCTAATGAGGGTATTATTTTTAATAATGCATGCGTCACAAACTCAATTTGTGCTCCATCNAGAGCNGTAATATTAACAGGAAAGCANAGTCATTTAAATGGTAAAATTGANAACCATTCTCCTTTTGATACAACTCAAGTTACTTTTCCTCAATTGTTNAAGAATGCAGGTTATCAAACNGCTATGTACGGAAAATTACATTTTGGAAATAATCCCAAAGGAGTGGATGATTTTTTGATTCTNCCTGGCCANGGAGACTATATNAATCCNAGGTTTTTAGGTAANGANAAAGATACTGTAATCACNGGTTATGTTTCTGATGTTATTACTGATTTGACACTTGATTGGTTTAAAACAAAGAGAGATGANGATAAGCCNTTTTTAATGATGTATTTACATAAAGCTCCCCACCGTGCGTGGTGGCCAAGTCCTGAAAAATTTGCAGAGTTTTATGAGAAGAAATTTCCAGAGCCAGAAACTTTATTCGATGACTATTCGGGAAGAGGAACAGCTGCAAAGACTGCAGAAATGAATATTTTAACTCACATGCAGTATATGCATGATAGTAAAGTGAGACCTTCGACAATGGAGGAGATGGGTGATGTACAGCCTGAAATAGTTTATGTTAGGGGAGATGGCACCTTAATGAGACCAAATGCTGGTGGATTTAATCGTCCATTTGGTAGAGCAAACGAGGAACAAAAGCAAAAGTACGATGTTACTCTGGATAAGATTAATAAAGATTTCAAGGAGAATTGGCCAAATATGAATGATAAAGAAAAAATGCAATGGAAATTTCAACGATATATGCAAGATTATTTGGCAACTATTTCGTCCGTAGATGATAACGTAGGTAGAGTTTTAGACTATTTAGAAGAGTCTGGTTTGGATAAAAATACAATCGTTATATACACATCGGATCAAGGATTTTACCTCGGTGAACATGGTTGGTTTGATAAAAGATTTATTTATGATGAATCATTTAAAACTCCGCTGATGATCAGATGGCCCAATGAAATTAAACCTGGAACTACTAGTGAGGAAATGGTACAAAATTTAGATTTTGCCCAAACATTTCTCGAAGCTGCCATGATTGATGCTCCTAGTGATATGCAAGGAGAAAGCCTTATGCCTTTAATGAAAGGAGATAAAGATAGTTGGACTAGGGATGCTGTTTATTACCACTATTATGAATACCCATCAGTTCACATGGCAAAACGACACTATGGAATTGTAAATAAAGAATATAAGTTGGCTCATTTTTATTATGACATTGATGAATGGGAATTATATGACCGACTTAATGACCCGAATGAAATGAATAATATTTACAGTGACCCCAAATACAGTGGTGTAGTTGAAAAACTTACTCAAGATTTAAGAGACATGAGACTTAAATACAAAGACTCTGAGGAACTTGATCAAAGTTTTATATACAAAAGGAAATAGTTTTAGTTAGAAATACTTTTTACAAAGGATTTTACTCCTTCTAAGTAGTTTTTGAATAAATTATCATCATCGTAAATTTTTCTAATACCTCTTGTTCCCTCAAAAGAGGTTATAAGTATGGTTGAAGCGGATGAAGCACTAACTCCTTTAGAAATCTCTTTATTATCAATTCCTTTTTGGATTGTTTTGGTAAGTACTTTATGCCAATTGCTCATTAGTTTTTGCAGGGGAATTCTAAAATCGTGAATATTACACCCAATTTCATTAATAAGATTGTTTGCAGGACAGCCCAAAGCTTTTTCTTCTTCACTAAAACCTTTTATTCTTTCTGTAAAAACGTAATTTAAAAGGTCAGGTATCTTTCTTGTTTCATTTTCCAGAAGTGGCGCAATAAATCCTTTGTGTATTCTTTTTGATAAAATATTTTCGATCACTTTAATTCCTATTTCGATCTTATTTTTGAAATGGTGGTAAAAAGCACCTTTTGTTAACTTGGTTCTTTTCATAATATCGGGAATACTTGTATCATTATAGCCCTTCTCATAAAACATTTGAAATGATGTTTCAATTATAAGTTCACGTGTTTTTTCCGATTTAACTTTTTGATTCATAGTAAGTTACTTGTTGTTTTAAAAGATACTTTAAGGTATGTAATTTTTTTCAAATATGTAAACCTATAAGAAAAAACCATAGATAATAATTATTAACAATCGTAAATAAGTAAACATAACTGTTGAATTATAAATTCTAATCGATTATTTTTAATNTAAAATTACTTATATGAATGCTGAAAAAAATATAATAAAAGTTAGAGTGCATGACGGAATAGTTGGNCTNCTAAATATNGGATCAATTTTATTAGCCAGNGAGTTNGGACTGAATTGGATTTACATCGCNGTTGCTGTTGCNGTATTACAAATCGCAAGTCCAATAACNAAATTTTGTCCAGTTTANACNATACTAAATAAATTAATGCCNGATACTGACCCAATTCAAAACGGAAAATAATTTTTAATGAACCNTTTGAAACTATTTTTGNNCGTTTCTATATTTAGTTTTTCATGNTATTTGTCNTCACAANATAATNTTAATGAAGGCTGATTCNNTAAATATTATNAAAGTCATGTCGATGCAAGAAAAAGCCTGGAACCAGGGANATATTGACTCGTTCATGGAAGGNTATTTGGAATCNGATTTTCTTGTTTTTTCTGGATCTAATGGTCCTGTATATGGTTGGAATGACACGAAAGAGAAGTATAAAAAAAGTTACCCATCAAAAGAAATTATGGGTAATCTTAGTTTTGTTGTAAAAAATATAAAATCAATATCTTTTGATGTTGCTTTAATGATTGGAGAATATCAATTAAAAAGATCTGGTGGAGATAGTTCTGGACATTTTACTCTGGTGTGGAAAAAAATCGANAATAAATGGTTGATAGTTAGTGACCACACATCATCATCTAAATAACTTAAAATACATGGATTTTTTAAAGCAATCAGGTTTTTTATTTAAAAATCACACTCCAAANAACCAGACACCATTTGAAAAACTTTTTGATGTTTTTAAGGAGTTAATTACNTATACNTCTGGAGATTTTGANGAAGCTATAGATTGGCTTAAAGAACTNGATAANGAGTTCGTTTTAACTACGGATGATTATACAATGGACGACTTTATTGAAGATCTTTTAAAAAAAGGATATATCAAGAAAGACTTAGATGAAAAAAAAGGTACTGGAATNGGTCTCACAGCAAAAACAGAAATGCTACTNAGGCAACACGCNTTGAAACAAATTTTTGGAAAAATGAAAAGAGCGGGTAATGGAAATCACAATTCCAATCAATCGGGAATAGGTGAAAGTGACTCTGGAGATTTAAAATCCTATGAGTTTGGAGACTCTATTGAAAAAATTTCGATTACCGAAAGTATAAAAAATGCTCAAATACAAAGTGGAATAAACGAATTTAGATTATCTAAAGATGATCTTGTTGTGAATGACCAATATCATCAAGCTCAAATGAGTACTGTTTTGATGATTGACATTAGTCACAGTATGATTTTATATGGTGAAGACAGGATTACCCCTGCAAAGAAGGTGGCCATGGCACTCTCTGAATTCATTACAACAAGATACCCAAAAGATAAATTAGATATTATTGTATTTGGTAATGACGCTCGACCAATATCAATCAAAGAACTTCCTTATTTAAGAGTAGGTCCATATCATACAAATACTGTAGCAGGATTAGAGCTCGCTATTGATATTTTGCGAAGAAGTCGTAATTCTAATAAACAAATATTTATGATTACTGATGGGAAACCAAGTTGTTTAAAACTTAGAGATGGCAGCTATTATAAGAACAGTAATGGTTTGGATACCCACATTGTNGATAAATGTTANAACATGGCTCAAGTTGCGAGAAGATTAAACATTCCGATTACAACTTTTATGATTGCTCAAGATCCCTATCTAAAAAGATTTGTTCAAGAATTTACAAAAACAAATAATGGTAAAGCATTTTACACTGGACTTAAAGGACTTGGAGAAATGATTTTTGAAGATTACGAAAAAAATAGAAAAAAAAGATTATAAAATGATCAAAAAAGTAAAAACATTAGGTGATTTAAAAAAATCAAAATACGTTTCTAAAACGATCAGTGAAGAAATGGTTGGTAACTTGAAATTAAACTTGTCAAAAGGTGTTCAATCATTTCAAGGCATTCACGGTTATGAAGATACAGTTATCCCTGATCTGGAAAGAGCAATTATTTCAGGACACAATATAAACCTTTTAGGATTACGCGGACAAGCAAAAACAAAAATCGCTAGGCAATTAATAAATTTACTCGATGAATGGGTTCCTATAATATCTGAATCCGATATTAATGATGACCCTTTAAACCCTATATCTTTTTTTGGAAAAAATAAGATAAATGAGCTTGGGGATAAGACACCAATCAAATGGATTCACAGAACTGATAGATTCTTTGAAAAGCTTGCAACTCCAGATGTTACCGTTGCTGACTTGATAGGTGATATAGATCCCATCAAAGCAGCTAGCTTAAGACTTTCATATTCAGATCCAAGGGTGATTCATTTTGGGATGATTCCTAGGGCACATCGATCTATTTTTGTTCTAAATGAGCTTCCTGACTTACAAGCCAGAATTCAAGTCTCTTTGTTCTCAATATTACAGGAGGGGGAAATACAAATAAGGGGTTTTAAAATGAGATTACCTATAGATTTACAATTTATATTTACAGCAAATCCTGAGGACTATACCAACAGAGGTAGTATCGTTACCCCATTAAAAGACAGAATAGGTTCTCAAATCATGACTCATTATCCAAAAAACCTAGAGATTGCAAAAAAAATAACCAATCAAGAATCAAAACTAGATAACTTCAACAATATACATGTCCCTGAACTTGCAAAAGATCTAATTGAGCAAATTAGTTTTGAAGCCAGGGAAAGTGTTTATGTGGATTCAAAAAGTGGGGTTAGTGCTAGATTGAGTATCTCGGCTTATGAGAATTTAATGAGTTCATGTTNAAGAAGGATGTTGATTAATAATGAAAACAAAACTTCTGTGAGAATGACTGATTTTAATGCTGTAGTGTCATCAATTAATGGTAAAATTGAGTTGGTTTACGAAGGTGAACAAGAGGGTGCAACAGAAATTTCCAGATTATTAATCATTGAATCTTGTAAAACTTTTTTCAATGAATTTTTCCCCAAAATAAAAAAACTAAACAAGGAAGAATATGCAGATCCTTACTCTGAAATAAAAAATTGGTTCAAAGAAAATGAACTCTTCATTGATGAAAACTTAGATAATAAATCTTATGATGACACTTTTAAAACAATAAATGTCTTAAAGAAGTTTGTAAAAAAACAAGTAAAAGATTTGAATCCAAAGGATTTGAATTTCATGTGTGAGTTTTTATTATGGGGTTTGTCTGCATATAAGAAAATTTCAATTACCAGAACATCAAGAGGTCTTAGTTTTAATGATTCATTTTCTGAATTTATAAATGGTATNTAATAATATTCTTGTATTTTTAATTTAAATATTTTTATATGAATGCAACAAAAGCAAATCTTTTAAATTCANTCGTTTTGATAGCTGTTGGTGGTTGGGGTTACTTTGATGGTGATGGTAAATCAATAACAGCATTAATTCCAGTGATATTTGGTGTTGTTTTACTGTTATGTTACAGTGGAATTAAAAAACAAAATAAGGTAATTGCTCATATCGCAGTTTTAGTAACTTTTATTTGTCTTCTTGGTCTATTTATGCCATTAAACGGAGCAATTGAAAGAGGAAATGATACAGCAGTCGTAAGAGTTTCTGCAATGATTGTATCATCCTTAACAGCCTTANTTTTTTTTATTAAAAGTTTTATTGAAAATAGAAAAGCTTCTAAATAAAAAAACCTCCAATTAATTGGAGGTTTTTTAATTATTAATTTGGAATTCCTGCACCTCCAAATGGAGCATAATTTGTGTGAACCATTTTCCACCCAGTATTTGTAGCTATCCAAACAGCTGAAGCCCTAGTGCTGTAATCAACTTTTTCTTTACTTTCGTTTAGGGTAAAAGAACCTTTTGCATAAAATGTTAGTATCGCTGTTGACATGTCAGGAGTCAAACGAACATCAATGTCATTCAACNNAAATTCATTCCAAGTAAAATTAGTTTCCTCTAAAAACTTTTCTTCTGTNTGATCGTAGAATTCAGTCAAATTTGAATCTCCAGCNGTTACTACCATATCATCAGAGATGTATTTTTTCCATTCCTCTAAATCTTGGTTTTCAATAGCATCTTGAACAGCAATCTGTGCTTCTTTAAGACCATTTATTAAACCTTCTTTATTACGATTTCTAGAATAAATAACTAAATTTTCAAGATATGGAGATGCAAAAGGTGCAACAGCATATGCTTGTAACTGACTATTTACAGCTTTTGAATAATCCCCTTGCATTGCAGCTATTTCAGCTCTGGAATCTTTTGCATTTGGACCGTCGTGTAAACTAAGAGATTTGAAAATAGCATCATATGCTGAATCATAGTCGCCATTTCTTGCGTATTCATACGCCATTGCATTGTATGCACTAGCAGAAACATCTGGAAATTTTAGTGCAAAGTTTTTCATTCCTTCAAAATTATTATAGCGCGTTGCCAACCAATTGATTAAAGCACTTTCTGGATAAATTTTTAGTGCTTTTTGAGAAGCTTCATTAAATTTATTATTTGGGGTAGACAAAAGCATAAACCATGCTTTCTCGATATCATTTAAATTGTTAGTGTTAATATCTTGAAGCTTAGATGTTCTTGATCCCCAATTATTATTGTTGCTTGCTGCTGCTGCTGAAACTAATTTTGCACAGTCACAACCTTTATCAACAATTAGAGCAGCATCAGCCATTCCAACAGCCATTAAATGCTCTAGATTAGCTAAGTGAGTTATTGCTTGGTTCACAATCTCGGAAGCTTTTTTATTACAAGATATGTTTTCAATCCAACTTTGAGAATATCCATTGAAAGCAAATCCAATAATCAAGAGTGTATATAAGTGTTTCATTATTTTTAAAATTTTTGTGAATATATGAAAAAACAAAGACATGCCGTTAAGAATGTTTTNTTAATTTTTATTTATTTAAACTTGTTGTAAATTTGCCGATCAAATTTAAATTTAATGCAATGAAATATTTACTTTTTTTCTTTTGTTTTTTTATCATGATTGGATGTGATAATACACCAAAAAAAGTGTCAAAAGTTGAAACTAACAAAATCAATACCACTAAGATCAACGAAATTAATTTGGTTTTAAATTCTAACGATCAAATGCAATTTGATAAAAAAGTTCTTTCTGCATCTCCAGGTCAAAAAGTTAATNTAACNTTAAATCATACTGGAAGAGGAAATAAAATGATTATGGGCCATAATTTTGTTTTGATCAAAAGTGGAGTTGATGTAGATGATTTTGCACAAAGGGCTGTGGAAGCAAATGATAATGAATATATTCCACAGAGTGATGAAATGATTGCATACACCAAACTAATTGGCGGAGGGGAAACTACTTCTATAACATTTGAAGCTCCGTCTACAGGTATCTATACTTTTATTTGTACATTTCCAGCACATTACCAATTAATGCGTGGACAATTGATTGTGAAGTAAACAGAATTATTGTACTACTTACAAAGTTTAGTTGTTTCAATGCCAAGAATTAGGAACTCCTCATGAATTGTTTTTAATAGACTTAGATCACCAAAGTTGTCTTGTCCAAGTTCCCAGATCATGACACCGCCAACTCTGTCAGATGCTAATTTCACCTTGGTCTTTATTGTAGGCCTACCATTGAAAAANTTTAAACCTACATTGTCAACATCTGCATAGTTTTTATTACTTCCTACCAAACTTGAATAAGTAAATGCCGTAACGTTATTTGAATTAGAAAAATCATATCCATAAAAAGGTATACCAAGAGTCAATTTACTTGGACTAATCCCGACTGAATTTGTCCAAAANTCAATTGATTGTAAAGCATGTGAATAAGAACTGTGTTGTCCAGCATTNTNAGGATTCCATGGTCCAGTGAAGTCGTATGCCATGATGTGTATCAAATCAAATGTAGCNATAGCTTCNTCTGAGATATTATTAAATCTTGTTGTTGCGGGAAGAGCAGCGGTTATTATTTTTGAATGCTTATCAAGTTCAGAATTAAGCCTAATTACGAAATTACTATATCCTGTTGTTACATTTTGCCATTCCAAGTCTACATCTACCCCATCAATGTTGTTATCTATTACATACTGAACTATATTAGAAACCAAAGAGTTAATATTTTCAGGATTATCAATTAAATTTGACCAGTTTTTTGCCTGCTCATCGCTCAAAACTCCACCAGCAAGGGAAATTGAAATTATAATATTTGGATTTTGAGATTTAGCATTGGAAACAACAGATTTAATCTCAGGCATGATAATTTTTCCAGAACTATCAGGGTTCGCGAATGCCAAGTTGAGATGAGTTAACTTGCAAAAGTCTATTTGATTGTTGAAATCAAACCTCCATGTGGGTAAATATCCAACAACAAAAGAATTCTTTATTTCTTCACTAGATTCTATTTCTATCTCAACACTTTTAGAGCAAGATAAAATTATGTAAACAAATAAAAGGCTAAAAAAAATAGATTGTCTCATTTTAGTTTAGAAGACCTTCCGCAATTATTTTTTTTCTAATTTCTGTTGTTCCTGCACCAATGTCTAGTAATTTACTTGATCTGTATAGTCTGTTAATCTCACTCTCCCACATGTAACCCATTCCACCATGAATTTGAACAGCTTCATTTAGTACTTTGTTGGACGTGGTTGAAGCAAACATAACTGATGCCGAAGTATTGATGTGAATCTCTCCTTTTCCTGCAAGTTTTTTATCGATGTTATCACATTCTGACAATACAGAGTAAACCATAGATTTTATTGCTTCAACCCAAGTATACATATTTGCAATTTTAGATTGAATCATTTGGAAACTGGAAATAGGTTTTCCAAACTGTTCTCTGATTTTAGCATACTCAATTGATATTTCTAAGGCTCTTTGACTAATTCCTAAACAGATTGGGGCTATCATTGCTCTTTCAAAATCTAATCCATTCATGATCGTAATATGTCCGGTTCCTTCACTACCAATCATATTCTCAACAGGAACTTTACAATTGTCAAAAAATATCTCTGCAGTTTGACTTCCTCTGTAACCCATTTTTTTAAGCTTAGAAACAACTTTAAAGCCCAAAGCTTTTGTTTCAACTATAAAAGCAGATATACCTTTATTTCCTTTTTTAGTATCAGTTTTGGCATAAACAAGAATAATATCTGCGATGGCACCATTAGTTATATATGTCTTAGAACCATTTAAAACATAATTTTTTCCTTGCTTTATGGCTGTTGTTTTCATAGACCCTAATGCATCGGAACCAGCTCCTGGTTCAGTAAGCCCCAAGCAACCAACCAATTCGCCAGAACAAAGTTTGGNAACATATTTTTTTCTAACCAAATCTGATCCGTTTCTATAAATATTATCTAAACACAAATTATCATGAGCAAGCCAACTTAGTGCTATTGCGTGATTCCACTTAGAAAATGCTTGACAAACTAAACCGGCCTGAAGATAAGTCATTCCTGCTCCTCCAAATTTGGGATCAACTGTGAGCCCAATTAAACCTAAATTACCCATTTTTTTGAAAATATCATTGGGCCACCATTCTTCATTATCCATTTTTTCAGAAAGTGGGTATAATTCTTTCTTTCCAAATTCGTTGGCTGTNTCAAATATTNCNTTTTGATCACTATTTAATGAGAATTGTTTTNACATGAAAAAAATTATGTGTAATAATAGAATTATTTTAACTAAATACCTATTGATAATAAAAAAAAAATTATAAGANTATCTAATATNTAAATTTGAAATACTTATTNTAATTTANNANTTAAAAATTTATNATTTTTTAATTAANNNTTNTAANATNTNNTGTCAATTTTCAANTTNNTAAAACAAATTTTANTTTNNTAGCAATTAACTNAAAATCANAATNTTATAAAAATATATATTTTAGTAGATTTAGATTAANATTTTTGTTCATAAAAATGTAAATTTTATTATATCGCAAATGGGATTGACAAGGAGAAATTTTTTAAAAAAAACAACATTAGCATCTGGAGCAGTAATCGCTGTTAATCAAAACTTAAGTGCTCAATTGAAATCATCTACTAGTGAGGGCCCTTATTTTGGTAATGGATGTAGGAATGGTTGGGCTGATCAAACATCAATAAGTTTATGGTCAAGATTAACAAAAGATCCTGATGCGAATTGGAATGGTAAAAAATTTATTGAAATATCTAAAAAGGATCATGATGTATTTCTAAAGAAAATAGATGATCCCCGTGAAATTCACAAGAGACAAATTCCTGATGGATATGAACTGTATGAAATGGAAGGTGCATGCCCTGGATCAAGTGGAGAAGTAAAAATTGGAATATTGTAACTGAAATGATTTATCAAGATTTAATGACCAATGAAATAATTAGGGCATATTCACCCAGAGACCTTAATT
>PAGT01000034.1 GCA_002705485.1 Flavobacteriales bacterium | reverse complement strand
ATTTCATTTCAAAGCTCAAATCCACTGCTACCAACTCTTGAAGGTCAATACATCATCAAAAATATCATCATAATAACAGCAGCACTAGTCATTGGAAGAAAATATCTAATCAAATCATAAAAAACCTTTTAATTGTTTATAGATAATTCATGCTCTATAGATTTTATATAATTTAATTTAACAGCTTCATTATCATTTAAAGTTTCATCAATTGAATCTGAAATTTCATTATATGATAATCCATTTTTCAATCCAAGTATAGTTTTATTGTATAAATTACTTAATGAATTTTTTAAATTGATAACATCCTTCTTTTTACTTAATTTACCGTGTCCGGGCATTATAATTGTATTCTCATCACACAACAATTCCAATGCACTCAAAAGATCAATTAAACCTTTAATAGATCCTCCATTATTTAAATCAACATAAGGATAACCATACCTAACAAATGCATCTCCAGTATGGATAATATTACTTTTTTTAAATACAACAACGCTATCTCCGTCAGTATGAGCTTTACCAAAATTGTACAACTCGATTTCTTCGTTTCCTTGACTAATGGTCATTTTACTTTCATAAGTAAGCAATGGTAATGCATTTTTTTCATATTTGGGTTGTACAAAATCTTTAATTGAACTAAAAATTCCTCCATACAACTCTGCATCTTCCATCATTCTTTTTTTTGCGTTCTGATGAGATACTATAGGAATTCCTCGTTTCCCAAAAGCTCTATTACCATCTGAATGGTCGTGATGAAAATGAGTGTTGATTATATATTTAATTGGCTTATCAGTAATTTTCCTCAAAGAAGTCATGAGTACTTCCTCAATTATTTCATATTTATTATCAATTAAGACAACATCGTTTTCACTTATAAAAACTCCTACATTACCTCCACCACCAACAATCATATAAAATTGATTATTAATTTTTTCGATTTCAAAATACTTTATTTCATTTTTTAGATAATTTATCTGATTATTATATGCCGAGAAGTCAGGATTTTGCCCAAAAGAAACAAGTGGAATAAACAGTAATAGTAGAATTAGTATTTTCATTTCATTTTTTTTTATGGTTCAATTGAATTTTGATAATTAATGCCATTCCAATTGTTGATACAATTATAAAAGGGATGGCGAATTCCCAACAAGGACATTGACTGGAACTTATAAGAACCTGTTCTCCAATTTCAGGATCATAACTTTTTGTCTCAGTTTGATCAGCAACCAAACTAAAAATAGACATAAAAATGGATATAGCGGTTATAATATATAACACCCACTTAAATAGTTTTTTCATATACAATTTAATTAAAGATAACTTAACCACTTTTTTTCTTTATTGTTAGCTTTATAAGCTCCAAACTTTTTACAAAACGGATACATAAAAAGTACAAAGCAAATCCACAAGGCTAACATTAAAAATGTGTTTAAACCATATCCCTCTAGCTTTGATGGCAACATCCAAATAGGTTCTTTCAATATCATGAGCTCCCAACCAAAATCAGAAAATTCTGCAAAAACCATTGCAAAAAAATGAATAAAATAAACATGTAAAATGTAAAAGAAAAATGGCACCTTTCCAAAAACCATAAAAAAACGAGATATGATTGTTTTTTTATTTGTATCCATAAATGCTAGAAATAAAAACATTGGACCTATTGTCATTAATAAATAACTTAAGGATGGAGGATATTTTTCAGGATCAAAAAAAGAAAATATTGTTGACGAAAAAAATTCATAATTAACCCAATTTTTAGAGTTTCCATATTGATTGATAAATCTCACAACAAAAAAGCCCAACATTGATATGGCTCCAATATTTTTTAATAAACTTACGCGTTTTTTGGAATTGAAATCTCTTGTAAAAAATTGACCAAAATAGTATCCAAGAGACATAACCCCAACCCATGGAATAATTGGATACGCAATAACCAATGTCCTATCATTACCAAATTTAAAAAACTCAAGTTTATGAACTACTGCCCACAAAAAATTGCCAGATAAATCAATTAAATCTAATAAATTATGCCCAAAAATAATTAGTATGCTAAATATTAAGATTTGTTTATTAGTCAGACGAATTAATAAAGCAAGTAATATCATACAAACTCCAAGCATCCATATAACCTGTAAAACAAGATAACTAAACTCAAAATCAAATCTCCATCCAAAATTCATGATAGCAATTTCAACAAAAATTAACCATAAACCTCTGTAAATAAGGAATCTAGACAAGTATTTACTGTCATATTTTTTTCCTACTATATAAGCTGAAACTCCTGCTAAAAAGGCAAAAACAGGCGCACAATAATGAGTGACCCATCTAATAGAAAAAGTAGCCATATTAGTCTTAAGAGGGTCTGTTGGATTGAAGAAAAAAGCTTCACTATGAAAATAATCACGAAAGTGATCAAGAGACATTAAAACAATAATTAATCCTTTTAAAATATCTAATGAGTTAATTCTTTTCAACTATTTATTTTTATTCAAAAATAAAAAAAATACTTGTCGGTATGTTTTTTAATTTAAAAAATGTTCAGTCTTTGATTTTAATTACTCCGGAACAGAGATATTAGCTCCATAAAAGATGCCATTTAAAAATAATTTATTTGTTCCATACCACGTTCCCCTAAAATTCGGATTGTCTGCAAAAAGTATAACTCTTCCCGATCCTAATTTAGAAACCACCAATGAAGCGGAACCTTTTAAATTTTCTTCTATATTCTTTTTTGAAACATACCCATCAATATGCGGTTGTTTGGAATAAATAGCAACAGATGAATAATGGCTTTTTGATTTGTTTATAAAAACGTTGTTATTTTTATAAACAGGAATTGATTGATCCCTGTAACCAAACGCTAGTGGATGGGTAAGATCTAAATCTGCTTTCAAAATAGATCCGCCTATCCTTTCTCTTCCAGAGTACTCTCTGGCGTCAATGTATCTTTTTCTGGAAAAAATGGTGTCTTTTTTAGTTTCAACTAAAGATTCCTTTACAATCTCCTTTTTAATCGCCCAGCTAGATGCGGAACCAATCGTTATTAAAGTATTTCCTTTGCCAACCCAATCCTTTATTTTTTTAATGCCCTGTTCAGAAATCTGATTATAAGTTCCTGAAACCATTACAAGCGTGGTATACTTATCCAGTGGTGTTCTGTTAAATTGATTGAGTCTAATTTTGGTCAGGGGAATGTGCACCCTTGTATCTAATAAATGCCATACCTCTCCAGCTTCATATGAACTCACCCCATCACCAATTAACATCGCAACATTTACTTTTTTATTTATCCTGAAATAATTACTTCCTAAATCAATTCCTGCGGAGCTATACCCTGTTTCAGTACTAAAAACAGGAAGACTGAATTTTTCTTGGGTTGATTTAACAACCTCAAAAAGTTTTTCTGAATCAACTTTTTGTTTACTCACTGGCACCATTACAGTACCATAATTAAAGCTTCTAACAGAACTATCATTGTTGACTTTGATAGAAAATGGTTTGTAAGCTGAATAACTAATTACACCATTTTTGTGAAGATGGTTAAGGGCTGCAGGGGCGTTATAATCGTCCCAATCCAAAATGTATGCATAGTTTGATTTGGAAACTTCTGAATTACTAACTAGGTTCTCATCAACCATGGTAACTTTATTTAAATCAAATGACCTTAATGCTTTATGCTTCATGTTATAGAAATTGGATACGGACCATGCAGAAGCATCATAGAAAACACTATCTAAATATTTGTCATGAGTTTCAAAAAAATTCTTGACCATTCTTGACTGTACTTGGTTTACAGGAACTACGAACTTACCATCTTTCTTATAAACTTTAATTTTATGGATTAGCAACTTATCAATAAAAGCTTTTGTTCTGTTTTTATCATAAATGTCACCAAACTCATAAGCCTTGATCTTCTCATTCTTAAACTCAGAAAGTGATGACTCAAAGAACCTTTTTTGATAATCCCTTAAAAGTACTTTGTTGTCAACAGCTGCCTCAACAGTAGCAATACTATTAAGAAATTGATTTCTAATTGTAAAACCAAATGTCATTTTTCCGTAATTAGTTTCTTGAACATGTCCTCTTGAGCTTGCTTGCTCAAAAAGTAAAGCTAATCCGCCCTGTAGGTCAGAGTAGGTTGATCCATAACCAGGATAAGTTTCGTCAAAAGATTCTTTAGTGTAATAGAAAGAACCTATGCTGTCCATATATTTAACATAATATTCAGCAAAAATTGGGTATAAATCAACATTTTCTTTTGGTATTAATGGTTTTACAGATGCACTAGACTTCATGGGGTCAAAGAAGTAATTACTGTTTGTACCCATTTCATGAACATCTACCACAACATTTGGATACCACTGATGAAGCCAATTAAGTTTCCCTCTGCTTTCAGGGTGTATTGCCAAAAGCCAATCTCTGTTTAAATCAAACCAATAGTGATTGGTACGTCCTCTGGGCCATGATTCGTTATGTTCCGCATCATTGGAGTCTGCAACTAAATTTATTGATTTGTATTGGTTTGCCCATTGCGAATGTCTGTCTCTACCATCAGGATTTAAAGTTGGATCAATAAACACAACTGAGTTAGTTATAAGTCGATCAATATTTTTATTTTTTGACGCAATCAAAGTATATGCAGTTAGCAAAGCTGCTTCGCTGCCCGATGGCTCATTTCCATGGATTCCGTATCCCAAGTTGATTATTATAGGCAAGTTTTCGTTAATAGTTTTTATGGAACCGGGAATGGTAGACTTTGAGTGTTCTATTTTTATCTTATCTAGATTTTTTAAATTTTCTTCGGAGGAGATACTCAAAAGGGTAAGCGCTCTACCCTCATATGATTTACCATAGTTGATCAAGTCTGCTCTTTCCGATACAGAGGACAAATATTTGAAGTATGCTAAAATTAGATCATGCCTAGTATGTTGATCTCCGATTTCATATCCTAAAAACTCTTCAGGACTTTGAATATTTTCATTGTAAGGACCAAAATTTTCTAAAAAATAATCCTGAGCAAATGAGTAATTAAAAGATATGAGAATAATAGAGTAATAAATAAGTTTTTTCATATGGTAAAAATAAATAATTAAATGTTTAATTTGTTTTCCGTTCAAAGTTTTTAATCACGAATTCTTTTTAGCTTCCTTTGGATTTTTCTAATTGCATTCTCTATGGAATTATCCGGCTCTATAATATTATCTTTCCCCCAAAAATCTAAGTCTTGAAACCCTGTTTTAGAGTCAGCAAGAATTATAGAGGGTTTAATTATTTTATTTTTTTCTGGATAATTCAGGTTAGAATTAGACCTCCAATCAGTAATCAACATTTCACTGGAGATAGAGTAGGTTGAATTGAATATTTTTTTGTCCCAATTTACTTTAAAGTCTATTGACGAATTACTGTAATTATAATACCATTTTCCATTATTTTGAGTATAATCAACCCTGAAGTTTGCCTTTACGGGCCATACATTCGCATTTCTTGGCTTTTTTTTAACAAATAACCTTGAAGATTTTAATTTATCTGAAACATTAAGTGAAAATATTGCTGATAAGAGTGTTTTATTTTCTCCATCAATAAAAAGTTCTCCATAAAAAAGAGGATCTTTTATCTCATCTTTTTGCTTAAACTTGACAACATAAACAGGTAATCCATCAATCTCAGATGTTCGATGAATCCAAAAATCATAATTTGACATGAAAAATAAAGGAATAAAATTGTCGTGATATTTTATTAAATCAAGAGCTAAAGTATTATATGGACCTCCTGCTAACTTGAATGCAACAGTATCTAACCTGGAATAATCAGTATCTTTTCTAATCTTTAAAAGATCGATAATTTCTCTTTTCTGGTATCTCTTATATGGTGATTTGTATATGTCGACAACTACTTCAGAAAGAGATAAGTTTCTTTTTTTTCTTTTTATAGATTCCCTGTAAAAGGCTGTCATTATGTTGTGATCCTCTAAATAATTATTATTCACATTTGATAAAGTTTTTCTAACCAGATCGTCTACATTTTTAGGTATACTAATTATTGTTTCAGACAATGGTGAAATAAAAACATCTAACAAAATGGTTTTATTTTTTTCTTCAAAACTGTCCAACTCAATAGTTTCAGTTTTATAACCAATAAACGAAATCCTAACTTTTGATGATAATTCTGTTTTGGGTATTTTAATAATAAATTCCCCATTACTGTTTGTAATTGATGTAATATTTGTTCCAATCAATGAAAGATTGGCAAATGGTAATGGTTCTTTGCTGTCTGCGTTTATAACTTTTCCTTTAAACTCGGTGTAGTTTACAGCCTGCTCTTTAAGATTGGTTTGTGAATAACCAATGTTAAAAAAAAGGGATAGAAAAAATATTTTAAAAAATAATTTCATCTATTAAAAGTAAAAAATCTAATTAACTTTTGTTACAAATCTGTGTCGGTCTTTATAACTTTTTTTAAATTTGTAAAAAATTTGGAAATGAAAAAAAAGAGTGATTTATTAATTGGTTATAACAAGTATGGCCTTTTGACATTTTCTATAGTTGCTTTGGTAATTCTAGCTGTTGTCGTAGCATATTACACCTACTATTAATTTACTACATCTCCAAGAGGGTAAATACAGTTTTGTGGCCTTTTTAAAAAATTATTAAGCTAATTTCAAAGTCATTTTATTAATTTTAATATAAAATATTAACAAATGAGCAGTAAATTTTTCGGAAATCGCCTTGAAAATAAAACAAAAGGTAAACAAAACATAAAACAAAAGTTTAATAATAAAAATAACAAAGCTAAATCTTCTGGTGTAAGAAAAGTAGGCCGAGGAAGTTAACTCTTTAACATTAAATAGTTCATTATGAAAATTCTTAAAATAATTTGTGTAATACTAATTACATCTCCCCTGTTGTTATCAGCTCAGACCTCGACGTTGGATATTCAAAACAGTAATCTAAAATGGACCGGAAAAAAAATCACCAACAGCTCCCACTACGGGTCACTTAAGTTTAAATCCGGTGAAGTTAATTTCTCTGAAAATTTAATTAGTTCCGGTAAGTTTATTGTTGATATGACAACTATTAGTGTTGATGATATTAAAGGTTCTGGTAAATCTAGACTTGAAGGTCATCTTAGAAGTGATGATTTTTTCTCTGTTGAAAACTTCAATGAGGCAATTTTAGTAATCAATTCTAGTGAAAAGAACGGAGACAATTTGAAGGTAATGGGAACTTTAACCGTTAAAGGCTTGGAATCAAGTGTAGAATTTGACATGAAAAAGTCAGGAAATAGCTGGACTGCCGACCTTACGTTTGATAGAAGTAAACATAATGTTCGTTTCAGATCTGGTTCGTTTTTTGAAAACTTAGGAGATAATTTAATACTGGACGATATTGTATTAAATGCTAAGCTATCATTCAATTAATATTTATTGCTAAATTCCAAAAATTTCTTTCAAGTTTAGCGTGTCGTTGACACTCTTTTGAAGTTCAATTAAGTCGTCAAACAAAATTTTTATCTTGTGTTTGTATTCTTCATTCAGAGCCAAATTTTTAGTCTCATAAGGGTCATTCTTTAAATCATACAATTCAAGCCTTTTATTGATTGGAAACAACATCAATTTAAAATCATCTTTTCTAATCATACGCTGGTAGTCATTGTAATTTTCAGAGGAGCAACATCCAAAAGTTCCATAAATCCCATCATATATTTTTTTATTTTTTTCTTCAAATAAAGCAGTCTTCAAACTCTTGAAATCAACCGAACTAGGTATGCGAATTCCAGCCAAATCCAAAGTTGTAGGCATTATATCTTGTAAATAAATATCTTCTTTTATTTTTCTATTTTTTTTAATTCCAGGACCGGTAATAATCATGGGTACTCTCACACTGTGATCATACAAACTTTGTTTTCCAATTAAACCATGTTGTCCGACAGACAATCCATGATCTGAAGTAAACACAATGTAAGTGTTCTCCAACATATCTTCATTTTCCATGTATGTAATTATTCTTCCTACTTGCTCATCCAGATGACTTATTACTGCATAATATTCTTGAATATGTTTTTTAACGGCAAACTTTGATCTCGGATAGGGAGCCAAAGCTTCATCACGCAATCCTGGCAAATTACCTATTTCCCTAAAATATGGATGTTGAGGAGCATAATTTTCAGGAACTGAAATGCTTTCAATCGGGTAAAGATCTAAAAAATTTTTTGGAGCTTGTCTAGGATCATGTGGAGCATTAAAAGAGAGATACATAAAATAGGGTTGTTTTATTTTTTTTGAATCATTTAAAAACCCAATAGCATCATTGGCTAAAACCTCACTCCAATGTTTACCTCCCTCCCAAAATCCACCAAAAATTGAATCATATGAGTTCCATGATTCATCTTTTTCATTTTTGGGTCTTGCGTATCCAACAGGCATATAGTTTTCAAATTCGTTAAGCTCATCTGATTCCTCTCTCCACTTTTGTAATTGTTCATACATTTTCGCTCTGTTATCACCAGGCATTCCAGGTTTAACATTTTTCACAACATCAAACATTTCCTCTATTGGAGCATTTACATGCCACTTTCCGGACATATATGTTTTATAACCTTTACTTTGAAATAATTTAGGCCAGGTTTTATTTATTGATATAGAATCAGCAATTGAAAGTTTTTTAATTTCTTCTTTTGCTCTCCAAACAGATTTTCCCGTAATCATCATCGCTCTTGAGGCAACACAAATAGCACCATGCCATGCGCCCATATTATATGTATGTGAAAAAACTGTTCCCATNTTTACTAATTTGTCAAGATTAGGGGTNTAAATCTCNTCATTACCCAATGAGTTTACAGTGTCAAATCTTTGGTCATCTGTATATATAAAAATAAAATTCGGGTTCAAGGGTTCAGACTTGCAAGAAACAAGCATTATAAAAACTAAAAAATAAAAATTTGATATTTTCATGTTGTTTAATTTTAAAAGATAAAAAGAAAAAGATAATTTTGAGATGATTTATTGAATTAAAATTGATGTTTAAAATTTTAGGTTTTTTATTAATTTTTTCTGTTTCCATGAACAACATTTTTGGCCAAAAAGTGACTTACTTTAATGACAACGATGAAAATTTTGCAGAGGTAATCGTAAATGATGATTTGATTTTTACTTGTAGAGTCGCTGGATTAAAAAATTCTGGACCTTATGTGATTCTCTTACATGGCTTTCCAGAAACCTCAAGAATGTGGAAGAGACTGATGAAGGACTTAAGCAAAAAAAATTTTAGAGTTATTGCTCCGGACCAAAGGGGTTACAGCAAAGGAGCTAGACCTAAAAAAGTGAAAGATTATTCGACATATCATTTAACAAATGACGTTATAGAAATAGCNAATTCTTTTAATATTGACAAGTTTCATTTAGTAGGTCATGACTGGGGTGCTGCAGTAGGTTGGTCCGCTAGTAAATTATTTAAAAATAGACTACTAAGTTATTCCGCTCTTTCTGTTCCGCATATTGATGCATTCTCAAATGCTATTAAAAATGATAAAGTTCAAAGAAAAAAGAGTTATTACATCGCTTTATTTCGGCTAAGATTAGTGCCTGAGTTGTATTTTACTTTTTCCAATTATAGAAATCTAAAAAGCTTGTGGACAAGCAGCAGCAATGATGAGATTATTGATTACATGAAAGTTTTTAGTCAGAAAAATGCGATTAAATCTGCATTGAACTGGTACAGAGCAACAAGTTTAAAAAAAGCCCAAAAACTTGGTAATATTGAAGTGCCTACCCTTTTGATTTATGGAGAAAATGACATGGCAATTGGNTCTAAAGGANTTGATGAAACAAAGAAATTTATTTCTGCTGNATATAAATTAAAGAAAATAAAATCTTCTCATTGGTTAATACAAGATTCATATGATGTGGTTTCACAGGAAATATTAAATCACTTTGAAAAATATAATGAATAAATTCTTAGTTCAATATAAAGGTTCTCCATTTTCATTTGTCGTTAATACTTCAGACATATAATTAACAAATGGTCTAACCTTCAAAAGCGCATTTTCTACAACATCAATAAAATTTTTAGAACAAACATTTTCATTTGAAAAATGGATTGAAACTATATACTGCTTTTTTCTTATTAAATCAATGTCTGGATGATTGATATCAAAACCTCTGGGTGATGTTTTTACTTCATCACCTTTTAATGGGCCCCACAGAGATTGAAAATCTTTATCCTCCAAAATTGCTCTTAATTCAACAGAGTCATAAGATATTTCTTCTCGAATTCTTTTCAAATCTTTTGGGTTAGGTGCCCAAAATCCACAAGCAAGAAAACTTTTTTTATCCTCAATATGTAAATAATACCCTCCCCTGAGTTTCGGCTTTAATCTGTGCCAAGTTAAACCAAAATGGGTTTTATGTGGTGTTTTATTTTTTGAAAACCTAACGTCCCTGTAGATCCTGAAAAGTTTAAATCTATCAACAGTGTCAAAACGGTTTAGTCTATCTTTNAATATTTCTCCAAAGGTTTTAACCAGATCTTGATTAATAACAAATAAATNCTTGTTTAATAAAAACCAATCTCTATTATTNTTTTTTTTTAGATTTTTAAAAAATTTGAAAATTTCATGGTTGAGTTCCATATTATTTAAAACACTTTATTATTGAAAATAATTGTTGGCACGTTTTTTGAAAACTTNATANAAGAATAATTGTACACTTGTTTTTTTATTTTGTTTTTATATGTTGAAAAAAGCCTAGATNTCTAGGCTTTTTTTATTCAAACTCCTCCCAAAAATTAGTTTCAAACTCTTCNATATACTCNGGAAGAATCTTNTTATCAACTTTAATTTTTTTAAAGGTTTCTAAANTAATTCTTTTGGATTCAAAAACCTGTAATTCGGTTGTAAATACGTTTTTGACTGCTAAGTCTAACTTAAATGAAATTTCATTTTGCTTTCTTCTTCCCTTAACGTTTTTATTTTTTTCAATTAGCTTGATTGGACGATCAATTCCAAAACGTTGGGCAAATTTCAACTGNAAATAAGACAAGTTGTACTTATCATTACTNAANCTGGATAATAGAAATTTTCCTTCGCTCAAATATTGATTAATGGAGACTCCTAATAGTTTTAATTTGTAAAGTGGTCTAACGTTTTTAAAGTCAACTCTCATGACAGCAAAATCATCTGCATTAATGTATAATTTCCCGGAAAACTTAGCCCTTCCTNTTGGGCTACATTCAATGATATAAACCAATTGTTNNCCTAANTAATTTANTTCTGGTTTTGANAANTCATACCTATTTGCCTTTAGAATAAAATTNAGATCTGAATCTTCTCTAAAAATCAGNTCAGAATATATATTCCTAATATTGTTTCTCTGACTGGAAGCAAAATTCTGTTTTCTATTTGTTTCTTTTTCTTGAAATTTTTTCATCGATTCAACATCGGAACTATCAACTTCTTCGAGCCCTTCCACATCAAGATCACTACCAAAAATTCCAGATCTTATTTTAAAATAAGAATCTGATTTTACATTCTTTTTTAATGACTCNTTAAGTCTTTCGTTCAAACTTTGGAGTAATTCATCACCTTTATTATAAGTTTCCCGAGCTTTTACCAATTTAATTTTTTGAGAAATCGAATCTTTGTTAATCTCTTGATTATGATTTTCATAATAATAACAAAGGGTTTCCACCCCACTATTGTTTTCCTGAGATAAATTATTTCTAATACTATCCAAAAGCCCTTNATTAATTTCTTTAATGGTTGATTTGAACTTAGATATATTGAATTTTTCATTAAATGATTTTGATTTTCGACTCAAAAAAATTTTATTTTCTGTAATTCCATCCTCATAATTTTTCTCAAAATTTTCTCTCACTTTTTCTAAAATCTCGTTTGATGTTAGGTTTTTATTAGTCAGAATTACATTATCCAATATGATGGGTTTGGGATTTAGATAAACTAGTGTATCATTAAATTGGTTTACTGGGAATGATAATTTTTCAAAACCCATTGAAGAAATGAATATGGAATCTTCATTTTGTAGTTCTTTTAAAATTAATTCAAATTGTCCACCTTCATCTGAAATGATTCCCTTATTACTTGAAAAATAAATAGTTGCGAATGGAATTGGGGTTCCAGAGACCGAATCCAAAACTTTTACATTAATTGATTGAGAGCTTAGCTTNGAAATAAAGATTAATGAAAATATAACAACAATATTTCTCATATGTTAATGGTAAATTTAATTTAGGGGAAACAAAACTGATAGTAAAGATTTTTTTCTTCTGTACAAATTACATAAAATTGTAACATGAAACAAAACGGTTTACGCATATTTCTNTCTATCTTGACTTTTGGTATTTCATTTTTTATAGCTACTCTAACTAAACTCGAAATAGTTGAGAACGCAATAATTCTTGCCTTTTTAATCCACTGGATTCTTTTTATTCCTGCTTTTATATTTAAAACAGAAAAGTTTTTTGATCTGTCTGGGAGTTTNACATACATCTCCGTGATGATTTATGTGGTTTACTCTAAAAATAAATTTTTTGATCAAATTGGTGGGATTATTCTCGCGTCACTGATCATTTTATGGGCTATAAGGTTAGGTAGTTTTTTATTTTTTAGAATAAAAAAAGCTGGTGAGGACAAAAGGTTTAGAGAAATAAAAACCTCTTTCACAAGGTTTTTTCTATTATGGACCATTTCAGGAATGTGGGTTTCTCTCTGTTCAATGTGTGCATTGACTGCAATAGCAAGTTATAATGGTGTTATTATAAACAATCTTTTCTATTTTGGTTTATTTGTGTTTTTGGTAGGACTGACAATCGAAATAACTGCCGATAATCAGAAAACTAAATTTAGGAAAGACCCAAAAAATAAAGATAAATTCATTAATGAAGGTTTGTGGTCATACTCCAGACACCCCAACTATGTTGGTGAAATTACGCTATGGTTAGGAGTGGCAATAATTTCATTTTCATCACTTGATGGTTGGCAGTATATAAGTCTAATTTCACCAGTTTTTACTTATTTACTATTAGTATATGTAAGTGGAGTTCCCCAACTTGAGGAAAGTGGTCAAAAAAAATGGGGTCATTTGAAAGATTACCAAGAATACATTAAAAATACACCTTCACTTATTTTTAAATAAATTGCGTTTTTAAAATCGTGATTACACATACGAGTGACACAATTTTAAAAGAAAGTTACTATATTAATGATTCAAAATTTAAAACAACTAAACAATGGATAATTCGGTTTCAAAAAATAAACTATTTGTAGCCTCATGTATATCATTGATCGTCACGGCTATGACCTTTGCAATAAGAGCTGGGATACTCACTGATTTGGGGTTACAATTTGATTTAAATGATACACAATTGGGATATGTAAACAGTCTTGCTTTTTTGGGATTTCCAGTAGCAACTGTTTTTGGTGGATTGCTCTATAATCTTTTAGGNGCNAGNAANCTAATGATAATGGCTTTTGCCTCACACATAATTGGTCTGGTCATGACCATTTATGCTGGCGGATTTGTTACTTTACTTGTTTCTTCTTTTTTCATAGGATTTGCTAATGGGTCTGTTGAAGCTGCTTGTAACCCTTTGATTGCCGATATGTACACAAAGAACAGAACAGAAATGCTCAATAAATTTCATGTTTGGTTTCCCGGTGGAATCGTGATTGGAGCCATAACATCAAAAGTAATGTCTGATTTTGGGCTAGGTTGGGAATCACAGATCGCCATAATGCTAATACCTACTTTAATTTATGGATATCTATTTTTTAAAGAAGATTTCCCTGAAAGTGAACATATCGAAACCAATACTGCTACAAATATTCAATCATTGTTTAATCCATTATTTTTATTTATGGCTGGCTGTATGACTCTAACAGCAATATCAGAGTTTGGTCCACAACAATGGATAGAAAGAATTTTAGGCAACTCAGGTGTNAGCCCAATGATAGTACTTGCGATGGTNACTGGTATAATGGCAATNGGAAGATATTTTGCAGGCCCAATAATACACAAACTTAATCCGATTGGAGTTCTTTTAATGTCTGCTGTTTTAACAACCGTTGCTGTTTACTCAATGAGTATTGCTGATGGATCCATGATATACCTTGGGGCTGTTTTATTTGCCTTTGGTGTTTGTTATTTCTGGCCAACAATGATAGGTTTTGTGTCTGAATATCTTCCAAAAACTGGTGCATTAGGTATGTCACTTGTTGGAGGTGTTGGAATGCTATCGTCCGCAATATGGCAACCTATTATAGGATCTTGGTTAGATGCTGAAAAAGAAACCGCCTTAGCTAGCGGAGTTGCTGAAAATGCTGCAGAGCTAATAGCTGGAAAAGCTGCACTAGGTAATATGGCATATTTTCCAATGGCTCTAATTTTTCTTTTTGGACTTCTTTTTCTAATGAGGAAAAAACTTGAAAAAAATAGAATACCGCAATCATAAAACAAAAAAAATGAGCACAAAGATCAAATTAGGAATACTAGGTGGAGGTGGAGATTCATTGATTGGAGAACTGCACAGAGTTGCTGCCAAAATGCATGACCATTATGAAATTATTGGTGGTGTCTTTAACCCTGATCATAAAATTAGTTTAGAATTTGGAAAAAAAATTGGTCTTGATCAAAACAGAATATATAAAAATACAGAGGAATTAATTGAACAGGAATCTAAATTAGATCCCAGTCAAAGAATGCAAGCTGTTTCAGTTCTTACTCCAAATTTTCTTCATTTTCCAATGGCAAAATTACTTCTTGAAAATGATTTCCATGTCATTTGTGAAAAACCTTTGACAACCACCTACAATGAAGCCTTAGAACTTAAAAAAATTAAAGAGAAAAAAAATGCTGTTTTTGCAGTTACACATACCTACACAGGATATCCAATGGTCAGGCAAATGACCAAAATGATTTCTGATGGTATTATTGGAAATATTCAAAAGGTTGATGCACAGTATTTACAAGGATGGCTAAACCCTGTTATCCATGAAAAGGACAAAAGATCCTCTACATGGAGATTGAATCCAAAACAGTCTGGATCAAGTTGTTGCTTAGGTGACATAGGAACTCACGCGTTTAATATGGTGGAACTTGTAACAGGTATGAAAGTAGACAAAATATTAGCTGACCTTAATACACTTTATGATGATAACCCAATGGATATTGATGCAAATATTTTGATTCGATTTCCAAATAATGCCAAAGGAACAATCAGATCAAGTCAAATTGCCACAGGCGAGGAAAATAATATTCAAATCAATGTTTATGGAAGTAAAGGAGCGTTAAAATGGAAACAAGAAAANCCCAACTATTTATACCATTTAACNGACGATAANCCGCTNTCTGTTTTGAAACCTGGTCATGCTTATAATTCTGAAATTTCATTGGATGGAACAAAATTACCACCAGGACATCCTGAAGGNATTTTTGATGCAATGGGAAATATCTATAAGGGAGCTGCCAGAGCTATCAAAAATATGCCATTTGAAAAAGTTGAATTTCCCCCAATAGAAGATGGAGTTAGAGGGATGGACTTTATAGAAAAAGCACTTGAATCAAATTCCAATGGGAACATATGGGTGAAACTCAACAACTAGTATTATGAAAACAATCAAAGGTCCTGCTATTTTTTTAGCACAATTCGCAGGTGACAAGAAACCATTTAACAATCTAGATAGTATTTGTAAGTGGGCAAGTAATTTAGGCTACAAAGCAATTCAAATCCCATCTTGGGATCCTAGACTGTTTGACATTGAAAAAGCAGGTAAAAGCAAAAATTACTGTGATGAAATTAAAGGAATTGTCANCTCAAATGGTCTGGAAATTTCAGAGCTTTCAACCCACCTACAAGGTCAATTAGTTGCCTCTCATAATGCATATGATAAAATGTTTGATGCTTTTGCACCCAAGCAATTACACGGAAATGTTAAGGCAAGAACAGAATGGGCAATTGAACAGGTAAAACTCGCCGCAAATGCAAGCTGTAATTTAGGAATTGATGTTATGGCTTCTTTTTCCGGATCATTACTATTTCATACAATGTACCCATGGCCTCAAAGACCAAAAGGTTTAGTTGAAGCTGGGTTTAAAGAACTTGCAAAGCGATGGACCCCAATACTTGACCATTGTAAAGATAAAGGCGTGGAAGTCTGCTATGAAATTCATCCTGGAGAAGATCTTCACGATGGAATTTCTTATGAAAGGTTTTTAAAAGTGACAAATAATCACTCTGCTGCAAAAATATTGTATGACCCTAGTCACTTTATCTTGCAACAACTGGATTACTTACAATTTATAGATTTCTACCATGAAAATATCAGAATGTTTCACGTTAAAGATGCCGAATTCAATCCTACGGGAAAGTCTGGTGTGTACGGAGGATATGAAGATTGGATCAACAGACCGGGCAGGTTCCGATCACTTGGTGACGGTCAAATTGATTTCAAAAGTATTTTCTCAAAACTCAGCCAGTATGATTTTGATGGTTGGGCAGTTTTAGAATGGGAGTGCTGTATAAAATCACCCGAACAGGGAGCAAAAGAAGGCGTAAAATTTATAACTGATCACATCATTCAAGTGACCGAACAAACATTTGATGATTTTGCTGGATCTGAAACAAATCACGATGATATTAATGAGNTTTTAGGTCTTTAATTTATCATGAANAANTTTTTTTTACTAACCATTTTTTTATTTTTTAGTTGTGGTGATGAAAAGTTCCGATGTGGAGAAATAGACAGAAAATATGAAAAAAATGGAGAATATTTCTTTGCCTTAATCCTTTCTCAATCCAATGGTGCTGGTGAGGGAGAAAATGGAAGGGTATATGGTGATGTGTCAGTAGATAAATCTGTATATTTAATGAAAAAAATCGGAGATGATTATTGTGTCGATGATTAAATAAAAACTCTAAAATTTGAAATTAATTTAGTTTAAAGTTTTAATTTCATTTCCTCCTCAGCAACATTGTAACCTTTGGCTTTAACAAATTTGTATTGGACACTATCTTTATCAAGTAAAGGGTTTGTATGGTTTAGATGTATAAAAAATATTTTATTTTTTTCTTCATAATTTATTGAATCAAAAAGTTCCATACTTTCAATAACAAACGGATGGGGGATTTCAGACAAATCTCTGTAATTCACCTCTTTAGAATCATAAAAAGTTNCATCAATTAATGCATAGTCNACTTGTTTAANCTCATCAATAATAGATTTTTCCCACAGATACCATTTGTCAATGTCTGGAATAAAAAGAACTGTCTTGTTGGGCCCATAAATTTTATATCCCACAGTTTCTGAGAATTCAGCTCGATGCGGAACTTCAATTGGTTGAATTATAATATTTGTATCAATGGGTATCTTTGAATTATTATTTATTTCTGTAATTGAAATATTTTGTAAAGAGACTAATTGGCTCCATGGCCCGTTTTTTTCAAGAAATTTTTTCATTCTTGGCATTGCATAAACATTAATTGATTTGGAATTTAAAGCCTCTCTTCCAAAATACATTAAGCCTGTATAATGCCCAATATGAGCATGAGTTAAAAAAACACCTTTTAAGTCTTTCTTAATTCTATCACCCATAAAATTAAGTTGTTCATTAATGTCTGGTGAAGCATCAAACAGGTATGATTCATTGTTTTCCTCGTTCATTAAAATAATTGAGGTCACATATTTTTTCTGTTCAGTATTTTCACAACATATTTTGTTAGACCCTAAATGTGGNAATCCACCATCTTGAACAACTCCCAAAATTTTTATGCTGTAAGTTGAATTTTCTTGATTAAATGCAATTAGTGGTATAAAAAAAATAAATATGATTAAGTATATTTTGTGCTTCAAATCAATCAAAAATTGCTTTTAGTTCTGTTGCTTCATTGGCTTTCATCTTGCCGGCCAAAACAAGACTAAGTTGTCTTCTTCTCAGTGCAGCATCGAACCTCTTCTTTTCTAGTTCTGTTTCTGGGACCAAGGTTGGAACTTTTACGGTTTTTCCACTCTTAGTCACGGCAACAAATGTATATATTGCTTCATTAACTTTGGTCTTTTTTTTGTGAGTTTTATTTTGTTTCCATACATCAATGAAAACTTCCATTGAAGTATTAAAAGCACGTGAAACTTTAGCCTCAATGGTCAAAATACTGCCATTGGGAACTGGCTCTCCAAAAGCCACATTATTAATTGATGCTGTAACAACAATTTGTTCTGAATGTTTAATCGCTGCGATACTGGCTACCTTGTCCATTCGAGCTAAAAGTTCGCCTCCAAAAAGATTATTCAAGCTATTTGTATCACCTGGAAGCACTATATCAGTTTGAATAGTTTTTGAGTTCTCTGGAGTTTTAGGATTCATTAAATATGAGATATTTAATTTTTAATAAGATTCAAAAATCCAAGCGTCTTTATTTTCTTTTCTTTGTATTATACGCAGCTGTGTTACTGCATCTGTTCGATTGTTAAAACTAGAGAAGGAAACTGGATTTAGACCTTTTTCATTTAATCNCAAAATAGAAGCATCATATCCTTTTCTTTTAAGAGTAGCTGTCAGATTTTCAGCATTCTGACTTATCCTAAATGCCCCAGCAATTATANAGTATTTTTTTTGTTTCATTTTGACATTAATTGTCAAAGTTGGTAAATTACCCAAATTAAAAATAGCTTTTTGAGCCTTTTCGATAGTTTGTTTCCTGGATTCTTGTTCAAACGCTACTTGATTATCCATGAAAACAGTTCTTTGATTTGTGTAAATCGCAGAACCCAAACCAATAATTAGTAAAGCCCATATAGCGGCTTTTTTATAAAAACTAGATAAGGGTTTAGAATTGTTTGAGGTTGGTATTTTTAACGCTTTTTCTGTTTTGATTTGTCTTGCAAAAACTGGTGATAAACCAAAAGAATCTTTCAAATGATTAATAGAATTATCAGGTGAAAAAACTATTNTATCTTCATTGCTNAGAAAAATTTCACCTAAGTTTTTAAGNACAATCGTTTCAGATTTAATTTGTATGGTCCAGCCAATTACTTTTTGATGAATCTTTTTTACGGCTTCATCATAAGTTATNTTGAGCTTTTTTGAAATATGTTTAGCGAGAAGTCCGTCATTTTCTCGTATTTGAGAATTGAAAGATAATTGTTTACTGGGAGGAGTAAACTTTTCCTCATTTAAGTCGAATTGAGCAGGTTTGTAGTTTCCCAGAAAGCTTCCAAAACCAGGTACAGTGACACAATCGTGTTCAAAAAGTAAATCACTAATGTANAAGGAAAGCTGCATCTATCAAAAATACATTTTTTTTCTAAAAATATTTGTGGACCAGCAAGTAAATTTTAATAAATCAGACGTAACTTATTTTTTTTCTAACCCTACTTAGAACCTCATTAGCAACAATGGAAGCTTTTTGAGCGCCAAGCTTCAAAATAATATCAATTTCCTGTGTGTTTTGAGAGAAGTGCTGGAATCTATTTCTTTCTTCTCTGAAGTGCTTTAAGATGAAGTTTAAAAGTTCATTTTTTGCATGCCCATATCCAAAACCCCCTTTTATATAACTCTGTTTCATTGAATTGATTGAATCTTGGTCTGCAATCAATGAAAATATTTTAAAAACATTACAATTTTTGTAATCTTTGGGTTCTTCTAGAGGAGTACTGTCTGTGTCAATTGACATNATTTGTTTTTTTAAATCCTTTTCTGGAAGAAAAATATTTATTGTATTTCCCTTAGACTTACTCATTTTTTGTCCGTTTGTGCCAATAACATACTTAGTTTCATTATCAATTTTTGGACTTGGTAAGACAAAGGTTTCACCATATAAATTATTGAATCTTGACGCAACATCACGAGTCATCTCGAGATGTTGTTGTTGATCTTTACCTACAGGTACAAACTCTGCATCATACAATAAAATATCAGCAGCCATAAGCATAGGATAAGTAAAAATTCCTGCATTCACATCTTTTAGTCTATCGGACTTATCTTTGAATGAATGAGCCAAAGTTAATCTTTGATAAGGAAAATGACATGATAAAATCCATGCCAACTCTGTAGCAATTGCAACATCACTTTGTTTATAGAAAACAGTTTTTTCAATATCAAGACCACAAGCCAGCCAAGCTGCAGCAGTANAGTAAGTGTTTTTTTTTAGCTCTTTTGGATTCTTAATCTGGGTTAATGANTGAAGATCAGCAATAAACAAAAAAGATTCGTTATTTGATTCATTGGCCATTTTTACCGCAGGTTTAATCGCTCCTAATACATTTCCTAAATGTGGAGTGCCCGTACTTTGAACACCTGTTAAAATTCTAGCCATAAAAAGGTTTCTCCTAACAAAAGTAATGGATTTAATAAATATATTATNCATTTGGTTANTTTTACAANTATGATAAGATTTNTCAAAATGACTCTCTGTGGGATTTACAACGTCTGGTTTTACACATTAGTAGGCACNACCATAATTTTATTCATTCCCTTTTTTTTAATAACCGGTTCTAATGAAAAGTTGTACCCGTACTTCTTCTGGTTTGTTAGGAATATTTGGTCTACAATTATTTTATTCGGAATGGGATTAATACCCAGGATCGAATACAAAGAACCTTTTGAAAAAGGAAAAAGTTATATGTTGGTTGCTAATCACAAAAGCATGATTGATGTTTTTCTAATGCTGAAAGTTAGTCCAGCCCCTTTTATTTTTGTTGGAAAAAAGGAGCTATTAAAACTCCCTATTTTTGGATTCTTTTATAAAAAATTCGCCATAATGGTAAACAGAGACAGTGCAGAAAGCAGAAGAGCAGTTTATGGTCATGCTGAAAGAAGGCTAAGTCAGGGGCTTGGTATTTGTATATTTCCAGAGGGAGGGGTTTTTGGACCTGAAGTTAAACTTGCACCATTTAAAAATGGTGCTTTTAGATTTTCAATAGATTATAAAATGCCAATTGTTCCCATGTCATTTATGGATTGTGAGAGAAGATACCCCTACCATTTTGCATATAATCATTATGTTGGAGGTCCAGGGTTATTAAGAGTTCGTGTACACAATCACATAATTACTAAGGGAAAGAGTCTTGAAGATATGGAGACTTTAAAAAAGAAAGTTTACGATATGATATTGAGTGAACTGTAAAGCTAACTTTTTAAAGCTTCAATAATTTTAGCCTCAAGTTCCTCACACAAATCAGGATTATCATTTAAAATAGCTTTTACCGAATCACGGCCCTGGCCCAACTTGGTTTCACCGTAACTAAACCANGAGCCACTTTTTTCAATTATATCATGATTAACGCCCAAATCTATGATCTCTCCCATTTTAGAAATCCCTTTACTGTACATTATATCAAACTCNCTTAATTTAAAAGGGGGAGCAACTTTATTTTTAACAACCTTGACTCTTGTCTTATTTCCTAGAACATTCCCATTGGTGTCTTTTATTTGAGTTGATCTTCTTATATCAAGTCTCACAGATGCATAGAACTTGAGAGCATTACCCCCTGTTGTTGTTTCGGGGTTACCAAACATCACACCTATTTTTTCCCTAAGCTGATTAATGAAAATGACAGTACAATTGGTTTTGCTAATATTGGATGTTAGTTTTCTAAGGGCTTGAGACATTAATCTTGCGTGAAGTCCCATTTTAGAATCACCCATTTCTCCCTCAATTTCACTTTTGGGGGTTAATGCAGCTACAGAGTCAATTACAATAATGTCGATTGCTCCTGATCTAATTAGGTTGTCCGCAATTTCCAAAGCTTGTTCACCATTGTCNGGTTGTGAAATAATTAGCTCGTCAATATTTACACCCAGATTTTGAGCATAAAATCTGTCAAAAGCGTGCTCTGCGTCAATAAACGCAGCTATACCNCTCATTTTNTGACATTCAGCAATCGCATGTAAAGTAAGAGTTGTTTTTCCAGAAGATTCCGGCCCATATATCTCAATTACTCTGCCTTTTGGATATCCACCAACACCCAAAGCATAATCCAATGTCAAAGATCCGCTTGGAATGGCCTCAACTTCTTCTTCCACTGCATCACCCATTTTCATTACGGTTCCTTTTCCGTAAGCCTTGTCTAATTTATCCAATGTAAGTTGAAGTGCTTTTTGTTTTGAATCTTTTTCNGTACTCATGAAATAACGTAATTAGGTTGTAAGCTAAAGTACAATTAATTTAAAAGAACTCATAATAGAAATAAGCAGATTTTTCTTATAAATTTTAAAACATTAATTTCGTTTTAAATATGGAATTGTATAATAAATTAAGTGCTAATCAAAGGAGAGAGTTGATTGANAAAGCANGTGACAAAAGACTTACTTTATCTTTTTANAAATANCACAATATTCTAAACCCTAAATTGTTTCGNGATCATCTATTTNTAGTNTGGAATGAANTGGATGTTTTAGGNAGGATTTATGTGGCTAGTGAAGGAATCAACGCACAACTATCTGTTCCGTCTAAAAATTTAGATAATTTTAAAAGAACNATTGATGATGTAAGTTTTTTAAAAGACATTCGGCTTAATATTGCAATTCAGCAAGATGATTTTTCTTTCTTAAAACTTAAAGTCAAATTGAGAAATAAAATTGTAGCAGATGGTCTTAAAGATGGAGAAATTGATTTGTCTAATTCTGGGCAGCATTTGAATGCAAAAGAATTTAATTCCTTAGTTTCAGAATCCAACACTTTTATAGTCGATATGAGGAATCATTACGAGAGTGAAATTGGACATTTCAAAGGAGCGATTTTACCTGACGTTGACAGCTTCAGAGAATCTTTACCAATTGTTGAAAAAAGCCTTGAAGAACATAAAAAAACAAAAAAAATTGTAATGTACTGTACTGGNGGAATAAGATGTGAAAAAGCCAGTACTTATTTAAAACATAAAGGTTTTAAAAATGTTTATCAACTAAGTGGTGGAATTATAGANTATTCCAGACAAGTAAAAAANGATGGTTTGGAAAATAAATTTGTTGGNAAAAACTTCGTTTTCGATCATAGGAGAAGTGAAAGCATTTCAAATGATGTGATTTCNAGGTGTCACCAGTGTGGAGANAAATGTGATACACATGTTAATTGTGCAAATGAGGCTTGTCATCTGCTTTTTATACAGTGTAAAAAATGTTCAACAATACATGATCAATGTTGTTCAAATTCATGTAAAGAAATAAGCCAAATGCCTATTGAACAACAAAAAAAATTAAGAAAAGGTAAAAAAAATAGCAACCAGATTTTCAAAAAAGGAAGGTCAAAAACCCTAACTTATAAAAATGCTTTAAGTTGAATTCAAAAAAAATTTTTTTATTGATTTTTGTTTTTGGATTAGGGATTAGCTGTTCCTTTGACGGACAAATTTTTCGTTACGAGTTTGTTGATGGCTGGAAAAACTCAGAAATTGTTGAGTTAAACTTTTTGAACTCAGAGGAGAGTCAGAACAAAGATTTATTTTTTGTTTTGAGACATGATAAAAGTTATGAATTCTCAAATATATTTTTAATCTCAAATTTGAAATTAAATGGTCAGAAAAATATTATTGATACAATCGAGTACACTCTTAGTCAGCCCAACGGAAAATGGAATGGTGAAACCAAAATATCAACTGTGGAACACATTTTGAAGTATAAGAAAAATGTGGTCTTATTTAAGGACAGTTTGAACACTCTAACAGTTAGAAATTCCATGAGGCGAAACAATGAAATATCTCCAATTGAGAGCTTAGAAAACATTTTGGATATTGGATTACTAGTTAAATCTATTAATTAATGGCTAGAAGACGAAACAAACAAAAAGGAATTCCGAAAAAATATAAACCATTTTATTATGGTTTCTGGGCTATTTTTATTTTTGGGATTTTTAGTGTCTTTACCATTTTTTATTCCGCATCAACTGGTAAACTTGGTGAAATGCCGGATTTTAGACAACTAGAAAACCCCAATACAAATCTAGCTACTCAAATCATCTCCTCCGACAACAAAATTTTGGGTAAATTCCATTTTGGTGAAAACCGAACTCCAATTGAGTACAATCAGATTCCTAAGAATTTAATTGACGCTTTAATTGCAACTGAAGATGAGAGATTTTATAGTCATTCAGGAATTGATTTCAAGGCAACAGTAAGAGCTGTCGTTTATTTAAATAAGAGAGGTGGGGCAAGCACAATATCTCAGCAATTGGCCAGACAGTTATTTGTTGGGGTGAGATCAAAAAATATTTTTGAAGCATTGACTCAAAAAGTAAAAGAATGGGTTATTGCAGTAAGGCTTGAGAGACAGTATACAAAGGAAGAAATTATCAAAATGTATTTAAACATTTATGATTTTGGTTACAATGGCGACGGCATTAAATCTGCAGCTAATATTTATTTTGGTAAAGAACCTATTGATTTGAATCTTGAAGAATCTGCAGTTTTAGTGGGTATGTTGAAAAATTCATCTCTATACAATCCTCTAAGACGGCCTGAACTTGTAAAATCAAGAAGAAATGTTGTTTTTGGACAAATGAAAAAAAACGGTCTACTAAATGAAAAAGAATTTGATTCATTAAAAACCCTTCCATTAGAAATTAGTTATACTCCTCAATCTCACAGAGAAGGTTTGGCAACCTATTTTAGAGCTTACTTGCAAGGTTTTATGAAAAAATGGACAAATGAAAACACCAAAGAGGATGGGTCAAATTATAATCTTTATCTAGATGGTTTAAAAATATACACCACCATTAATTATGAAATGCAACAATATGCGGAAGAAGCTGTGAAGGAGCATATGCCTAATTTACAAAAAGAGTTTTTTCTTCAAAATACCTCAGAGCTTAATCCTACTGCTCCATTTCTAGAAATTGAGGAAGAGGAGGAAGAACTGATTTTTGAGAGAGCGATGAAAAGATCTGAAAGATGGAGAAAAATGAAAATTAGTGGGAAATCTGAAGAGGAGATGTTCGCCTCTTTTCAAAAAGAGGTGCCAATGAGTATCTTTTCTTGGGGCGGGAATATTGACACTGTAATGAAACCCATAGATTCAATTAGGTATTACAAGCATTTTATGCAAGCAGGAATGATGTCTATGGAACCTCAAACAGGACATGTTAAAGCTTGGGTTGGGGGAATAAACTATAAGCATTTTCAATATGATCACGTTAAACAAGGTAAAAGACAAATTGGATCTACCTTCAAGCCGTTTTTATATGCAACTGCTATCGATCAACTAAAACTTTCCCCGTGCGATTCTTTACCCGATGCAATCTATTGTATAGAACCAAATAAATTTGGAAACCCTGAACCTTGGTGTCCAACGAACTCGAGTGATAAATATGGTGGTTTGAGAACCTTAAAAAATGCACTTGCCAACTCAAAAAATACAATTAGCTCTCAACTTATGGACAAAGTGGGACCCAAGCCCGTTGCAGATTTAGCGAGAAATCTAGGTATCGAATCATTTATTCCTGATGTGCCAGCAATTGCTCTTGGAACACCAGACTTAAGTGTATTCGAGATGGTTGGAGCCTATGGTGCTTTTGCAAACCAAGGGATCTATGTCAAACCCACTATGATATCAAGAATTGAGGATAAAAATGGTGTTTTACTTTATCAATCCTCGCCTGAAACTAAAGATGTAATAAGCGAAGAGTCTGCTTATGTTACACTTAATTTACTGGAAGGTGTAACAAAATTTGGGTCTGGGGCAAGACTTCGTCACGACATCCCTGAAGAG
>PAGT01000073.1 GCA_002705485.1 Flavobacteriales bacterium | reverse complement strand
GAGAAGCGATAACCAAGCTTTATACAACCTTCCCGGCTTATTTTGGAAGCCAGTACGGAATTATTGAATCTGACTTAGTGATACAAGGACTAAGAGAAAGTAGTGTGGATTGGATTGATTATGATAAAGATGGAGATTTAGACTTATTCCTTACAGGGCTAGATGATAACGGTTTGGCAAAAGCCATGCTTTACAAAGCTGAAAATACTAACAATTTGAATACTCCACCAAATAAAATAACCAATTTGACAGCCACTGATATGGGCTACGGTAAAGTCGAATTTAAGTGGGATAAACCCTCTGATAATTCATCAACCGAGTTCAGATACAGTATTAAAATTGGAACAGGTGAAGATAAAGATGAAGACTCACCAACATATGGGGAATTCTTCCTTGACGATATTATTTATTCTAACAGTAGTGCTGAAACAGGGTCAACCCTCATTAATATACCTTCACTTTCTACTCAAAACAGTAGAGAGGTTATATTGAATCCAGGAACTTATTATGCTGCTGTTCAAGCTATAGATGGTGGTAATATGGGTGGTGCATTCTCTGACACGGTGAGCATAACACTAGATTATGAATGGAAATTGCTCAACTTGGGTGGAATCATCGATAGAAGGCTAGTTCCAGATGAATCAACTCAGTTGGATTTCATGGATATGGATGGCGATGGAGACAAGGATCTAATAGCTACAAACCTTGGAATGATTCCGAACAGAGAAAGATCAGGGAATCAAGTACAAAAACAAGCAATTAATATTTATGCTTTTGACAATGAGGTTTTTGTACCGATATATTCGGCTCATTATGGACAATCTAATTTTGAATTTGGAGATTTCAATAATGATGGTCAACAAGACATCATAGTAGCCATTGAAGAAAATAGTGGAACTCGATTAAGAATGTTCTTAAATACTAGATTAAGAGATGATGCTAGGGAAGATGACCCAGACACTGCTGAGGATGAAAGTGTTTACAGGGAGTTTTGGTCTGAACACTATCCATTTGATAATAATAATGGAGAAGATTTCTTGCAAAGTGTTTACAATATTGAATTTGCAATTAAAGATCTTGATAATGATGGTCTTGTTGAAATNATTACAGCTGGCCAAAATTCAAAGTTGGTCAATGANGCNACTACAGTAATNTCTATGGTATCCGTGCAGGATGTAGACGATAACCCTGGNATNGGATTNAGTGAATTTAANATGTCNNAAAGAAGAAGCGTTGTCGATGAATCCTCACTNAGTAATTTAAGTTTTGCATCATATGATTTCGGTGACATTGANAATGATGGTGATTATGACTTTTTAATCTCAGGATACTCATTTGATGGNTATAAAACTCTTCTTTTTGAAAATAAAAGGCAAAAAGATGAAAATGGTTTAGCTGTTGTTCCTGTTGAAGTATATTTTGAAGAAATAGATAATGATTTTGTTTCTGTCAAGGAGGGAACTGCAGATTTTGTTGATTTTGATTTAGATGGTAGGTTAGATGTCTTATTCAGTGGTCAATCATCAAGTGGTGATTTNGTAAAGGCCTACAAAAATACTGAAGCTGGTTATACCGATCTGGATGTTGGTTTACCTGCNGTTAGGAACGGTCGTTTTGTTTTCGGTGATTTNGATAGNGATGGTTATTCCGATGTTCTTTATTCGGGAATTGTAAGTGGTGTTGGAAAAGTAACANAAGGTGCATTCTGGGATAATGATAAAGCCAAGATGATTGATGACACTGAAACTGACTTGTCTGCTTATGAAAACGCCAACATTGGAGTGGCNGACTTTGATGGTGACCTTGATACAGACGCCGTTATAACTGGAAAAAATAGATTTNTAGCTAATAATAATTCTTACAATAGTTGGATGGATGAGTACATTGCTGATGTNGTAATTAATGTAAGAGGATATGCTCCACCCCAAGATGGAAGTGGAGGTATTGCAAANGATGGATCNGGTGATGCANTGGAGAGCGGACCNCTAAAAAAATCAGTTGGAACCAAAAAGGTCTACGGATTAAACGCNAGACCACTTCCACCAACCAATGTAGAATTCCAAAGATCNAGACTTATGGNATTNAACCCTGTTGATAATGGAGGCGATGGAAANNTNACATCTTCNAGATCAGAATCTTCAGATAATAANTCAAATTATCAAGANGGATTATTTGAAATGGTTATTAGCTGGAGGGGNGCTGTTGATACTGCNTTAGATGGTAAGCAAACTCCTGCNGAAGGGTTGACATANTCNATTAGGATNGGAACATCCTNGCGGTGCNTCTGATATTATGGCACCTGGTGCTGATGTAGATGGAGTTAAAGTTGCTGCTGATCCAGGAAATGTGGAAAATAATTTACAGTGGAAGATTAATGTCCCTCAAGGTGATTATTACGTTGCTGTTCAGTCAATTGATGCGAGTTTNGTTGGTTCNAAATTTACTGAGGAACAAAAATATACTGTAACATCTGCATTTAANCTTGGTGATTCCAATGGTGATGATGGAGTTAATATTTTAGACTTGACNACCAATCTAGATTATATACTTGGAAATAACCCTTCAGTATTTGTAAGTGAAGTTGCTGATGTGAATGATGATGGAAATATTGATGTAACAGATATTTCTGCAATAGTGAACATTATTCTTAATGGAAATTCAGATATTTCCAGAGATTCTAACTACGATCCATACGATTGGGAGTACTATTCTAATAAACCAATTGGTGATGCATCTTTGGTTCTTTCAAAAGGAAGAGTTTACTTAGAAAATGACAAACCAGTCACTTCTTTACAATTCTCTATGGATGCAACAGTTGATTATGAATTATCATCTAAATTAGAGGGTCTTAACATAGTAAACTTTGTTGAAGATGGAGAGAGAACCTTCTTAATATACAGTTATGATAACAAGCCAATTGATCAATTGACCGATGTGATTTTCGAGTACATTGATGTCAAAGAAAATGATGATTTTGAAATCACCAACATGCGCTCTGGAACTCTAGGTGGATTGGTCTTGGATGTTAAATTCTTAGATGAATCTTTCTTCGATGCATTGGCTGACCCAATTAAAATGTATCCGAACCCTGCAAGTTCAAACGTTAATATCCTAACCGATATCAATACTGAACCTGAAACAATAAGTGTCAATATATTTAATGTNCTTGGAGTTTCAGTCTATCAAACCACAATTGAATCGATGGGTAGATTAAATGATTTGGATGTCAGNATGTTAGCATCTGGAGTATANACTGTACANGTGAAGATGNTTACAAAAGGAAAAGAAGAGATTAAGANTGTTCAAAAGCTGATCAAGAAATAGAGTAGATGAAGAAAATTGTNAAGCTCTTTATACTCTTNATTGGGGTAGCGGTTTACGGACAAAACTCCCTGTCAATTACTGACGNGGGGTATGGCTATGAGCAAGATTTCTCTATTGAGGTTAACTTAAAGACCGATACTCCAATAAAAGCTTTACAGTTAGATATTAAGTTTGATCAGAACAATTTTGAGTACAAGTCTTCATACAATTTACTCAAAGATAGACTAGGAGGATCAGATTCAGATCACGTGATGACTGTCAAAAAAATTACTACNTCAGATGATCAAACTGACAAACTCAGGATTCTTATTTATTCTCCCACCAACAAGATCATCCCAGTTGGTGATGCCAAGCTTTTTAGTGCTGATTTCAAAACAAAAAAAAATAGTTATGGTGATTTTAGTTTTGAATTGATGAGTGTTATTGCTTCCAAAGAAGACAATACAAACCTGACTTTAGATTTAGTAAACGGGACAATTAAGATTCTAGCAGCTTTTTGGGATTATGAGCGAGAAAGCAATGGAGTACCTTACGTAACTGATTATGGAAAAATCTATAAAGACCAAAATTTTAGTCAAAGTTGGATTCAGCTTTATAATAGAGGGAATGATACANTAACNATCTCATTAAATAAAAATGAGTTAACGAACTTTACATTAACAAAAGATGGNAATCCCATATCTTGGCCTATTGAAGTTGCAGCTGGATCAAGATATGATATTAATGTAGCAATTAACACCTCTAAAATTGCATCTTTTGAGGAATCTTTATTTTTAGATTCAAATGACCCTGATGAAAAAAGAAAAGGTGTCAAAGAGTTTAAGTTCAAAGCAGAAATTTACAACGAAAATAAAGTCATTGTACAATCCAATGCAGATGCTGAAAATAATAAAACTTCAAAAGTAAAGGTCTCAATCAATGGAGATGAAAACATTACTAGTTTCCAGTTTGATATAATTCCTGACCAAAGAATAAAAATGGTAGCTGGTAGTGCCAAACTACTGAAATCATCAACAGATCATGTCATAAGTTCAAGTTTAAGAACTGATAATAATGGTAACGAATTTTTAAGAGTGGTATCNTACTCTCCAACAAACGCCCTTCTTAGTCAACCTATTGGTGATATTGTAGAGTTTGATGTTAGACCTGAGGGTATTGTTGATCCAGGTTCATATAACCTAAATATAAGCGGAGTAGTTTTAACAAATGCTGCACTAACAAATGTTTCTTCATCTTTTGAAAATGGAAGCATCAATCTCAAAACTGGAAAATTAGGTTTCCCTTCTCCATTTAATAACGTAGACGGAGTTGAAACACTCGACCTTGGAGAATTGTTTAGAAATAGTTTCAATGAAAAAGATTTTACAGTCACAAATTCTGGAAATAAACTAATTAAAATAACAGGTGTAACCAGTGACAACACTGATATTGCAATCAAAACTACTTTTCCAATAGAAATTGATGTAAATGGATCAAAAAAAATAGAATTCAATATCATTCCATCTGCGCAAACACCTACTTTTTCATCTCTTGTCAAAATAGACCATGATGGAGGATCAAAGCAGAACTCTGTTAAAATAACAGGAGCTTTAAAAAATAGAAATATTCTTGTTCCTAAAAATATAAATGCTTACAAAGCACAAACCAATACCATTCCAATTTCTCTGTTGAATTCGAATGATATCAAAGGGATGCAATTTGATGTAACTGTACCAAAAGAGACAAAATCATTTTCATGGACTTTAATAGCTGAATCAAATGATGATTTTTCCATTACTGAAATTAACAATGCTAAGGACCCTGGTCTTACTCATTATGTCGGAGATGAAATAAACTTTATCAATAATTCGGGTGGTAACCATCCTCTTTACATTGTAACAGCTTTGAACGCTGATGGAGCATACGATTCTACAAAACAACTAGCTGGGGTAACAAATCAAGGAGCAACATCTGGCACAATAAAAGTTGATTTATCTGATGTATCTCCTGGAAAATATTTTTATATCTGTGGAAATCACAAATCAATGCAAGGAGAAATTAATGTTTTACCAAAGTTTGAAATTGATGCTTCAACTTCAAGTTTAGTAGCGGATCGTACAACCAATTTTGTTTTGACTCAGGCTGCTGTAAGTGCTAGAAAATATAGAGTATTAATTTATTCCACGAATAATTCAACGTTAGTTGGAAACCAAGGTGATTTCTTGAATTTACCACTAGTAATTTATAATATCACAAATCAGGCTATGGATATTGCTGATGGATCCTATAATCTGGAAATAGATAATATTGTGATTTCTGGAAGTGACAATAAGAATATTTCGTCTGAGGATACANCAACTGGNATCTTCGTAATTGGAGGATCCAGCCAATTTGANCCNGTAATTGATCCCAATCAAGAAGCNTTTTTAAGGGAAAANCCAGCACAAAANACATATTTTTATAAAGTTAAAGCTAGTGATGCNGATGCNAATAATTTTCTTGATGACTATAAAATTTCCAGTGGAAATGATGATGGTACTTTCGGAATTGTTTCTGAAACGGGAGATCTTTATGTAATCAAACCTCAAAATATTGATTATGAAACAAAAAAAGTTTTCACAATTGGGGTTACAGTCTCTGATGGATATAAAACCAGTGCTGAGGAAACAATAAAAGTGAACGTAACAGACATACCGAACCAGTATGTTTTAGATAATCTAACTGTAAATGTATATAAGGACTATACTTTAGGTGGTATAACCAACCTAGATGATGGATCTGATGTTGTTTCATCCTCAGCTGGAAATCAAGTTATCTATGAAATACATAGCGGAAATGATAAAGATCAGTTTGCAATTGACTCATCTGGTAAAATAACATTTGTTTCTGCCCCTAGCCATAAAGACCCTAAAGATTCTGATAAAAATAACCTTTACGAATTGACAGTTAAAACAACAGTTGTCAATGACGTATCGGATAGTAAACCCACAATTACGTCGGAAAAAACAGTGTCAGTAAAAGAAGGTACTGTCGATGCGTTTACATTGTCCTCAATTGTTTCCGCCCCGGCAAGTGACATTGATGGTGACGGGATAATTGACTCTTTAGATAATTGTCCAAATGTATCCAATGCAAATCAAAGAGATTTTGATAGTAACGGTGAGGGAGATGCTTGTGAAGATTCCGATGGTGACGGAATTTTGGATAAACAAGATATTTGTCCATTAATACCCAACCCTGGACAAGAAGACTCTAATTTTAATGGAATTGGTGATGCGTGTGATGATTCTGATGGTGATGGGATTATTGACCTTTATGATAATTGTCCTAAAGTTCCGAATGCTGACCAGTCTGATATGGATGGTGATGGAGTTGGTGACGTTTGTGATAACGATAAAGATGGAGATGGAATAGAGAATGATAAAGATAATTGTCCCGATATTGCCAATACTGATCAAAAAGATTCAGATGGTAATGGAGTTGGTGACGTTTGTGAAAATAGCACTCCAGTAGCCAATTCTCAAAGCGTAACCACAGTTGAGGACATACCACTCGAAATTACTTTAACTGGTACAGATGCTGATGGGGATACGTTGACTTACTCTGTCGTAGACAATCCAACAAATGGGACCGTTGCACTTGACGGATCAAAAGCAACTTATACTCCTAATGCTGGTTATTTTGGATCAGATAGCTTTACATTTAAAGTTAATGATGGATCATTAGACAGCGAAAAAGCAACCATCAGTATTACAGTAACCAGCAATGATCTGGACGGTGATGGTGTACTAAACGATGATGACAAGTGTCCTGACACTCCAGCTAATACGGTTGTTGATGCTGAAGGCTGTCCCTTTTTCACACTACCTGCGAACAATAACAAGGTTGAGATTACTAGTGCTACTTGTATCGGTACTCTTGATGGTTCGATTAAATTAAGTGTTGAGGATGCTTCTCACGATTATACGATAACCATTACAGGTAGGTCAGATGTTAATATTACTGGCGACAACAAGACGGCTTCAGTGACGGGTCTTGCCAAGGGTACGTACACAGTTTGCTTTAAGGTAGATGGTCAATCTGCTTACGAGCAGTGTTTTGAGGTCTCTGTTGAGGAGCCAAAAGCTCTTACTGCGTTTATTGATGTGGATGAGGACGAGCGAACCAGTAGTATTGAACTGGGTGGATCCAACCTTTACAATGTGGAGGTCAATGGTAAGATGCATAGGGTAGAGGGCAGTAGTTTTACAACCGCTTTACCAACAGGTCTTAGTATCATTAAAGTATCTACTGATTTGGATTGTCAAGGGATGATTGAAAGAGAGGTGTTTATATCGGAGGATATTCATTACTATCCCAACCCGACAAAAGGAGAAGTAGATGTTTACATACACGGAAAGGATACTGGAGTAAAAATGAGTGTGTTTACAACTAAA
>PAGT01000033.1 GCA_002705485.1 Flavobacteriales bacterium | reverse complement strand
TCGAGCGTTTAGCCATGTTGGAGGTAAGAATGTTTTAATTATTGGGTCTTCATTATATTCTCTTGCGATTATAATCCACATATCAATGCCAGTCTCCTCCATTAATTGTGGAAGTAAGTTTTCTATTCTATCTTTTTGAATTTCTTTAATTACAGAAGCTCTTTCTTTCAAATCAAGAATATCTTGAGAAAAAGATGATTGAAGGAAAAATGATAAGATTACCACCAGATTAATATTATAAATAAAAGGATTTTTCATAATTAGCTTATTTTAGAAACTATTTATTTGACTGAAAACTGTTTGTACCAGTTTGCCTGATATTTAATTATTGTGTCCCAAGGTATTCCGTGACCAAAATCATTCAGCTCCAATGTTTTAAGATTTTTTGGATCGGTACCAATTAAACTTTTCCAAGGCTTATAACTTTTTTCATAACCAAAGATTCCATCAAGTTTTCCAATCACATGAAAAATTGGTGTTTTGATTCTTCTTAGATAATAATGAGCCTCAACCTCAGGTTTAGATTTCTGCGACATTACTCCTCCAACACATAAAAAAGCTGACTTTACTCTATCGTCAATCGCTAGTAAATAATTTGATGTTGTTGATCCCCAGCTATATCCAAAATAAGACAAGTTTTCAATATTAAAATCACTTCTTGAATCAATATAATCAATACTTCTTTTAAAGTCTTGACCAATTTTGATTATTGTACTTTTATAATTTTCAGATTGGTCAGGCCAGAATGTATTATATGTTTTCTGTCTTGAATAAGTGTTATGGTAAATGGGATGAATAATCGCATAACCTTCATCGACAAGATGCTTCATTCCAAACATATCCTGATACAAATTAGAATCATTATTATTTGTAATTGATGATGCATTAGGAAAATAAATCACTGGATCATATTTGTCCTTGAACTTATTTGAATAAACAATATATCCGAATAATTTTTCCTCACTGTCATAAGTGGTTTCCAATTCAAACTTTTGCGCTGTATAGCCCTCTTGGAAATTTAAAATGTTAGTTGTGGTTGCATTAATTGAACTTTTATCGTAATCAAATTGAGTTTTATAAAATTCAAAAAGTTCATCACTAACATCAGGTAGATCAATAATATTTCTCTCGAACTGCTCTACAATAAAGTTGTTTTGTTCTAGATTTTTACTAGTGTTTAAATTTTGTGATAGTCTAATACCGTTACCAATACTTCTATCCATTGGGGAAAGACTGTAATAATTGTTAAAGGTGTAGGGCTGTTCAGAAAATGAACCGCCCAAAATTGAAAATTTTTCTTTTTCTTTCCCATTTGGATTTAGGGTCCATTCTTTAACATTTCCTCCAATGTTATTTAGTTCATTGTAAGCACCACCACTGTTATCAACAGCTCTAGTTTGAGTTGAATTATAGTTGCTTTCATTTGTTACAGATCTATTAATTTCAAACCAGTCCTCAGGAAGACCTGAAGCGTACAACCATTGGAAAATGTTAGGAAGTGACATTTTTTTATAATTAGCATAAGCTTTGGCTTCAAACCAACTGATTCCAGTTACTGGATGATTTTCAAGTCCTGACGGATACTTGCCATATGACCAGTTAGCTGGGCCTAATTTTCCAAATTTATCTGTAAATAATTTTACATTAGAGTTGAAATCTAATATTTTATCACCAACTTGGAATGGAAAATCCCAGTACAATGGATTTTCATAACCTCCGTTGTCAACAAAATCCTGAAAATCTTCGTTAGAAACTTCGTTTTTTGAAATCGAGAAAGGTGCTATTTTTACATTATCAAAATTAACACCCTGTAAAAACATCCAAGAATTAGCTCCAAGAAATACTTTATGATTTTGTGGAACATTAATTTTTGAATCAGGTAAAAAATAATCATGATAAAGTTTACTGTTTTGAATATATTCCCTGCCTTCGTATTTGAGTTTAAGCACATGTGATCTTCGGTTTCTTGGTACAGGAAATGAGTCTATTGGTGTAGTTCCGATGAAATTGAAAATCGAGTCTCCTGAGTATTTAATGCTTACTTCAACTCCGTTGGTATCAGTTTTTAAATATGCAAATTGACTTGATTTCTCAAAGTAATTTTTAAGAATTTCATTTTTTGGATAGTCTTCAATCAGTTTTTTTGTTTCTAAAAACACCATGTTGACTTTTCCTTCATCAAATAATTTAATTATCTCAGGAATTTTTTCATTTATTAAGCTATCATTGTCATTTATTTTTTTAAAAAAATAAACAAATAAGGAAACGAGAATCAATGAGAGAAACGTCCCAATCACTAATTTTACTTTCGATGTTTGTTTTTTTGTGTTGTTATTTACATTGCGATTTTTTCTGAATGTAATGACTATAGAAACTATAAATCCTAAAAGAAGAAGAATTAAAATTATATTAAAATAAAAATTCCCAATTTCATATTTTGTAAATAACCAATCTATACCTTGTAATAATCCAAATCCAAAAGCTATAAACCCACCGAGAATTTGTAATATTTTATTGGAACTGTTCTGCATTTATCAAATTATAAATCTAATTTATGAATATTAATATTAAATTATACCTATTAGTAGAAATGTTGCTAAACAAATGATTAAAAAAGCTACTGTTGTTCTTATTATTTCAATTGTAATTTTTTTCAAAAGCATATTTCCTATAATTGAACCTAATACTGCTGATAATATTGAAAATATTCCTAAAGTAAAATATTGTGAAAAATCTATTGCAAGTAAATTGGATGAATAAACTCCTATTCTAGTAAAGTCAACCATTGTAGAAATAAACACTGTAGTAGAAATAAAAACTTTTTTATCAAGATTCATTTTGATTAAAAAAGCACTTCTCAAAGCACCTTGATTTCCAGTAAGGCCTCCAAAAAAACCACTTAAAAAACCCCCAAGGGGAATTGTTTTTTTATGGAAATTCAAGTTTTTAAAAAATGGCATTAGGTCAATCAAAGAAAAGATAATTAGCAGAACTGAAACTAAAAACTTAATAAATGTTACACTTCTTAATTCTCCTAAAATATAAACAGAATACAGAACTTTGTCACCTCCAATGTTGAAAAGTAAATATGAACCAATAAATGATGCTAAAATTGCAGGCCCACCAAACTTTATTAAAATCTCTTTATCAATTTTTTTAGATACAATGAAAAGTTTAAAAATATTATTTGAAAAATGGATAATTCCTGTAAATGCTATCGCAATTTCAACAGGGAAGAAAATCATCATTGTGGGGGTTAAAATAGTTCCAAGTCCGAAACCAGAAAAAAATGTTAGAACAGCTGCTGAAAAAGTTACGAGTGTAATGATTACAACATCCAATGTAATTCTTTAGAGTTTTTTAAAAATAATATAAATTTAATTTTTTAATTCAGGGTCTTTTTTGTCCTGTTCGTCCTGAATTTTATTTTGGCTTGTAATAACCAAAACGTAACCCAATAAATACAGGCTAAAAACTCCGAATCCAACAAGAAAAACTAATAGGTCCATTTTGTTTATTTTTTACTGTCTGATCTTCTTTGTCTCAAGGCTATAGAAAGGGCCAAAATCGAGGGAACCCAAATCCCAACAAAAATACCCTCTAATTTATTGCCAGAAAACCAAAGGGAAACTGAAAATAAAAAAGATAAGAAAGCAAGAATGATAGGATAATATATTTCAAAAAAATTTCTCATTACATTTAATTTGTATGTTTGTTAAAACAAAATTAGTCAAACAAATTTAATAATATTTAATTATGAAGTTGGATATAACGTTATTGTTTAATCGAATAGCTTTATCAGCATTAATGATGACTCATGGTTATCCAAAGCTTTTGAAACTATTCTCTGAAAACCCCACTTTTTCAAATCCCATTGGAATCGGGGAGATGCCAACATTGATCTTGGCGGTTTTTGCAGAATTTATTGCGCCAGTATTTATAATTTTGGGCTATAAAACCAAGTTGTTTTCTTTTTTTCCAATTGCAACAATGGTTGTAGCTGCATTTGTCGTTCATTTTGATGATCCTTTTGGAAGAAAGGAAAAAGCTGTACTTTATTTAGTTGGCTACATGATTATAATTTTACTAGGACCTGGTAAATATTCTATCGATAAAAAGTAACACATTTTATGAAAACAATTAATAATATTTTAAAAAATATTGTAACACAAAATTTCTTCTACAGTATTTTTTTTTTGGTCACCTTTTTTTCCAACTCTGTGCTTTCGCAAAATGATAAAGAGAAATTAATATTACCTGCTTTAAAAGTTGCCGAATACGGATTTAAAGATAATTATCGAACTTTTAAAACAACTTACATTGATAGCACCTCATTTGATAAATATTATTATAATACAGAAATGAAATTAGATTACGTTTTAAGATATTTTTTTCACACATCTATTGAATTTTCTAACAAACAAAACAAATTGGTATCAATGGATGGTACAATTTTTGAACTTAATGCAAAGTCTCCATCTGAACTCGTTGATGAGATTGTATCACTTATTGGTAATATGAATAGTGGTTTCAACGAATTGAAAAATTTTAAAAAAAAATTCAAATGATTGAACAGTATTTTGATTGTCCTCACTGTTGGCAAAACCAATTAAAGTTAATTGACCCGTCAATTAATTCTCAAATGTTTATTGAAGATTGTGAGGTATGTTGTAACCCCCTCGAATTCAATATATTTGTTTCACAAAATGTGGTTGAATCATTTACTGTTGATATCATTGGACAATAAATCTATGTTCGCTTTTTAAAATGTTTTTTGTACTTTATCAAATTAAAACTTATAACTATGATCATAAAAAAAAATTGTATTGGTTTCCATGTAGCTTTTAAAGTCCCAAATGGTAACTCCAGTCGAATGGATAATTTTTTAAAAACACACGAAGCTTTTATGCAAGAAACACATCACATTGAGGGGAATATCGAACCTATCATACTTTGTTATGCAGTTATGAAAAGTCCAGAACTAAATAATCCACTCGATCCTGAAAGTGGAGAAACCGGTAACACACTTTATGGTATCACTGAGATATATAATGGTCCTGAGGGTGCACAAGCCCACATGGAATTAGGACAGTCACGCGAATCAATGTTTTCAGAACTGGTAAGTTTAGTTAACGAATATTGTGTTGCTGGTATTTTAGGAGCACCTATTGTTAGATCAATGTAATTTAATATGAAAAAATCGGATTATTTTATTCTAACTGCTGCATTTATCAGTTTCCTTTTTTCTGTTTTACTTTGGTTTAATAACTTCAAGGATGAAGGTCTGTATGTGGGTATATGGGTTCCTTCGATTCTAGCTGCTGGAGCTTATGTAAAACTGATTTTTAAAAAATGAGTATTCAAATTATCTTTTTTATTGGAGTCATAGTTTTTGGCATATTTGTTATTGGTGTTTTACTTATCCCTGGCGAATCAAAAATAAAATCAAATGAAAAAATTGAAACAGATACCTTAGATTATGACGGTGGAGGAAATTATGGAAGGATTCCAAACAAAAAGCCTAAGAACAGAGCAGGATAAATGAGGTTAGATATTTACCAAGTTGATGCTTTTACAGAGAAGATATTTAAAGGTAACCCAGCATGTGTCATTCCATTAAAGAATTGGCTTCCCTCTGAAACTTTATTAAATATTGCTCGTGAAAATGCAGTTGCTGAGACTGCTTTTTTTACAAAGAATAAAGACAACTATCATTTACGTTGGTTTACACCTGAAATTGAAATGGATTTGTGTGGACACGCAACACTTGCTACTGCACATGTTCTTTACTCCATTTTGGGAGTTGACAAAAAAAAAATTGTTTTTGAAACACTAAGTGGAAATTTGATTGTAAAAGTTGAAAACGAACTTTATAGAATGGACTTACCTAGCAGAATGCCAAAACCTTCAAAATTGCCAAAAAATATTCACGATTCACTAAATATTAAACCGTTGGAAGTTTATAAATCAAGAGACTTTTTACTTTTATATAGCTCTGAAAATGATATAGAAAACATAACTTTAAATACTGAATTATTTAATAAAAGAAATCTTGGAACTGGTGGAGTCATTTTTACTTCAAAATCTAAAAAGTGTGACTTTGTCTCCAGAGTTTTTTTTCCTCAGGCATCAATTCTAGAGGACCCAGTAACGGGATCAGCACATTGCTCTTTGGTTCCTTTTTGGGCAAAAAACTTAAAAAAAAATAAATTGACTGCTATGCAGATTTCCGAAAGGGGGGGCTACTTATTATGTAAGAATTTTGAGAATCGTGTGGAGATTGCTGGAAAAGCAAAAACTTATTTAACAGGACATATCTATATATGAGTTTAGCTATTCTTTCACAAAAAATAACCAAAAATTTTCCTTTGGTTGTTGTAACTGCTGCTATCCTTTCAATAATTAAACCTTCACTATTTATTTGGTTTTCAGGAAAATTAATTACAGTTGGTCTTGGATTTATAATGCTAAGTATGGGCTTAACATTAAAAATAAATGATTTCTTCCAAGTTTTTAAAACACCGAAATGGGTGCTTTTGGGATTAATTTTACAATTTACAATTATGCCTTTAATTGGATGGTTTCTTGCAAAGTTATTTAATTTACCTACTTTTTTTGCTGTTGGATTAATTCTTGTTTCATGTTGTCCTGGTGGAACAGCATCTAATGTTATTGCTTTTTTAGCAAGAGCAAATCTCGCACTTTCGGTATGTATGACAACATTTTCAACATTAGCAGCAATTTTTTTTACTCCTATTTTAACAAGTTTTTATTCAGGAAGTTTTTTAGAGGTTTCAGCATGGGGACTGTTTTACAGCACAGTACAAGTTGTATTATTACCTATTATATTAGGTTTAATTTTAAGTAAATATTTCCCAAAAAGAACATCTAATATTTCGTTATTTACACCTGGATTAGCAGTTGTTTTAATTGCGCTTATAGTGGCTAGTATAATAGGTCAAGGAAAAGAAATAATATTGTCGTCAGGTTTTAAACTTCTTTTATGTCTATTAATTCTACATTTACTAGGTTTTGTGATAGGATACTTTGCATCGTATTTTCTTTTTAAAAATAAATCAGTTTCAAGAACAATATCTATTGAGGTAGGAATGCAAAACTCTGGCTTGGGTGTTGTTCTAGCTCAACAAAACTTTACAAATCCTATGACAGCAATACCAGCTGCAATTTCAAGTTTAATTCATTCAATCTATGGTAGTGTCTACGCGTATATTATAAATAGAAAATAAAATTATTTTATCTTCTATTATTAAGTTTGGCTAATAGTCTCAAAATTTCTAAATATAGCCATACAAGGGTTACAAGTAAACCAAAAGCACCATACCATTCCATGTACTTAGGGGCACCTCTTTCAGCACCTTCTTCAATAAAATCAAAATCAAGAACTAAGTTCAAAGAAGCAATGACAACTACAAATAAACTTACACCAATACTAAACAGAGAACTATTTGTTGGGTCTAAAAAAGAAAAACCTGCACCAAAAAAACTAGCAATAAATGAAACTAGGTAGACTAAAAAAATACCACCGGTTGCTGCAAAAACACCTAATTTAAAATTTTCTGTTGCTTTAATTATTCCAGATCTATAAGCCAATAGTAAACAAATCAGAATGGACACCGTAAGCATTATTGCATTAAAAACGATCCCTTCATACATTTGACCATACATGTAGGAAATTCCACCCAACATCAAACCTTCAAGTACTGCATAAAGCGGGACAGTTATTGGAGACCATTCTTTTTTGAAAATTGTTACAAGAGCAACAATAAAACCACCGATTCCTCCAATTGCTATGTAGATCATCGACCCTTCATTGAAAGTAAAATATCCGGCGAACAAAAGTAAAAGTAAAGAGATTGCAGTTTTATCAACAGTTCCCTTTATGGTCATTACATCATCTCTGACTACAGACCCGCTTGATGTTCTACTTATCGACTGAAATGTTTTTTTACTTAGAGCGGGATTTCCGGATCTAAATGATAAATGATTGTTTGTTCGCATTTTTTATTTGCAAATTTAAATAAAAAAATATTTTAGATTTAGTTAAATTCAACTAAAAATAAAAGACATGTTGTACAATGCAATAAATTTTAATGATAAATTCAATTTGTTCAATGAACTTTGGAATCCTAAAGTGATTTCAGAAATGAATGATTATCAGTTTAAACTGGTTAAAATTCAAGGCGATTTTCAATGGCACTGTCACAGACATACAGACGAAACCTTTATTGTTCTGACTGGTAAAATTAAAATCAGATTTAGGGATGGTGAGGTTACTTTAAATGAAGGTGAAATGTATGTTGTTCCAAAAGGAAAAGAACACAAGCCATGTGCAGAAAATCTCGCAAAAATTTTGATTATCGAACCAAGGGGTGTGGTTAATACAGGTGATTCTAACAAATCAAATCTCACGGCGGATAACGATATTTGGATCTAGAATTTAATTCTTTTCAAAATTCTCTTAATTATAATTATGATCTTCATTGAAAAATTAATAATTTAATAAGGTTCTATAATCACTAAGTTTAAAAATAAATAAAATTGGAAATTAAGAATAAAATGAAATTCATTGACATTAATGGGCATGAAATAAACCCATTTTCGTACACTTCAAAAATAATTGAAACAACTCCTGATGTCAGAATTCACATAGGAACAGATTCCCAATGTGAAAACAATAAAACCAAATATATAACTGCAATAGCTTATAGATACAACAAAAAAGGTGTGCATTACATATATAGTAAAGTGAGTTCTCCCAAAATAAGTAACTTATGGAACAGACTTTTCAAAGAAACAGAATTAAGTCTGTCGATTGCAGAGGAATTAAAAAGCAAATTAAACATACCTTTAGAAATCGATATGGATTACAATGAAAACGAAAACTTTTTTTCTCACAAACTTGTTCCATTCGCAAAAGGATGGGCCAACTCNCTAGGTTATAAAGTNAATATAAAACCNAATGATCAAATTGCAACTTCTGCTGCAGATTATCACACNAGATAATTTATTTNGANATTAATTTTTTGGTTAAATAATGGAATCTNANAAACAACAATAAAGAGGCGGATCCTAGTCCAATNAGTAAGCCTATCCATATNCCAACACTTTTTAATGGAGTATGTAATCCTAAATAATAGCAAATAGGNAANCCNATTACCCAATAAGAAATNAATGCTATTAAGGTTGGAACTTTTACGTCTTGCATTCCCCTAAGTGCTCCTAANATGGCAACTTGTAAACCATCAAAAATTTGGAATAGNGCTACAATTATAAGAAGNTGTGACGCAATTAAAATAACTTCTGAATTTTCCATAATTTTTTCTGGATTATTTGTTTCCAAATATAAAGTTGGCAGCCAGTCATTAAAAACCAAGAAAATTATCGCAAATATAATCTCAATGAGAATGGTCAATAGGAAAACTGAAATAGCAATTCTCCTTAATGAAATGAAATCAGAAAGACCTTTTTGATTACCTACTCTAATCATTGCAGCAACTCCTAAACCCACTCCAACCATAAAGGTTATTGCTGATAAATTAAACGCTATTTGATTTGCAGCTTGATATATTTTTCCTAATGTTCCACTCAGCCAAATTGCAGCTGTAAAAATTCCAACTTCAAAAAGCATTTGTAATGCAGATGGAAACCCCAAATTAAAGATTTTTTTAAAAACTTTTTTTTCTGTTTTCAAGAAATCAATATTTAAAAAATAGGTTTTAATTTTATCTTTATTAAAAAAGATGAGGATAATGAATAAAACCATAAGTATTCTTGAAATTAATGTTCCAATTCCAGCGCCAATTATTCCAAGTTTTGGGAATCCAAACATTCCAAAAATTAATAAATAGTTTAAGATAATATTTAAGGCATTCGAAAAAACTGCAGCATACATTGGATATTTTGTTTTTGATAAACCATCTGAAAATCTTTTTAATCCTTCGAAAATTACAAGTGGAACAATTGATATGGCGATGATTTTTAAATAAGGCATTGCTAGTACAACAACATCCTTGGGTTGATTCATTTTTTCCATGAGTGGGACCGAAAATAACATACCTAAGAGAAGTGCTAAACTTATGCATACACATAAAATTAAACCATGTTTTAATGAACTTGTGACTGCTCTAGTATTTTTCGAGGAATCTGCTTCAGCAACCAAAGGTGTTATGGCTGTAGCAAAACCAACCCCTAATGACATTGCAATAAAGAAAAAACTATTACCCAAAGAAACCGCTGCTAATTCCTTAGCGCCTAGCTGACCAACCATTATATTATCAGCAAATGATACCATAATGTGGCCGACCATACCTAACATTACTGGAGATGCTAATTTTAGATTGTATCCAAATTCTTTAGAATAATTATTAATCAATATTCGTTTATTTAATTAAATTAAATTTTCAATTTTTTGTCTTTTTTTACCATTTTTTGTTCTTTTTACGCCAAAAAATATCAAATTATTCATTTTTTTGACATTTTTAATTTAATCATAAAAAATTTTTTCTTCAATAGATTTCCACAATAGTAAGCTAGCAATTGTCTTATAAGGTGACCACTTTTCTGTTATATTTTTCAAATCATTTTCATTCAATTCGTCAATTTTATAATTAATTTTTATGCTGTTTATTAATGCCAAATCTCCTTTTGAAAAGATGTCTTTTTCAAAAAGTATAAATATTAAAAACATTTCTGCTGTCCAAATTCCAATACCTTTTATAATAGTAAGCTCTCTTATCACTTCTTTTTTGGGTTTATTATAAAAATCAAATTTTTTATTTTCAAAGTAAGTATATACATTTTTAATGTATTCAACTTTTTTATATGTGATTCCAACTGATTTTAATTTTTCATCATCAATTTTTAATACCTCCCTGTTTGTTTTTTTTTTAATTAATTTTCTGAACCTTTCCTTAATGGTATTTGCAGCTTTGAAACTAACTTGTTGTTCTATAATTAATAATGATAACGCTAAGGCTAAATTCTTTTCTTTTCTATCTTGAATTGTTATTTGATCACCTAACTTTGTAATAAGTGAATTCATAACCTTATCTTTTTTTAAGATTTCAAATGCTTCTCTAAATTCACACATTAAAGTTCATCATAATTGTCGTAAAAGAATAATGGAAGAGCTAGTGAAAATCCGACCATAAATAAACAAACTAGGTATTTAATAAGTCTAATTTTTTTTGTTTTGTATTTAGAAATAAGAAAAATTAAAAAAGTAGTAGCAGCGACAGTCAAATCCATTGAAATCATTGAAACCGGGTGACTTGAAAAAATCTCACCCCAAAACCCGTTCATTGACCAATTGTTGGAACTTAAAAAATTTATTAAGTGGTAGTAGGGTAGTATTATTCCCAATATGCATAGTAAAAGAAATATTTTTTTCATTTTGTTATTTTTTTTTCATCAGTTCATTAATCATATCTTTTATTTTTTTTATTCTCATCTTTCTGAATTCAACTTTTTCATAGTTTCCATTTGTTTCAGCTCGTACAATTCTTTTTTTTAATTGATTTATTTTTTTTCCTAACCTTGGAATATCTTCTATTTTCATTAGTCTCATTTCCTTAATTTATTAGTTTTTAGCCTTTTATCTTATAAAATTAGTATAATTTAACATCAATTACGGCTTTATTTGATCAAAGATGTAAAACTATTATTATCGTCTTTTAAATCTTAATATTAGACTTTCTAATTATTATTAGTCTTTTTAGCTAAATACAAGTAAATAGGAAAATGGTCACTAAATCCATCTAAAAACCTTCCTCCAGCAAAGCTCTTATAGGGATAACCCTGGTATTTTCCTTTTGGATTGACCATGTATTTTTTACTATAAACAGATGCTTTTAAAAAAAAGTGTCCCTCATTTTCTAAGATAAGGCTTTGGGTCAACATAAATTGATCTAACATATCCCACCTTCCTCTGAACTTATACGTTCCATAACCCTTTTTAAAGAGTATATCCATGGGGTTGAATAATTCACCCTCTGATAAATTTTCCTTTAATGAAGAAGTCTTTAATATAGGTTTNATGCTCTTATCGTTTGGGTTGTCATTAAAATCACCCATATTAATGATTTTAGCAACTGGATTAATTCGGAGAATGGAATCAATAATTTTTCTATTTAATAATCCAGCCGAAATTCTTTTTTTTTCACTTTTCATTTGCCCTCCAGCTCTTGATGGCCAGTGATTTACAATGAAATGGATCTTTTCATTATTTAAATATCCTGAAACCAATAAATGATCTCTGGTGAAGTCTATTTCACCTGTAGAAGTTTTTAAATGTAGAGGGTATATTTTACTACTAGTTGGTTTAAATTTTCCTTTTTTATAGATCAATGCTACGTCCACACCTCTTTCGTCAGGTGAATCATAATGAATAATTTCATATTTCGAAATTTTCAATAATTTTGTGTTAATCAAATCAACCAGTACTTTTTTATTTTCCACCTCACATAAACCAATTATTGTTGGAGATTCACCAGTCAAATCAGCNCCAATTTCATTAATAACTTTTGAAAGATTNAGTAGTTTCTTTCTATAAATATCGNCTGTCCATTTGTCTTTTCCCATTGGTGTTCTATCATCATCGCGAGTCAATGGATCGTTTATGGTGTCAAATAAATTTTCCACATTATAAAATGCTATGGTATTAACCTCGTAACTTTCATCTGAATCTATTTGTGCATAAACAAGCTCAAAGTTTAAAAAGAGAAATAAAACCAAGACGATTTTTTTCATATTTATTAAAGATTTAGGGTGATCATCATTAATTTATTTTTTTTATAAATTTAGGTATATGGAGTTTAATTTTAATTTGATTTTTTATTTAATTGTTTTTTCATTTTCAATTTCATGCTCAAAGAGTGAAAAGATCGATACTTGTGTTAGAGAGGATTTGATCGACTTAGATACAGTTTGTACAAAAGAATACGAACCAGTTTGTGGATGTGATAAAATGACGTATAGTAACGAGTGTGAAGCAATTAAAAGAGGAATTATTGATTTTGAAATGGGTGAATGTAAAAATTAGATACCCATANTGAATTCAATTTTTTTATTTGCAATCACAATCATCATGACACTGACAATATTTTAAATTGTATACATGCAAAAACGCAAGGTTAATTGCTGCCAAATATGTAACAAATTCTGGAAAATGATAAAGTCCTAATTCTTCATTTATTATACAAAAAGAAAGAAAAAGAAACCCAAGCCAAAGAAGGGGTTTCATAATTTTCTTTGAACTGTTTTTCGCTGAAAAATTAACTGCAAAAAATGAAATAGCAATAAAAAAATAATTAAGACCACCCCACCACGNAGGAANNACAAGAANAAANGGTGTTAAAATACAATGAGTTAGGCATAATGTTGAGGANANAGCCCCAAAAACATCAGAATTTTTTAATATTGCTTTCAATTANATATATTTTTTTNGTGCAAAAAAACAAATATATATTGAGATATCAAAAGTCTTGATAAAGAATTAGATTTTTTTNAGAATATNAAATTTTANAAAATAAAACATACCGACACGTAGGTGTCTTTTTTTTAGTTATATTTAAATTATAAACTAATTAAATTATGAAAAAAATTATATCTACATTAATATTTATTTTTTCTATCTCACTTTCATTTTCACAGNTAATTTCACATACTTCTGTAAGGGTTAATGATGATGAAAGAGATGGATATATTGAATTGGAAAAATTTTGGTCTAAAATTCATAAACAAGCGATAGAAGATGGTTATTCACAAAGATGGATGATATGGGAGTTTATTTATNCCGATGATAAAGATGCTGNGGGTAAGCCTGATTTTTTGATCATGAATTTTTATAAAGACTCTNTACAAAAAGCCAAGTCTGCCAATTTAAATGTTTGGGATTACGCAAAGAATGTTTATAAAGGAAAGTTATCAAAATCAAAATTTGAAAAGAAATGGAATTTACCTGCTGGAAAGAGAAATTTTTATGAGCTGGAAAGATTAGACAATACTTATTGGCATGGAAAAATTGAAGAAGGTATGGAAATCACCCTAAATGCGTTTAAGGCTTTAAATGAGGATTATGAAGATTATGAAATGAAGTTTTTTAAAAAATGGCATGAAAAAAATATTCTAAATGGCTCTAGAAAGTGGTGGGAGTTTAATAAAATTATCACNAGTAATTTAACTACCGATTCATCTACTGATGGAACGCCTACTCACGCTACTATCGACATGTCCGGTCGAGAGCAATCACAAGACGAGAGAGATGAATTTTGGAATGGATTAACTTTTCAAGACCGAATGATGATCAAAAATGGGTCCGCATCAAGAGAACTATTGGGTAGATACAGGCTTAAACTTTTAATGTTTGAATAAAAAAAAACCCTCCACAAAAAGTGGAGGGTTTTTTTAACGTTATTTGTTATTTATTTTCCTTTTACAAAAGGCAAACCAGTTTTTGGACTTTCTACAACTTGTTTTCCAGCTGGTAAATCGCATGCTTCAGCTCTTTGATCTTTAGCGAAGTAATANATTGTTTGGTTTCTACCACCTTTTAGTTGAACATCTTTTGAATGTAAAAAATATGTATTTCCTTTACTGTTTGTGTGTTTGTATCCCATTTTTATAATATTTAGTTAAACGTTATTTTTCTCTAATCTATAAAAAAAAATTCTTATCTGGAAGCTTTTTGTTTACAGAGGGAAAAATATTTGTTAATTACTTTTTTTTTTCTTTAGCTAAAACTCTGATTTTCAGCACAAATAAAATATTTAAATGAAACGATTTTATCCAAATTAAACAAAATTTTAAAATTTAACTAATTGTAAATCAATCATTTATATTTTTTTTTTTAAATCATTTAGAACTTTTATTTACGATTTTAATTTAAGAGGAATTTCAGAGAAGACTTTTGCAACTTAAAATTTCAATTTGTTGACAAGTATTAATTATGAAATTTAAAAATCAAGTGTTTTTATCATTTATATTAATTTTGTTGCTAAAGTAAGTAGATATGAAATATATATTCTTTTTATTTTTTTTGATCAATACACAGGTGTTTTTTTCACAATTTGATGAACCATTAATTTTGAAAGATATTGCTTTGGATATGGTCAAAGANTCAAAATTTTGTGTGTTAAGTACAGTTTCAATAAATGGAGAAATATCATCAAGAATTATGGATCCACATCTNCCAAATGATGACTTTATTGTATTCCTTGTAACGAACCCTTTGAGCAGAAAAGTCAAAGAAATTNAAAATAACCCAAATGTTACGTTACTTTTTCAAAACGAAAGTGGTTATGTTTCTTTAAATGGCAAAGCCTCTTTTGTTTTAGATCAATCAAAAAAAAATATTTTCTGGAAAGATGACTGGACACCATATTACTATGACAAAAAAGAGGCATTAGTTTTAAAGGTAAAACCAAAAATGATTGAAGTTATTAATCAAACTAAAAATATTAAAGGAGATCCAATCAATTGGGCTCCAGCAAAAATTAAATTTTAGTATTTAAATTTTTGTCAAAACTTGCCCTAATAATTTCACCCCAAACCGAATAACCTTTTTCGTTCAAATGAAGCCTATCACTTACAAAATAANCATCAATAGGTTTTNCATTTGAGGCGATAAAGAACTNTCGTGTACTGATGAAGAATAAGCTTTCATTGTTTGAACAAAAATNACTTATCAAATCATTTGCGNAAGAAATCTGATTCCAAACTTTCCATCTGCTTGAGGTTGGTGTTGTTTCAATAAAAAAGATAGGTTTNTTTATATGAGTCTTTCTTATAGATTTTACAATATATTTNACNAATCGAAGTACCTCTTTGGGCTTCAAATCATTTTTAGTTCCTGTTATATCATTGGCTACAAAAATTGCNACTGCCTTTACATNATGAGGTTCAACAAGTTGTTCAGTGAAGTGTATTAAATCAGTGTATCTAGCACCACCATAACCACGTCTAATGGATTTATAGGGCCTTATGTCTTGTTCTATTGATTTCCACATTCTAATACTTGAACTCCCTATGAACAAAATAGCATCATCATCTTTTGTTTGTGTGATGTTTAATTCGGTTAATTTATCAATTGAACTTTTCCATTTTTCACCTGTTCCATCATATTTTTTTAATGGTGAACAAGATATGATTAGAAAAAAAATCAAAAAACGTTTCACAAATCAACTTTTATAATGGTATCAATTGGATCTATCTCTTTTTTATCGAGATAAATTAGTATCCCATTTTTAGTCCTTTGATATGATACTTTTTTGTTTGAATTAAGGTATGTGATTTTTTTAAATTTCATTTTAAAACCATCAATCAGAACATTTAATTTTTTATCATTTAACATATGTATGTAAANGGTATTTCCGTTCTGAGTTGAAGCTATTTCATCTGTTGGNTCAATTGGACCTCTTTTNGTTTTGTAAATTGTATTCCCATTTTTTTCAACCCATTTACCAATTNTTTTTAAGGACTGCAAATGCTCATCTTGAATTTTACCGTTTGGCATAGGTCCAACATTAAGTAGTAAATTGCTTCCATAACCAGCTGCTTTTATTAAATATTGAATCAGCTCCTTTTCAGATTTGTGTTTCCTGTCTTTTAAGTTAAAACCCCAAGACCCATTAATTGTTTCACAAACCTCAAATGGTAAATTTCCTATATCNTCTTCCGATGTTGCAAATGACATCGTTGACCTGCCAGGNAAATCTTTCTCAAACATTTGAAAATCTTCNCCCTCTTGNGGNGCTAAATGATGGTTACTTCCTATCAGNGCTTGAGGTTGTAGCTTGTGAATTAAATCATAAACCTCTCTAAGTTTAAAGTCTACATTAATACCTCCAAATCTTTTCCCATCCCAATCATGTTGATCCCACTGACCATCAAACCATATTCCTCCAATCTTTCCGTAATTAGTTAATAATTCTGTTAATTGTGCTTTCATAAAAGATATATAATCATCCCAATTTCCTTCACCTCTTCCTGAAATTCCATTTCCTGTTCTTCCTCTTGGGAAATAGTCGTCACGATACCAATCCAATTGTGAGTAATAGAAGAATAACTTTATATTATGCTTATTACAGGCCTCTGATAACATTTTAAGAATATCTTTTTTGTATGGAGTTTTTTTTACAATATTATAACTTGAAGCTTTGGAATCAAACATTGAAAAACCATCATGATGTCNGCTTGTNATTGTTATGTATTTCATTCCGGCATTTTTTGCCATTAGCACCCATTTTTCAGCATCAAAATCTGTAGGGTTAAAAAATCCTGGAAGCTTCTCATATTCTTTAATTGAAATATTTTGATTGTTCATGACCCATTCACCATCACCCAGAATACTGTAAACTCCCCAATGAATAAAAAGTCCAAACCTAGCTTCCTCAAACCATTTACGAGCTTCTAAATTTTCCACACTGGGTGTGTATTGATTTTGAGAATATGAAAAGTTTGAAAAAATAATTATGATAATTAATGTAATTTTTTTCATTTTTGGTAATTAATTAGATTATTTGTGAGATTAAAAATTTTATTGATTTCAATATTATTGATTATATCATTTTTATGTTTTTTGGTTGTTTTTTTGATGTACTCAAACTTATCATTTATAGATTTTCCATATTTNTATGGGGGAATCATCTCCTTATCATTGGCAATAATAATCTTTTTTAAAAAAAAATAGATTTAATTTGGCACATGNGNTAATTTAGTTGTTAACNATTAAATTAATAAAATAAAATGAAACAAATTGCTAAAATATACCTTTCAATTTTTTTATTAAGTNCACTATNAGGATGTGAAAGAAACGATNTAGCTAAACCAAACATAGTTTGGCTGGTAGCTGAAGATCAATCTCAGTATTNGTTTCCATTTTACGGAGATCAATCNGTTTCTCTACCTAACATAAATCAATTAATGGATAATGGAGTTGTGTATGAGGAGATGCACTCTACTTATCCAGTGTGTGCTCCTGCTCGAAGTGCAATTATTACAGGTATGTACCCTAATTCAATAGGTACTGGAAATATGAGAGCATTAAAAAATGATGGAAAAGTAAGTGTACGAAGTGAAAAAGAGTCAGGCTTAAATCTCCCATATTATTCCTCTAAAATTGCTGAAAATATTAAACCCTTTACTCAAATTTTAAGAGAAAACGGATATTATTGTACAAATAATGCCAAAAGAGATTATAATTTTATTTTAAGAGATGAAGCGTGGGATGAATCTAGTAATGAAGCTTCATGGGAAAAAAGAGAAAACAATCAACCCTTTTTTTCAGTTTTTAATTTTAATGTGACTCACGAATCATCCATGTGGCAAAGAGATAAAGAGCCTCTTGTAGTGGATCCCAATGAATTAAATGTTCCTCCTTTATTTCCAAATGATTCCATAACTAGACATTCATTAGCAGTTAATTATTCCAATCTTTTTGAAATGGATAAACAAATGGGTATTATAATAAAAAAATTAAAAGATCAAGGGTTATATGATAGTACTTATATTTTCTTTTACAGTGATCACGGTGGTCCTTTTCCAAGACACAAGAGGGCAATCTATGAAACTGGAACCAAAATCCCACTATTAATTAAATTCCCATCAAATATNAAACCCAAACAAAAAAGAAATAATGAAATGTTAAATTTCATTGATTTTGCTCCTACTATTCTTTCGATTGTNGGTGGTATAGAAATTCCAAAGATTTATCAGGGAATTTCTTTTTTGGGATCTAAAAAGGCTGCTAAAAGCAGAGAATACCTATTTACTGCCAGTGACAGATTTGATGAACACAGTGATCGAATACGAGCTGTCAGAAATAAGAATTACAAATACATTAGAAATTACAATATTGACCAACCTCACGCTCTTCAAGTTGAGTATAGAAACCAAATGGCTTTAATGCAGCATTTAAATNAATTAAATTCATCTGGACTTCTTTCAGNTCAACAGCAACTTTGGTTTCAAAGCCCTAAACGAAAAGAAGAATTATATGACTTGGTTAACGATCCATTTGAGCTNAGTAANTTAATTGATAATAAGAAATATTCCAAAGAACTAGAAAACCTAAGNCTACAACTTGATAACTGGATGGATGAAATTAATGATTTGGGANACCTTTCTGAAAAAGANCTGGTGGATTATGTAACGAAATAATTCTTTTTTCATTCCAATTTTTTTATTCTAGATAATGATTATCTTTAGAAAAATTTGTTAAAAATTATTCATTAACATCTGCATTATTTTGAGAAGACCATTCGCTTTAATTATTGTACTCTTTTTTTTGAAATTAAATAGTCAAGAAGGCTTACCTGTATATTCAGATTATTTGACAGAGAATTACTATCTCGTTCATCCTTCAATGGCTGGCGTTAATTTGGTTGGTGGAAAAGTCAGAATGACATCNAGAAAACAGTGGTTTGATCAGCAAGATGCACCAAATCTTCAAACACTTTCAGTTGATTACCGATTAACAGATAGGTCTGGTGTTGGTACAATTATTTATAAAGATCAAAATGGTTATCATTCTCAGATTGGAGCATATTTGACTTACGCACACCATATTAATTTCAATAAATCTTTGCTACCCTCAAAAAGACCATACCCATCAAAGGATGACGACATCAATCAGTTGTCTTTTGGTATTAGTGCTGGTGGTATTCAAAATTCTCTAGATCAAACCTCTTTCGATTTGTATGATTATGACCCGTTGATTGCAGGAATTAAACAGAGTACAGGATATTTTAATGTAGATGCAGGTATGTCTTATGTCACTAATAAATATTATGCTCATTTAACAGTCAAAAACCTTCTTTGGAGTCCTCACAATATGTATGGTGTAGACACTTACAGTAAAAGACCTGATAGAACAAGNTTTAAAAGACTAGTTGCATCTTTTGGTTACATCTTTTACACTGAACTTCCTTGGTCTTTTGAACCTTCTGTTTTGTTTCAAGCCGCAGAACTTACAAATGAACAAGCAATGGATGTTAATTTCAAAGCATACTATAAACTTAGACAAGGAAGATTGTGGGCTGGTTTTTCATATCGAAATAGTTACGAGGGTGCACAGTACTTAGACGGTCAGCTTCTTAAAAGACAAAGATTGCAATTAATTACACCTTTGGTTGGAATTGATTANAAGGATTTTATTTTTTCATATAATTATTCCTATCAGCAGGGTGATATTCGTTTTGGATCAGGTGGCTTTCATCAAATAACTCTCGGATTTAATTTCCTAAGAGGATCAATTGACTGTGATTGTTTTTAATTTCACCACGCTCTAATCAGGCTAAAGTGTGATTTAAATTCTCTTCCGTCTTCTAGATTTACTTTGAACCAGTAATCTGTTTGAGGCATTGGTTTTCCATTGTAGTTACCATCCCACCCNTCTGATAGAGGGTCTACCTCTTTCAATAGTTTACCATACCGATCAAAAATATAGATTTTACTTTTTGGTTGGAAGTCTGCTCTTAATCCAAGTATGTTCCATTTGTCGTGATACCCATCTCCATTTGGTGTAAAGAAGCTTTTGTATCCAATGACAGAGACATCGATTTGTGCGATTCCACAATTGTTTTTATCTCTTACATAGATTGTATGTATTCCTGGTCTTACTTTTTCGAATAAAGGTTNATCTTGGTAGGGNCCTATTTCATCATCAATAGCAAATTCATAATCTCCTATTCCAAGAGAAGTTGTATCGATCGCGATGGTGTTGTTTTTATCTTCGGTCAAATCTTTAACTGTAATGTCTTTTCTTGTTAGAACCGCAATTTTAGATTCTTTGATTTTTATTGTCAAGCTTCTGGTACAATTGCTTCCATCAGTTGTTTTGGCTGTGACAACATACTCTCCACCCAAACCAATTAGTATACTGGAGTCAGTACCTGAGATATTGGGGCTAAATGGTTGTCCGTTTCTTGTCCAAGTATAACTATAAGTTCGACTGTCTGAAGAAGTGACTCCTATAGGGATTGGGTCTAGATTTAAACAAACAATACTGGTATCATCTATTCTTTCAAAAAGAGGTAAAGGATTGACTACAAAATCAATATTCTTGGTAATGACACAATTGGTGTTAAGAGGGTTGGTTACTGTGGCCACCACTGTTTGAGTTTTGGTATTGAATGGGTTGGGTAGGGTAGCAGCTGTTTGGCTTACTCCTTGCTCGTCTTTATAACTAAAACTCACTGTATAATCATTTAAACTTTGCATTACACCTGTTGCTGGATTGGTAAGCAGAGTATTTGTTACACTACTGGTATCAAATTCTGAAAAACCATCTGAATCATCTGCTCCGTCGTCACATTGAGCAGGTATGTTGACTGGGTAAGCCTCAGGAGAATCATTAACCACAAATTTTAAAGTAGTGGTATCGGAGCACAGTCCATTTGGATTGGTAACACCACCAAGTGCAGAAGCCAATTCAATTTTGATATCAATGGTTTGTGAGGTAGATAAGAACGGATTAGGTAATTGGTTACCAATTAATGTTCCGTCAGGTAAATAATAATAAGTGGTAACGTTGGTTTGATTACCAACAAGAGTGGCTTGGATACTGGAAGTATCAAAAGGAAATTTACCGTCTTGTGAGTCCAGATCAAGAGCACTGTCTCCATCACATTGTTCAGCAATAGTTACAGCATTGGCTATGGGACGAGGCTCAACATGTAAAGTAGCGACTTGCTCAAAACCCAAACACTCAAAAGTATTAATATCAATATTTACAATTCGAGCCCAAATGGGTTGAGTAGTTGGAGTTACGTTAGTAAAATCAACAGTAGTGTCAATTGAATTCTCACCACTCAAAGCATCATCAGATTTTGTATGTAAAGTAACTCTGATGTTTTGAGCTGAAAATTTTGAATTGGATGCAATTAATTTCTGTTTGACTTCATTTAAGACATCTTTACTAAAAGTGGCGATACCGTCTTGACTAATTACAGGGGAATCATCGCAAAGAGCATAAAATGTATCATTATCCTTCATGAATGTTTTCGATATTTGACTTGCAGCTACTGTGATGTCAATTTGTGAAGTTCTAAAGCAATTATTGCTAGTAATTATCTTTACATAAACAGTATCGCTAAATGGATCATTTTGAAATTTTGTTGGTTCTAAAATAAGTGAGTTGTTATTTAAGTCAGAGGAAGTATAATATTCAAAAGTTTCGTTTTGATAATCATCAGAAATTATAAGCTGTGATTCTGTCAAATTATGAACTGAAACACCATCATTGTTGTCGTCATCATCACATTGTTCGATGACTATTTGGGGTTTGACTTTTGGAAGTGGTGCNACTTGTGTTTCAAANGATGTCGTTGATCTAAAGCAATTGGTATTTTTATTNAGNACTCGAACGAATATCTTATCTCCNTTGGTATTTACATTGGTATGGGGAGATGAAAGCCCAGTTTTGGTTAGATCATCAGCATCACTTTGACTCAGATGGTAAGAAACCTCAAAAATGTTTGGATCTTGACTACCAAGAATCGATGCTGATTTGGAATCCAAGTCAAAAGTTGATATAAAGCCATCCTTGTCATCACCAACAGAGTTGTCATCACATTTGATTATATTTTCAACAACGTTTGCTTTTGGAAGTGGGTTAACTACCAAGTTAAAAGAATTATTGGTTTTTATACAACCAGTAGCGTTGTTCTTAACTCTTACATAAATTTTTTCTCCACCCGAAGTTGAATTAGTATAAGGAGATGTTAGCCCATCTTTTAATACATCATCAGCATCTGCTTGTGATAGATGGTAGGTCACAGTGAAGTCATTTATGCCTTGTGTTTCACCCAATATTTTAGTAGATAAAGTTTCAAAATTAATCGATTGAATAACTCCATTTGTATCATCACCGTCACTATTGTCATCACAAAAAACCATATCATCAACTGGTAATGATAAAGGTTCTGGGTTAACCACAATAACGTGTTCAGTTCTACAAACCACATTGTCAATTGTAACCTCTAGAAAATAGGTTGTAGTTTTTGTTGGTGATACAGTCAAACTACTTGTGGTTTCATTAAATAAATTAAACTCAGTTTTTTCATCATTAGTATACTCTCCCCATGTAACAGATGTTGTGCCATTGAACTCAAACAGTGGCCATGAATTTCCACTTGCTTGAACATTTTGCATATCGTTCCATTTTTTTGCTACACCTCCAAAATCAAATTGACCATAATCTTCTTCACCATCTTCGGTGTTTGTGCTACAACAGTCATTCGGCTCTCCAGGAGCCCAGTTGGCAAGCTCATCTGTTAGAGGACGTCCATCTAACCAATACCATCCTTCATCTAGTTTATTGTTCGGATTCAATTCTACCGTATTGTATTGTTTTAAGCCCAACCAAAAGTGATTATTAGGATTTGTTCCTGCATTTGCCCAACCTCTTTTGCTTAACTCATCATAAACCGCGTNCTCTTCTTCCCTGGAATTGATTTGATACATAGAGGCTCCAGCACCATAGCTTTGTATTAAATTGTAAGCATCCTCCCATGGCATGGCCTCTTCTTTTAAAAAGTAGTTTGAGCCACCATAAGTTAAAAANAACTGAAGTTCTGGATGATCATTAATAAAATCTTGAGCTGTTTGTGGAATTCCAGTGACTGAAATTATTGATGATTCATTTATACATATTGCATCATTTGTTGCTGTTAGTGTTGGGTTTGATATAAAGGCTTTAGTTTCAGTTCTTGCTACACTTGAACACCCTAAAGTATTTGTTACTTCGGCATAATATTTTTTATCATGAATTAGTTCTGTATTTGGATCTATTTCAGTACCACCTACTTCATTCTCAAACCATTTTACTGTTAATGTTGAGTCAGGCTCAGTTATTGTTAATTGTGAAACTTTGGGTTGATTATTAGTGTCAAAACAATAAATTTGTATTGGTGGAACATTTGGTTTTTTGGGAGTAGCAACTACGTCCAAAGTAACTTCAGCCGAGTCAATTCCACAAATATATTCATTGGTGTTAACATTGACTCTAAATTTGTTTCCTGACATAGAATTATTAATTCCTGTTATAGTCAATTTATTAGTATTAACTCCAGAATAAGTAGTATCATCATTCAAATCAGACCATGTATTATTATTTGAATTAAATAGTTGCCATTTATACGAAACTGTAGCATTACTTGGTGTGGGATTACCAGAACTTACATCAAAGCTTACATTTCTATCCTCGCATTCTGTGATATTGTCGGGTTGTTTTGTGATAGAAACTGAGCTACCTGCTTTTTGAAAAAGGTACAATGAGTTGTCAATATCTTTCAATGGATCTGGATAGGAGTGATCTTTATACTTTCCTCTTGAATCTATTTTTCCGTTATCAAAAGTAGGTTGACCTTCTCCCATGATTCCATCACCGTCTGGATCTTTGTCTGCAAAACCTGCTTCCGTTAAATCATTACATAAGTCATCATCACTGTCCAAATCTAAATAATCATATTGAAAAGACGAATCAGAATCTGAGTTTAAATTATAATTTATTGTTTCAATAAACCCCGAATAAGACGAAGATTCATCCTTATTTATGTTTCTATGTATAAATGTTAGTGANTTACATTGTGAGGCAAAAAACTCATAGGGAGTGGTTCCATTGGGGTTTGGATTAATTTTAAAATGAATTTCACCAGCAGTCCAAGAAACCACATTGGTTTCGTATTTTCCATCTAAATTGGTATCAATCAGTATGCGGTCATCAGGATCCCAAACTGTTATGTTTTTNTCACTCGGAAGAACTCTGTAAATAAAACTTTCACCGTCAATAATGTTGTGGGTTATTTTCGGGTCAGAAGTTGCATGAAAGAANAAAAGTTCATCTTGGTTTTGTGAGTCTTTGGATGTAGTATTGATGGTGTATGTGTTGGTTTCTGTTTCTGCTCCTAATAGTTTGGATTCAAAAATACCAGTTGCGGTAGCAGATAATGAATTTGCATCAGCATCAACTGAACTTTCTTTTGTAAGAGTTCCTGTTATTGTTACAGTACTCGATTCACCACTTTCAAGNGAAAATGTTGGATTGGCTGGATCAGACAAATTAAAAATCCCTTTTCCACCAGACTCTACAGAATTTAATATTCCGTCATTATCATTATCCAAATCGATGTTATCAATAATTCCATCATTGTCAAAATCTTTGGGACAAATACTGAGTCTTACATCAGAAGATTGGTATACTGCTCCAGTACAGGTAATTGTCCCTCTAACAGCATAAGTACCAACTTGACTGGGTTTGAATGTGTTACTTGTTTCGCCATCAATATTTGTATATGTATCTAAACCTTCATCCTTTTTTATCCATTGCAAACTATCATAACTTCCAGAGTTGATAACTTCAAATGTTACATTTGACACCCCTTCTTCTGAGATACATGACCCTAAAGACGAAGCTACCAGGTTCAATGATACATTGGGGTTTGATGGAAATCCAGCATAGAAGCTCCCAGACGTTGCTGCACCATTTTGATTATAGTAAGCTGAATAAAGTTCATCTGAACTACTAACAGAAGCATTTCCGGTTAGTCCTGTTACTTTAAAGGTTATATAATTGGTGTTTCCAGTAACATCAGTTGGACCNACAACGTTAATACCGGTTGGCTGATTGGAGATGTCCACATCGTTAACCTTAACTGTAGCACTTTTTTTTGTTACAATAGTAACTCCACCGTCAAATGTATTATCACCTATTTCATCAATAAATGCAATATTATTTACATCACCTCTACTTTCACAACTTAGTGGAGGNACAAAAAACATACCTTGATTTGCTTCACTATTTCCCCCTATACCTTGATATACAAAAACATCTTCAGAGGATGAGACATACATATTTCCATTTATGAATTTATTTCCCTCTATAATAAGATAACTCCCTTTGTTAATAGTTGTTTCTGTAGATTCATCATTTATTTTAATTTTTGTATTGTCATAGTGTGCAACAATAAGCACATTTTCATAAGAATCATCTCCACCTCCTTTAACAAATATGTATTCTTTTCCAACTTTTTCNAGTCCTACAATTTGATCAATTCCGTAATCTCTGGCNCCTCCATTACCAAAACTTCCATTTGCAGAACCAGAATTAACAACAATACTTTTATCTGCACTTACAAGGGTTCCAATTAATCCATCTCTGTTAGCATCCGAATCAATGACTTGTAGAGCAACAGTGTAGCTTTCTCCTCTGTTAAGTTTAATGTTTTCAATTGGAAACTGTCCCGAGTAGTTTTGAATAACGAGTCCACTCTGATTGTTATTAGTCAGGTTTACTGTTGTGTCATCCTCGGTTGCCATTAAAGAAAAGAAGTTCATGTAATTAGCACCTGGATTTCCTTTATTGTCATAAGTACCAATTCTAAACTTGGTTCCTAATGCATTTTCGCCTTTACTAACCAAAGCTCCTGCTTGAGCAAAACCACCAGCATTCATTCTAACTGAAACATAAATCACATCTTGTGATTCAATGATATAACCTTTATCATTAGTTACNGTACTTGTTGTCAGTGGATCTTGAAATAATTGAGAAAAACCAAGCGAAGCAATTTGTATTTTTTTTGGATTTGCATTGTTTACTATGTATGATGTTTCTTGACTAGGATCTCCAACTGGTATAACTTTAAAAGAAACATCACCATTTTTTGGGGTNGAAATGTAAAACCACTGATCNAGTGGGTCTGCATTGGAGGGTCCANTTGTAAGAGGGGGTATGTAATGAACTTTACTTAATTGTGAAAAACTAATCGCATAGCAGAGTATAAAAAAAACCGAAAAGATTATTTTTCTTATCACAGTTAGATTTTTTGACCTCAAACAAATATAAAAGTTTAATCTATCTTTATAGATAGGATTCAAAATTAATAATCTCAAAATAACAATTGAAAAAGATTACTTACATAAAATATTTATTAGCAATAATAGGTTTGTCATTAGTGATTTCAGGATTTAGATGGTTAATAAGCTCTGAACCGTGGTTGTTGGATCAGGTAGCAAATGAAGAAAGGTTAGGAATTACATTTCAAGAACTGTTTTCAATCAAGGGAAATGAAACATTAGGCGATTATTTAAAACAAATTTATCGGTTTTTAGGAATGTATGTTCTTGGAATAGGTCTATTTGTAATGTCATTTTCAAAAAATAAAATACTTGAAATTAAAGTTTTGAGAGTTAGGATATTAATGGTATTGGGAATATTATTGTTTTCTAATATTGTTTTAGCATATATTTGGATCCCTTCTTCACATTTTATATTTCTGATGTGGGGAGCAATCGGCTTGTATCTATTTTGTTTATACAACCATTTTAAAATGTAAGTTAATGGTGGTATTTTTTTATTAATTTTCTAGTTAGNTNTATTCCTTTAATTTCACTCAAACTGTTTCCTTCAAATTCAATTCCAAGGTATCCGTTGTAATCAAAATCTTTAATTATTTTAAACATTTGTTCAAAATCAATTGTAGTTTCTTCTCCAAACTCATCAAAATCATAAGATTTTACACTAACTGCCTTTGCATATGGCATTAAATCCCTCATTCCTTGATATTTGTCATATTCAATTTCACATGGCCCACTATACATGGAACCATTTTCTCTTTGAATACAGAAATTCCCAAAATCAGGAAGGGATCCGCAGTTATGTAGATTTACGCTCTTTAGAACTTTTGCTAGTTCTTTCCCATTAGAACTATTCCCACCGTGATTTTCAACAATTATGTTGATATCAAAATCANTAGCAAATTCACAAAGTTTTGATAAACCATACTTTGAATTATCACTCCATTTNTCAATGTTTTTTTCACCATTGAGGTTCACTCTAANAGAATGACAACCCAGTATTTTAGCTAGCTCTATCCATCTTTTATGATTTTCAATCGAATTGTGAATNTTATTTTTTTCGGATGAAGCAAGATCTCCCTCCTCGTCTACCATAATAAGTAGATTTTTAATATTATTTGTTGAGGATTTTTGGACTAGATTNTTTGTAAGGCTATTAAATGAGTTTTTCTCCAAAAAAGGCCAATACAATGTTGATACATACTCAACTGCATCAAAACCCAAAGCAGATGCCATAACAGGAAAATTGATGGCGTCCAATGTTTTTTCTGTTTGAATCATATCGTTTAGAGACCACTGAGCCAATGAAATTTTGGTAGTTTTTTGAGTTTGATTAGTTAAAGAATATGCATCATGGAAAAGTAACCCAGTTAATGATGCNCCAATTGCTTTGTTAAACGATCTTCTTTTCATTTTTATTTAGATCTTTAGGATATTCAATTTTTTTCCAGCCATATGCTGTAAGATATGGATTTCTAAATTTAAGTTCTATTTCNAATTTATCTTCAAANTTACTGACCTCTTTCATTACATTCTTTAAATTAAAACTCGCTCTTCTTGGAATTCNAATACAAACTTTGTCATCAAAATCAATGAACCAAATGACTTTCCAATCACTAGAACCATGTTCTCCTGTCCATGTTTCAATGACATGTGCATAATATTTTATTTCCCTCCATGATTTCTTTTTCAACGAGATTTTAGGAAAAAGTGTTCTGATTTCAATTCCCCTATTGTTTACGATCGTAAAGTTTAAAGACAATAAAATAAAAGAAATAATTAAAACAACAATTAAAGTTAAAAATGAAAGTTTTATTTCATCTGGAATATTATTTAGAGATCCAGGAAAATTCATTTCTATCAAACCAAATAGGACAATTGATAGAATTNGTACCATAAAAGCACATCCAAGCATGTTTAAATTTATATTAAATGATTTAAATTCTCTCAACTATAAAATTGGATTAATTTTTTTTCTGTTTGTTTCATATCATTNAGAGACCATTGTGCTAATGAAATTTTGATGTTTTTTTGAGTTTGATTAGTTAAAGCATATGCATCATGGAAAAGTAACCCAGTAAATGATGCCTCAATTGCTTTGTTAAACGATCTTCTNTNCATTTTTATTTAGATCTTTAGNATATTCAACTTTTTTATAGCCACGTGCTGTAAAAANTGGATNATCTANATTTAAGTTCTATTTCAAATTTATCTTCAAANTTACTGACCTCTTTCATTACATTCTTTAAATTAAAACTCGCTCTTCTTGGAANTCTAATACAAACNTTNTCATCAAAATCAATNAACCAAATGACTTTCCAATCNCTAGAACCATGTAAATTTTCCCGACCATGTTTCAATGACATGTGCGTAATATTTTATTTCTCTCCATGATCTTTTTTTCAATGTTATTCTAGGAAAAAGTGTTCTGATTTCAATTCCCCTGTTGTTTACAATGATAAAGTTTAAAGACAAAATAATAGAAGAAATAATTAAAACAACAATAAAAGGTAAAAATGATTGTTTTATTTCATCTGGAATATTATTTAGAGATCCAGGAAAATAATCTTCTATCAAACTCAATATGACAAATATCCAAACTGTTATCCCAGGGCCAATAATAAGTATTTCAAAATTTATATTGAATGATTTAAATTCTCTCAACTATAAAATTGGATTAATTTTTTTTCTATTGTCATCCGAATTGGTGTCAATGAGTTTGTTGTAAGGATCAATTCCAACTTCTGTTGGTTCTTCGTCCACAACAATGGTTACCTTGTTGTTAATGGAACTAATTTTATGTTTTTTTAAGTAGAGTTCGGTTTCTTTATCGTCGTTTTCTCCAAAAACACCTACATCAACATAATCCGATAGATAAACTGAATATTCAGGCTTTCTCATTTCTTCTGTTTTGTAAGAAATTGAATCTTTTTTTCTGTCACCGTAGAAAATCTTTCCCTTTTCATCATTTCGGTACTTACTTACTTTGAATTCTATATCAACTTGGTATTTACCATTATCAAGTTTTTTTGATTCAGTTGAAACAATCCTATTTTGATAAAGAGTTATGGTTTCAAACATATCTTCAATTAAATAGTTTAGAGAGTCGGGAGTAACTTCCTTGACATGATTTACAAGATCAATCGAAGTGGTGTAAGGAGGGTCTTGGAATGCTACTTTTTTAACATATTTCTTCAATGCATTATTAAGATTTTTTTCTCCAATGT
>PAGT01000032.1 GCA_002705485.1 Flavobacteriales bacterium | reverse complement strand
AACCCCCGAATTGATTTTTTATGAAGAAATAGACCCATTGATTGGCATTGTTCCTTTTCAAGTCAGAAAAGTTGCTTTTAATCTTGGTTTAACTGGAAACGCATACAAAGAAATGGTAAAGTTTATTACTCTATTATACAAATGTTATGTTTCATCCGATGCATCATTATTTGAAATTAACCCTGTATTAAAAACCTCCGATGATAAAATAATAGCCGTGGATGCGAAGGTTAGTTTAGATGATAATTCTTTGTTCAGACACAAGAATTATGAATCACTTAGGGATTATAAAGAGGAAAACTCATCCGAAACCGAAGCAAGAGCTGTTGGTTTAAACTATGTGGACTTAGATGGTAATGTGGGTTGCATGGTTAATGGTGCCGGTCTTGCCATGGCTACGATGGATTTGATTAAGCAATCAGGGGGTGAACCTGCAAATTTTCTTGATGTTGGTGGCACAGCTGACGCCAAAAGAGTAGAAACAGCATTCAGACTGATACTAAAAGACAAAAATGTTAAAGTAATTTTAGTTAATATTTTTGGTGGTATTGTTAGGTGCGATCGAGTTGCTCAAGGAATCGTAGATGCATATAAAAATATGGGTAATGTTATTAAAGTACCTGTGATAGTTAGACTGCAAGGAACAAACTCTGAAATTGCTAAGGGAATTATCGATAATTGTGGTTTTAAAGTATATAGCGCAGTAGAATTCCAAGAAGCATCCAATAAAATTCAAGATTTGATTTAGAAACAGACATTGTGTCATGTTTTTTTTGCAAAAAAAAGACACTGTGTCATGTAATTAACATAGGCATTCATTTTGATCTATTCATTTCAAAATTATGTTTAACTAAAAATTATGATATGAATTTAATTAAAACACAATCTTATTTTCCAACGATTTTTGATGAGTTTTTCAAAGATAACTGGAATATTAATCTTACGAATGATAATTTTGTTTCACCCTCATATAATATTAAGGAAAACGACAAGGAATTTGTTATTGAATTAGCTATTCCTGGCAAAGAAAACACAGATTTCAATATCGAAATTCAAAATAAAATTCTTTTAGTTTCAGTAAATGATGAAAATAAAAATTCAAACTACACATACAATAGACAAGAATTTGGTTTTCATAAATTTGAAAAAAGTTTTGATTTGCCAATATCAATCGAAACTAATAAAGTGACTTCTTATTACAGAAATGGAGTTTTGACAATAAAGCTTCCAAAAAGAAAAGAGTATCAAAACACTGCAAAACAAATAGTAGAAGTCAAAAATTAAAAAAAAGGGAAGTTTAACTTCCCTTTTTTTATTCTTTAAGCTTTTTAATTAGATCTCTAAATTTAGCAGCTTCAATAAAGTCAAGAGATTTTGCTGCCCTTTCCATTTCTTTTCTGTACTTATTTATTTCTTTTTCTTTTAGTTCATTACTCATATTTCTTACATCATAATTGTTAACTATTTCATTTTTTATTTCCCCCTCGGTGTCATTGATTTCAAAAATATTTGAAACAATTTTATTGATTGGCTTTGGTTTTACTTTGTTAACAATATTGAATTTTTTTTGTTTTTCCCTTCTATAATTCGTTTCATCAATAGTTTTTTTCATACTATTTGTCACTTTATTAGCATACATTATGGCCTTACCATTTAAATTTCTTGCTGCTCTACCAATTGTTTGAGTTAGTGATCTATAACTTCTCAAAAAACCTTCCTTGTCTGCATCCAAAATTATTACTAATGAAACTTCAGGTAAATCTAATCCCTCTCTTAAAAGATTAACACCAACAAGTACATCAAATAATCCTTTTCTAAGTCCTTGCATTATTTCGACCCTCTCTATAGTATCAATATCACTGTGGATATATCTACATCTAATCTCGATTTGACTTAAAAATTTTACTAATTCTTCGGCCATTCTTTTTGTAAGGGTTGTAATCAACACTCTTTCATCTTTTTCTACTATTTTCTGAACTTCTTCTATTAGATCATCAATCTGGTTTAGACTTGGTTTTACTATTATTTTTGGATCCAAAAGCCCAGTTGGTCTAATTATTTGTTCTACAAAGACACCTTCCGTTTTTAACATTTCATAATCAGATGGGGTGGCACTGACGTAAATTACTTGATTTTGAATTATTTCAAACTCTTCATATTTTAAAGGTCTATTATCCATTGCGGCTGGTAACCTAAACCCATATTCTACTAAATTTTCTTTCCTGCTTCTGTCGCCACCATACATTGCATGCACTTGGGAAAGTGTGACATGACTCTCATCAACAATCATTAAATAATCTTCAGAAAAATAATCAAGTAAACAAAAAGGTCTAGTCCCAGGACTTCTTCCATCAATATATCTGGAATAATTTTCAATGCCTGAGCAATACCCAAGTTCAGAAATCATTTCAAGATCAAAATTTGTTCTTTCATTTAATCGCTTTGCTTCCAAATGTTTACCTATATCCTTAAAATAAGTAACTTGTTTCTCTAGATCCTCTTTAATTTCTTCAATAGCATTTTTTAATATATCAGGAGATGTAGCAAACATATTTGCAGGATAGATTATTAGATTATCTAACTTTTTTAAAATCTTATTTTTGATTGGATCAAAAATTTCAATTTCTTCAATTTCATCTCCAAAAAAATGGATTTTAAATCCATGATCTGCATAACTTGGGAATACATCAACAATGTCACCTGAAACTCTGAAGTTACCATTTACAAATTCTAAGTTAGATCTTGAATAAAGACTTTGTACAAGATTATGAAGAAGTTTAGTTCTGGGAATAATTTCATTTTTCTTTACTTGAATAATATTTCTTTTAAACTCATCGGGATTACCTATTCCATACAAACATGAAACTGATGCAACTACTATTACATCTCTCCTACCTGATAGCAGAGATGATGTTGTACTCAATCTTAATTTTTCAATTTCTTCATTAATTGATAAATCTTTTTCAATATAAGTGCCCGTAATTGGAATGTAAGCTTCAGGTTGATAGTAATCATAGTAAGAAACAAAATACTCAACTGCATTTTCAGGGAAATAATTTTTAAATTCACTGTAAAGTTGGGCTGCCAAAGTTTTATTATGTGCTAAAACTAATGTAGGTTTATTTACGTTTTTAATAACATTGGCTATCGTAAAAGTTTTTCCTGAGCCTGTTACACCCTTTAGAATTTGAAACTTATCATTATTATTGATTCCACCGACAAGCTGTTTAATAGCTTCAGGTTGATCTCCTGTTGGTTTGTATTCTGACTTTAGTTTGAACAAAGTAAAAATTAATAAAACAAATTTAAGACTTGATTATTATTTGCTAAAATAATAATCAATTAACTTTATAGTATGAATAAAAAATTGATGTCCAAAAAAAAACCAAGTTTTAAAATCTCTAAAAATTTGGACAGCTATTTAAACAATTATAAGCGAAAAATAGAGATACCAATTTTTTACGAAGATTTGAAGAGGTTTTCTGGTTCTGTTTCAGTATTTAACGAGAAAAATGTAGATACATTGTGGGTTAGAGCTTTTTATTCTGATTCCGAAAGAAAAGAAATTGATTTGAATTTAAAAAAAGTTTATAATTTACTTCATTCTGACGGAAATGAGGATAATATTAAGTTTCTAAACGTAGATGCAATTGACTACTGTACTTTTGGAAATTCCAAACCTTTTAGAATTAAAATTAGAAATATTTTAAATGATAACTTTACATACTTTTATGTAAAAAAGGCTGATGCATCAAGAATTTATGGTCTTGAACTTGAACATGTTTTATCTCCTTATAATTTAAACTTTTTAGTTTTTCAAAACACATTAATTGAAGAACACATAACTGGAGTCCCCGGTGATGAGTTTTATGAAAATTTTCTTCCCAAGTGCAGTGATATGGAAAAGGCACAAATAGCAAAGGAATTTGTCAAGTTTAATGAAAGATGCATGATAAGGTTGTTAGGCGATATGAGATCATATAATTATGTAGTAATTCCAACACATGACTTTGATAAAGTTGTGTATAAAATAAGGGCTATTGATTTTGACCAACAATGTTTCGAAGGAAATCTTCAAGTTTATAGACCGCAATTCTTTAAAGAAAATAATGAAATAATGAATATTGTTAAGGAAAAACTCGAATCAAACTCGGTCAAACAATACAAAATTGAGGAAAGATCAATTTTAGCTAAAAGAATTTTGAGTTCATTAGATAGATCCGAAGAATTAATAAAATGTATGATTGCTGATAAAATTTCTGAAAAAAATAAAATTAAATTATTAGCTAGACAGATTTATGAACTTACAAGTGATAACAATTTTAAAAAGGCAGGAGGAATGGGTGAGATTATGAAGGCCTCATTTGATTACATTCTTAGAAATTATGAAAACCATGAGATGTTAAGTATTGATTAGTAAAAATCTAAAAAATCATCTTCATCATCCAAATTGAATTCTGAATCATCATTCTTTAAGTTTGAATTAAAAGTTTTTTTTGGAGGTTCATTTGGAACAGAGCCGTACTCATAGATTTTTTTAGGATAATTTTCGCCCAAGATTTTTTTTGACTCTTCAACGATTTCAATAAAAAAAGTCCAAAGTTTCAAATAATCGTAAACGTATAAATAATTCATGGACCTAGTTGATAATGACTTTAAGCTTATGTTCTTCATCATCATTTGATTTAGATTTTCATCATAGTTTTGTAAAAAAATTTCCTCCCCCTGAGTCCAATTTTCGTCACTAATAAAAAATGACGCTAGTTCTTTATTATCTAATCCAAAGTGTTTCAAGATTGTGAAGTGAAGGTCTTCAAAACTGGCATTTTGGTCAATTTCTAAATCTCTAATGACATCTTCTTTAAAATCTAGAACAACTCTAATTCTATAAATCATTTATTTTTTTTATGTGCAGCATCCAATAAAATTGATAACTAAAAAGTAAAGTGGCAAGGATCAGATGAAGAGGTTGAGTTAAAAAAGGAAAGTCCGCATAATACATTGAAACACCAACTAAAATTTCAAGGAAAATTATAAACATAATTTTATTTATAAAACCAGAATACATGTTTTTAGTATAAACTAAATAAAACAATGAAACATTAATTAAAAAGATTAAAATTGAAAAAGATCTATGGAAATAGAAATATAAATTTGGATTGTTCAGCCATAAGTTTTTCTTTTCTGGTCCAAGAATCTCATATTGAACATCAATAAATTCTCTCACTTGAGTTCCAATTATAATTTGTATTAGGCTAGTAACAACAGAGAATACAATTAAATATTTAATAAAATTACTTTTTATTTCTATTTTATTTTTCTCTTTACTAATCAAAAAGATGGAATATACTATCAACGATATTATAACAAGAGCCATTAGCATATGAGTTGTTATTTTGAAGGGTGCTAAATTCGAATCGACAACTAGCTTTCCCAACCATGCCTGAAATACCATACCAAAAACAATTGTAAAAGATATCAAAACAAGTATTTTTTTTTCTTTCCAATAAGAAATAGAAAAAAACACCATTAGTAAAGTAGCCAATCCAGCTATTACTCCAAGTAGTCTATTTAAAAACTCAATCCAAGTTTTGATGGGATCAAAATCAGAGTAATTATGTTTTGTATAATTTGACCAGTTATTTAAGTCAATTGAATTATTGGTAATAAATTTCTTTTTAGCATAAATCAACTCATCATTATACCTTATTATAATTCCTTTCTTAAATTCTGTATTAGGTTTCCATTCTATTTGAGAAATATGAGTAGGTGGAATCATATATCCAAAACATTTTGGCCAATCAGGACATCCCATTCCTCTTCCAGTCATTCTAACTAGAGACCCAGCAATTATGACCAATAAAACTAAAATTAAGCTAGTTTTTGAAGCTTTGGAAAAGTATTTTTTCATTCATTTTTTTTTAAACCAATTTCAATACCTTTTTTAATCATCAAAGATCTAGCCGCTTTGTAATTATTACTAATTTTACCATCTAAAATTGAAGATTTTATAAATTCTTTCAATACCCCAATTTCTTTTCCAGGTTTTATCTTAAAATAGTCCATAATTTCTTCACCTGTAATTGGGGGTTGAAAGTTTCTTATTTTGTCCCTTTTTTCAACTAAAATGATTTTTTTTCTAACTTTTGAAAAGTTGTTTAAGTATTTACTAAACCTCTTTGGATTTTTAGTTGTTATGTCTGCCTCACAAAGTTTCATTAAATCGTCAATATCATCCCCAGCATCAAAAATTAACCTTCTAACGGCAGAGTCTGAAATAAAATCCTTTGACAAAATAATCGGTCTAGAACTCAAATAAATGATTTTCTGAACATATTTTAGTTTTTTATTTAAAGGCATATTGAATCTTTTGAAAATTTTTTTTACCATTCTAGAACCTACAAGTTCATGACCGTGAAAAGTCCAACCAATTTTTTTTATAAACTTTTTAGTTTGATATTTTCCTATGTCATGCAAAAGTGCAGCCCATCTAAGCCATAAATTTTGTGATTTTTCACATAAGTTGTCCAAAACTTCCAAAGTATGGAAAAAGTTATCTTTATGCTTTAGACCATCTATCTCATCGATCCCTTTTAGATTTGTAATTTCAGGTAATATTAATTTTAGTAATCCAGTATGCTCAAGTATTTTGAATCCTTTCGATGGTTTTTCAGTTAGTAAAATTTTATTTAATTCATCAATAATTCTTTCCTTACTTATAATTTTTAATCTATTTTTTTCTAATTTTATTCCTTCAATTGAGTTTTTGTGGATATCAAAATCTAATTGACAAGAAAATCTAATCGCCCTTAACATTCTCAATGGATCATCTGAAAATATTTTGATTGGATCTGATGTGGTTTTTATTATTTTGTGTTTTATATCCTCAATTCCATTAAATTTATCAATAATATTTCCCCATTTGTTAGAATTTAAACCTACACCAATACAATTAATTGAAAAATCACGTCTATTTAAATCATCATCTAATGTGCCAATCTTTACAGAGGGGTTTCGACTCTTGAGCGTATAACTTTCTTTCCTTGAACCAACAAACTCAATATCATAACTTTTATATTTGAATGCAGCGGTTCCGAAATTTTTATAAATAGTAGGTTTTTTTTTAATTTTTAGGTATTCACATACTTTATTTGCTAAAGCAATTCCATCACCAATCGCCAAAATATCCACATCCTTTGGATTTTTTACCCCTAAGATATGATCTCTAACAAAACCTCCAATTACAAAACATTCAATTTGCATTTCATCAGAACATTTGCCAATTATTTTGAATAAATTATTGTCAATAAGGTTTTGAAGATTTTTTTCCATTCTATGATCTCAATATTTTAATTGTCCCATCCTCTGAAATTTTAATAATTCTAGATGCTCTAGACATTTTCTTGTGTAATCCTATTTTAGAAATGTGATTTACTCTATCTAAAATTTCAGGGTTGATTTCTTTAAAGTAATTTGGAGATTTTTGACCTGAAAAATTGACCGATGTAGATGTAATTGGTTTATTAAACTTTTTTATAAGATTTTGACAATAAAGGTTTTCAGGAATTCTTATCGCAACACTATTTTTGAACGTACTAAAATTTTTAATTTTTTCATAAATTATTGTAGTGGGAAAGTTGTTAGATTTTAAGAATTTTTTTTCTTCATTTCCAACATGGACATATCTTTCCAACATTTCAATACTGTTCATTAAACAAATTAAAGGTAATCTTCTATCTCTTTTTTTAATTTTAAAAATTTTATTAATCGCAATTTTATTTGTTGCATCGCATCCTAAAGCCCATACTGTGTCACTTGGATAAATTATTGTACCCCCTTTTTTAAGAATTTCTACAGCTTCATCAAGTGTTTTATTTAACATTAAAATTATATATTAAACAGAAACATTATAATCTCTAAGGGCATTATTAAGTGATGTTTTTTTATCTGTGCTTTCTTTTCTTTGACCTATGATTAGCGCACATGGAACTTGATAGTTTCCTGCTTTAAATTTTTTATTGAAGGTACCTGGAATAACAACAGATCTTGGAGGGACAAACCCTTTTAATTCTTCACTTTTTTCTCCTGAAACATTAATTATTTTTGTAGAAGCTGTTAAGACTACATTTGCACCCAGAACCGCTTCTTTTCCAATTCGGACCCCCTCTACAATAATGCATCTTGATCCTATAAAAGCGTTATCTTCAACTATTACTGGTGAAGCTTGAAGTGGTTCCAAAACACCACCAATACCAACTCCGCCACTTAAATGAACATCTCTTCCAATTTGAGCACAACTTCCTACAGTAGCCCAAGTGTCTACCATTGTTCCAGAATCAACATAAGCTCCAATATTTACATAACTTGGCATTAATATAACTCCTTTATTAATAAAAGAACCATATCTAGCTATTGCATGAGGAACAACTCTGATTTCTTTTGAAGCAAAATCTCTTTTTAATGGAATTTTATCGTGAAACTCAAGTGGTCCAAATTCAATAGTTTCCATTTTTTGGATTGGGAAGTATAAAACTACTGCTTTTTTTATCCATTCATTTACTATCCAATTTTCGTTAACTTTTTCCGCAATCCGAATTTCGCCATTGTCAAGTTGCTTTATAACTTCCCTAATGGTATTAATTATATCTTTTTCTTTTAATAATGATCTATTTTCCCAAGCTTTTTCAATAATTTTTTTCACAGTATTATTTTTTTCAAATATACATTGTAATTAATATATACATAAACTATACACTTAATAATTAATGAATTACCTTTGAATAAATGTCAAGAATTATTGCATTAGATTTTGGTTTGAAAAGAATTGGAATTGCAATCACCGATGATTCTAATAAGTTAGCATTCGGAATCGAAACCTCTGATTACAGTGATATAATCAAAACTCTAAGAGTTATTACTAAACAATATGATATAGGAATATTTGTTGTTGGAAAACCTCTAAAAATGAATAATATACCATCTTTGATTGAATGTAATATTCAAAATTTTATAAAGAAGTTAAAAAAAGAATTTTCAAATATAGTTATTGAGAGATATGATGAACGTTTTACATCAAAAATTGCTAAGAAGGCAATTAGCTCATGCAGACTGAATAAAAATAAAAAAAGAGATAAAAAATTAGTAGATAAGGTTAGTGCGACCTTAATTCTACAATCTTATTTACAAAAAAAATCTTTATGATATTACCAATAGTTGCATTTGGAAACCCCATCTTGAGATTAAAAGCCCAGGAAATTAACCAAAATTATGATAATCTTGATATTCTTATTGAAGATATGTGGGAGACTATGTATAATGCTAAAGGAGTGGGTTTAGCTGCACCACAAATTGGAAAATCGATTAGAGTTTTTATTGTTGATGCATCTCCATTTGCAGAGGATGAAGGACTCGAATTATCAGAAAGAAAAAAAATTATTGGGTTTAAGAAAGTATTTATAAATCCGATTATTGTTAGTCAATCCTCAAAATTATGCTCTTTTAATGAGGGATGTTTAAGTATACCAGATGTAAGAGAAAATGTTAAAAGAGAAGATCAAATTGAGATTAATTTTTTTGATCAAAATTTTAATGAACAGACTTTGAAAATTGATGGATTGAGAGCTAGGGTTGTTCAGCATGAGTATGATCACATTGAAGGAATATTATTTACTGATAAGATAAGTTCATTTAAAAGAAAAATTATAACCAATAAGCTGAAAAATATTTCATCTGGAAAAATTAGTGTTCCTTATCCAATGTCTTTTGATAAATAAAATGAATACAGAAAAAAAATTAGGATCGATATCAAAGCTTTTAAAAGTAATGGATATTCTTCGCAAGGAATGTCCTTGGGACCAAAAACAAACCTTTGAATCATTAAGACCATTGACATTAGAGGAAACATATGAGCTTGTGGATGCAATTGATAATAAAAATATTCATGAGATTAAACATGAACTTGGGGATTTATTACTTCATGTAATTTTCTATTCAAAAATTGCTAGTGAATCTAATTATTTTGATATATCAGATGTTGCAGATTCGATTACAAAAAAACTTATTTTCCGTCACCCACATGTTTTTGATAATAGAAGCTCAATTGATGAAAAACAGGTTAAAAATAATTGGGAAAAGTTAAAATTGAAAGAAGGTAATAAAAGCATTCTATCAGGAGTGCCCAAATCATTACCCTCAATTTTGAAAGCAATTAGAATTCAAAAAAAGGTGTCTAATGTTGGCTTTGAATGGGAAGAAATTAATGATGTCAAGCATAAGATTTATGAAGAAATCGAAGAGTTAAATGAAGAAATTAAAAGAGGAGCTAGAGAAAAAATTCAAGATGAATTTGGAGACGTTCTTTTTTCTCTAATTAATTATGCAAGATTTTTGGATATTGACCCAGACTATTGTCTGGAAAAAAGTAATAAAAAATTTATTAAGAGATTTAAGCTTTTAGAAAAAAAGATGAAACAAAACCACAAGAGCTTCGAAAACACATCTATCAGTGAATTGAATGAATACTGGAATAGTGTCAAATAATCTAATTACTAAGTTTTGAAATTTTTAAATTTAAACTAATTATATTCTCTTTTATTGAACATAAATCCATTTTAATTTTTTTTAAGAGTATATTTTGTTTTGATTTATNATTAAAAAAAGAGAAATTATTTTCAAGAATTGAAAGCTCTTTTTCAAATTCTTTTAATTTTCTATTCAAACTTATTTTTTCATTTTTTTTCTCTTTATCATTCATTCTTTTAATTTTTTGATCAAAAAATTTAATTTCTATTTCATTTTCGTTTAACCCTTTTGCTTTTAAATATATTTTCATAATCTCAAAAAACTTTCTTTCAGAATCAACATGTTTTGTTAAGAAATTATTCCAACCATCAAACGTTTCATTTATATTTAATTTTCCTTCTTTTATCAATTTTTTAATTTCATTAATATACTTTGTCTTAAGTTTTGTTTCATTTATAGTTTTCTCATTTTCNATCAACTTTTGAGAGCTAATTTTTTTGAAAATTTGATCACATAAGCTCTTAAAAATATTGAAGTTTTTTTTATTTACTTTAAACGGAACGGNCTTTATTTTTTTCCATTCTTTTTGTAAAAGAATCACTTTCTCTTTAACGCACAAATTACCCTCAGTGAGTAATTTAACATCATTAATTATTCTTTCCTGATTTTGAATATTTTTTTTGTAGTCTCTTTTTTGATCTTTGAAAAATATATTTTTCTCTAAGTAAAACTCTTTGTTACATTTTCTAAAATCCTTCCAAAAGATTTTATTTTCCTCGGGTTTTATAGGGCCTATTAACTGTATTTGATTTTTTATTGTTTCAAAATTATTTATTTTACTTTTCCATTCTGAATTAGATTTACAATTAACTTTTAAAACATCTTTCATTTTTTTAAGTAATTGAACCTTTTTTTGAAGATTTTCTTTAAAAAAAATTTCTTTATTTTTTTTAAATATTTCAATTTTTTCTTTTGTAATTTCGATNATATTTTTTAATTCATTTTCAAGCTTATCATTATCATTTGAAACTGGTCCAGTTTCGTATTTCCATTTTTTTAATAATCTGTCTAGTAATTTTTCAGAACGAAAGAGATTTTTAGAATCTGATAATTTTTTTGCCTGAAGGATTATATTTTTTTTCTCTTTAAAATTATGTTCTTCATCAATTTTCTTGAAGGTGCGGTTAAGTTTTAGATAGTCATAAAAATTTTTAATATTGTGTTGAAAATTATTCCACAGAATTTGGTCTTTTATTCTTGGTACTGGTCCAATTTCAAACCACCTTTTTCTTATTTCATTAAAATCTGAATATTTTTTAGAAATGTGATCTACATTTTTTATGAGATGCCTCAATTTTTCAACTAATTCTTCTTTGAGTTTATAGTTTTTCTCTAAATCATTAACAAAATTATTACTCATAATAGTCTCTTCAATAAAACTAATTTTACAATTGTTAATTATTCCAAATTTTCCAACTTTCTTCTGCCTGTTGTTCCAACATCTCTGCTCCATTAATTATTGATGCATTGTTTTTTTTTGATTTCTTTAGAAATTGACTTATATCTGGGTTGTATATTAAATCAAAGCATAAATGACTTTTACCAATTAGTTTGTATGGAATATCAGGGCATTCACTAGTGTTAGGACTTGTTCCAAGTGGTGTACAATTAATAATTATTTGGTGATCACCCATCACAATTGAATTAATTTCCTTATATGTGATACATCCTTTTGCTTTAGACCTCGAAACTATTGTTGTTTGAATTTGAAGTTTTTTTAAGCCATATACAATAGCCTTTGATGCTCCACCTGTGCCTAAAACCAATGCTTTTTTATGAACGTTNTTCAGGTTTTTTTTAATGGAATTATAAAAACCTATATAGTCAGTGTTAAANCCCTTTAAAAACCCTTTAGAATCAACTTTAATNGTATTAACTGCTCCNATTTTTTGGGCGTGTACGTCTATTTCATCTAANTATTTTAGAACTTCTTCTTTGTAAGGAATGGTTACATTTAGTCCGTGTATATTATATTTTTTTATTATTGTTTTGAAATCTTTTATGTGGTCTAAATCAAAGTTCTTGTACTCACAAGATTTTTCAAGATTTAGTTTATCAAACTTTTTGGAAAAAAATTTTTTAGAAAATGAATAGCCTATATTTTTACCTATCAATCCGAAAATTTTTTTTTCTCGTAGCATAATATTCAACATAAACTATAAATATACACCCTATTATTATTAATATAATAGCTATTATATTTTCAAAATTATTTATATCAGGAATAAATTTCAAAAAATTATTTTCTGATTGATTAATAGTTGTATTGACTGAAACAGAATTTACCTTTCCCCACGGCCAAATTATAAATAAAGAACCAGTAACAAAACCAATAATGAGGTTATTTAGTTCGTTATTAAAATTTCGCATTACATAACTCAGCAAACTAGATAATAAAACCAAACCTGATATTGATCCCAAACAGAAAAATATTAAAACATAGATTAGATCAATATCAATTTGATAATTATACTCATCATTAATTAAGTTTTTTAATAAATAAAATAAATTATTAACAGAATCTACAAGTAGTAATTTATAATTTCCAAGCAATATAAGTAAAAAAGAACCTGAAATACCTGGTATTATCATTCCACAAATGCTAATAAAGCCACAAAAAAAAACAAATAATAGATTTTGGTTTTCTTTTATTGGATCTAGGCTACTTAATAAAATTCCAAAAGTTAGACCAATTAAAATAAAAAAGAAATCATACCTTTTTTTAATTTTATTATCCTTTAATAAAATTACAATTGAGCCTATTATCATTCCAAAAAAGGCTGACCAAACGAAAAGTTCAGATTTTAAAAATAGATAGTCAAGAATTTGTGATGTCGTAAAATAACTAATTATTATTCCTAGTAGAACGATCAATAAAAAATTTAAATTATATTTTTTATCAAGTTCTTTGAAATTTCCTTTAAAAATAAGTTTTAATAAATTGTAATCTAACTTCTTAAAACTTTCAATCATTTCTCCATAAAACCCCGTAATTAACGCGACTAATCCACCTGAAATACCTGGAAGTTTATTNGCNGTACCCATCAAAATACTTTTTGTAAGAAGTTTTAATATGTTTTTGGGGCTATTGTTCATTTTTTTTTGATAAATATTCCAAAAAAAACACAACAGACATACCAGCCAAAATAAATACTAATACTAAAATAATTTTGTCGTTTTTTAAAATACCAATATTCTCTAAAAATCCGATTAATGAATCGTTGCCAATATTTTTATTTTTATAAGGCCAAAGAGCAGGAAGAGATCCGATCATGAAACCTGTTAAACAAGAAAATGTTTGATTTGAATATCTTTTAAATGACCAACTTAAAAACTTTGAAAAGAATTTAACACTTATCATAGCACCTAAAATAAATATAAAAATATTTAAAAAATATTCGCTGTTGAGTTTTACTAATTCACTAAGTGAAGTAATCATTANTTCATATGAACCCATCAAAAGAAGAATATATGCACCTGAAATTCCTGGTAAAAGCATTGCTGTTATGCTTAACATTCCGGAGAGAAAAATATAAGCATAAGTGATCTCAAAATTAGCGGGTTTTAGCATTTGTAAAATAATTCCAGTTAAGACGCCAGAGAACAGAAAAAAGTATATTATACTATTCCATTTTGTAATTTTTTTTAGTAAAAATAAAATGCTTGAGGCGACTAAACCAAAGAAAAATGACCATAATTCAATATTATAATTCGTGATTAAAATAAATAAAAACTGACTAAAAATAATTAAGCTAAAAACTATACCTAAAATTAAACTNATGAGAAAATTTAAGTTATGTTCAGACCATAATTTTCCTAATTTTAATTGAAAAATAAGCTGAAAAAATTTTAAATCAATATTATTTAAGCTAGTAAGTAGTTCTCTATAAACACCTGTTATTAGTGCAATTGTTCCTCCCGAAACACCAGGGATCATATCAGCTATTCCCATAGCCATTCCTTTTAAAAAAACACTAAATNTAAGTGGTTTTTTTTTCATTACATTAAAAATAAATAATATTAAAGGTTAATTGCTTAAAAAATATTTTTAAAACTTTCAATGTTAGGGATCTCCTTAAACTCAGCCTTGTAAAAATCGTATTTTTTTGGAAGTTTAGAGTAAGCTGCACGTAAGTGGTCATATCCCTTAAGATCTTTTTTTAGTTTAAAATTTAATACAGATAGTAAATAATTGAATTCTGGAACTTCTGAACTTTTATAAGCTTTTAAGAGAACTCCCTTGAAAAGTTTGATTATTTTTTTTTCTGGAAAATCTACAAATATTTTTGTTAGATTGATTAGTGAATTAATGTTATTATCATTAATACTCATAGTTTTATCAATTACATATTTTATTTCATCATATGAATTGATTTGAACACAAATTTTTAAGTACAGATCCCAGAACTTCTTGTTTTCTGGTTCAATATCTAATGACTTTAAAATGAATTTTTTAGCAAAAGAATATTTTCGTTTTCTGACTAATTCTTTAGAAATTTTCATCCATGCGTATGAATGTAGTGGATCAATATCTATTACTTTTGAAAAATATTTATAGGCAATTTCGTAGTTAAACAATTTTTCATAACATCTTGCAATTCTGTATAAAGTGTAAGGACTAGGTCCACTCAAACCTAAAGAAACTTCATACTTCTCAATTGCCTCATTTAATTTTTGTTGCTCTTCAAGTAACTTTCCTGTCTCAATATATGCACCCTCAAAGGATTCATCTGCTATTATTGCAAATTCAAAAGCAGCTAAAGCTTTTTTTGGTTTATTAATTTTAACATATTGTTTTCCCAAATGATGCCAGCATATTTCACAATATGGATTAGATTCTAAATAGNTATTCAAAAATGTAATTGTTTTATTAACATTTCCTAGTGAGTCAAAACAAAACAAGACATTGTTTAGAGCCATTAAGTCATTCTCATTAATTTTTAAACAATTAACAAATGCTTTTTTTGCTCTATAAAAATCATCAATAAATAGATATTCTTTACCTATCATCACTAATGATTCATAAAATAAATCTGAATTTGTTTTGATTTGTTTTAAACATTCAATTGACTTANGATGTTGTTTTTTTTTAGAAAAGACCTTTGATTTTTGAAATAATATTTCAGAGTTTAAAGGCTCAATTTCGTTTAGTTGATTTACTATTTGTTCTGCTCTTTTTAAATCATTTTCTAAAAGTAGAATTTCAGTGGTAATCAAATTAAGAGATACAGAATCTGGGTATTGGTTGAGAGATAAATCATTTGCTTTCTTAGCTAAAGAAATATTACCCATGTCTATATAATACATCGTAATCTCCTCAAACTCATTTGAATCAAAAAACAATATAGAATTTGTTTTTAGCATTGATTCAAATTTATTAACTGACTCTAAATTTAGGTGGTTATNATCCATTACAATCTATTGACAGCAATATAGCAACAGAATGGATCAATAAAATTTCATCATTTAATGTTTTTTAACAATTTAATCAACATCATTATTTAAAATATCTAAAATTATAGAACAACCTAAAATAATTTCTTTAATTTTAATTGTTAGAGGGGGAGTTATTCTAACAGCTTTTGGTTCAAATAAAAGACCGAACAAAATTAATCCTTTACTNAGACTGATTGATATTAATTTTTTTGAAATTTCTTTATTTTTCATCATCAAAGCTAACATTAGTCCTTTTCCTCTTATTTCTAAAATTAATTCATGTTTTAATAATTTTCTAAATAATTTTTCTTTTCCGTCAATTTCATTCATTATTCCAGAATCTATCGTTTCCTTTAAATTTGCATATGCAGCAGCAGAAATTACAGGATGTCCACCAAATGTTGTTATGTGTCCTAAAATAGGATTCTTTTTAAATAAATTCATTTTTTTGTAATCTGTGGTCATCGCACCAATAGGGAATCCACCTCCTAATCCTTTCCCATATACTAAAATGTCTGGTACAATTGAATAATGTTCAAAAGCAAATAACTTTCCTGTTCGACCAATTCCAGGTTGAATTTCGTCTAGAATTAGTAATGCACCAACTTCATCACATTTTTTTTTTACCTGTTGTAAAAAGCCTTTGTTAGGTAAAATGAATCCTGCTCCACCTTGAATAGTTTCCAAAATTACAGAGGCGGTATTATTATCAATTTGTTTTATATGTTCACAATTGTTGAAATCAATGAATTTAATGCCAGGAATAAGTGGTCTGTAAGCTCTTTTTCTGTCCTCAAAACCCATAATGCTCATTGCTCCTTGTGTATTACCATGATACCCATTATTTGCTGAAATTATCTTTGATCTACCAGTAACTCTTTTTGATAATTTCATTGCGGCCTCAATAGCCTCAGTCCCAGAATTAGTTAANTATGTAACTGAAAGAGAATCTGGAAGATTTTTTGAAATTAGTTCACACAATTTTATAGATGGCTCTTGTAGAAATTCACCATATACCATCACATGCCAATACTTGTTAATCTGATTTTGAACTGCGTTTAGTATTTTAATATTTTTGTGACCCAAATTTGCTGCTGATACTCCCGCAACAAAATCTAAATATTTTTTTTTATCCTTTGTGTAGATAAAACTTCCTAAAGCATCAGAAATATCTAAACATATCGGATTTTCTGTTGTTTGAGCTTGATATTTTAAAAATTTTTTTTTGTTGATCAATTATCAAAAATTTTACTTTTATCATTAATTTTTTCATTAATCCTCCAATCAAAACCATTTAAGATTTTTAAATTTTCATCAAGATCTTTTTCAGGTGAAACTTCACCCTCTGGATCAGTGTAAAAAGTAATTTCTCTTATTGCATTATTCTTAATGTCCATAACAATAGAACTGCATATAGCCTTATCGATTCCAATTAGTTTTTTCGTTTGATCGTCATACAAATAATAGACCATCTGAGTATTTTGAATAAGTTGTACTTTATTTAAATTATTATTTAAAAATTTTCCCAGTAATGTTATTCCTTTTATCTGATTGAAATTGTTTTGCCCAAGCGTATCTTTTTCAATTACAAATGCGTTATTTAAGATTTTTAATGAGTCCAAGTTATTAGTTTTTAAATCTCTAGTTATATGAATTTCATCTCCTGTCATTTGATTATTAGCTATCCAAATTATGGGGTTAATTTTCGTTATTTCTTTTTCAGTCATAATTTGAGTTTGTCTCGAACTAAGTTTATTCCTTAGAAGTTTTGTTATTCCACTTTTTTCATCAATCAAAATTTTATCAGATCTCCCACTCATATTATTTTTAAAAATTTTAACATTAAATCGACCTTTAATTTTTCTTTCGTTTGGAGGACCAATTGCAAAAAGAGAATCAGCTTTAATAAACAAAGAATCTTTATCAATAACCTTAATTGCGTATGATTTTTTTGTTATCATGGCACTATCAAGAGATTTAAATACTTCTGCATAATTTCCTTTAATAATAGTGTTGTTGATTGTGTCAGTGATGATTATATTATCAATACCAAGGGCAAACTTTTTCTTATCATCGAACGTCAAACTGTCACCCTCAATTATTCTTTTATCATAGTGTATCCGGGAATTCTTGTTAAAAAATCCTTTTTTATCTACAGTATCGTAAAACCCTTTTTCACAGTATATTTTATAATCTTTTCCAATTATTTTAGTTGGCCCATAAAAAAAAGCATGTTCTGTTTTAGTGTAATAATCCAACTCATCTGAATCAATAGTGTAATCAGGGTTTTCGATTAATACATTCTTTTGAAATTTATATTTAGATTCATTTTGAAAATACTTTCCTTCTTCACTACTTATCGTAGTTAAACTATCCTTTATAACCCCCCAATCCTCAAAAAAAAATTCTTTTTTATTTCTGTCGTGATATAATATTTCAGTTTTAAGATTTGTTTCCTTATTAGAAAAGTCAACATTACCTTTAGCAATGATTTTTCTGTCATTTCCATTGTAATCAAGGATTTTACTTATCAACGTAATACTATCTCCTTGTTTAACAACTACATTGCCAGTTGCTTTGAATGAATTTTTTTGCTTGAAGAATAATGCATAATCCGAATATATATTCATTCCTTCATGAAAAAGATGTACCCTGGTGTCATCATTTTTTTTTAAAATATTTGCACCAGGATTTAAATCTTCATTTTTATCAAATGAACCAGCTTTTTTAATTTCAATTATTTTTCTTTCTTGAGATTCAACAGATCTCACAAAAAAAAGAAAAATTATAAAAAATAAGATTTTCAAATTGAAAAAATTTAGCAAATTATTGTCTGTTTTCGGTCGGGACCAACAGATATTATGGAAATTGGAACTTTTAACTCTTTTTCAAGGAATTTAACATAATTCAAAAAAGTATTGGGAAGGTCATCATATTTTTGTGTTTGACTAATATCATCGTTCCAACCCTCAAGCTCTTTATAAACTGGTTTTAAATTATCTTCAAGAGTGAAAGGGTAGTGACTTATTTCTTTACCATTGTAATTATATTTTATACAAACTTTTATTTTTTTGAGTCCTGAAAGAACATCACCTTTCATCATCATCAGATTAGTTACTCCATTAACTTTCACAGCATATTTTAATGCGACTAAATCGAGCCAACCACACCTTCTAGGTCTTCCAGTTGTAGCACCAAACTCTTTTCCAACACTGGCAATTTTCTTCCCAGTTCTATCGAACAGTTCGGTCGGAAACGGACCACTTCCGACTCTAGTTGTATACGCCTTAAAAATTCCAAATACATTTTTAATCTTATTTGGAGGGATTCCAAGACCTGTACAAGCACCTGCTGCTGTTGTATTTGATGAGGTAACATATGGATATGTTCCAAAATCTATATCAAGTAAAGAACCCTGTGCTCCTTCAGCAAGAATTTTATTTCCATTATCTAAATGATCATATATAAAGTTTTCACTGTCAATGAACTCGATTTTATTTAGAGTCTCAATTGAATCAAAAAATTCACTTTCAAGTTCAGCTAAGTTATATTGTAAATCAACATTTAAATTTTTAATTAGTTGCTCGTGCTTATTAGCTAATTTCCTATATTTTTCTAACCAATTTTTCATTTCAATATCACCAACCCTGATACCATTTCTTCCTGTTTTGTCCATATAAGTTGGTCCGATACCTTTAAGAGTGGAACCAATTTTAGATTTTCCTTTTGAAAGTTCAGATGCTGCATCAAGTAGCCGGTGTGTTGGCAAGATTAGATGCGCTTTTCTAGATATAAAAAGTCTAGTTTTTAAATCAATTTTATATGGTTCTAAATTTCTTATTTCTTTTTCAAAAATTACTGGGTCAATTACTACACCGTTTCCAATAAGATTTAATGATTTTTTATGAAAAATTCCGCTAGGTATAGTATGTAAAACATGTTTAATGCCGTCAAATTCAAGTGTGTGGCCGGCATTCGGTCCTCCCTGAAATCTTGCTATTATGTCATATTTTTTTGTAAGGACATCAACAATTTTACCTTTACCCTCGTCACCCCACTGTAACCCAAGCAGCAAATCAACTCTCATATTCTAATTAATTTTTTTTGAAGTAGCATAAAAATACAAAGAGTGGTTATGAATTTTAACATTAAAAATTTCTTCAATATTCTGCTTTATAACCTGAAGTCTGGGGTCACAAAACTCTTTTACTTCACCTGAATCTGTCAAAATAATATGATCATGTTGGTGATCAAAATATGACTTTTCGTACTGGGCTTGATTTGATCCGAATTGATGTTTTCTTACTAGCTTACATTCCAAAAGTAGTTCAATAGTGTTGTATAGGGTGGCTCTACTAACCCTATAATTTTTATTTTTCATTTTTCCATACAGAGATTCGATGTCAAAATGATCAGATGAATCGTAAATCTCTTGTAAAATAGCATATCTTTCGGGGGTTTTTCGGTGGGAATTTTTATCTAAGAACTTAGTAAAAACGCCTTTAACTATTTCTTGATTTGATTTATTTTCCATAATACAAAATTAAGTTAAATAATTAGTAAAACAATTATTCTCTAACAACCTTTTCTATTCCGTTTATTTTTTTTATCCTTTGGATTAATTTCTCAAGTATATTCTTGTTTTTTACATTCAAGGTTATTTTTCCTAGAAAGGTGTTTTCAACTGTATCAAAACTCATTTTTTTCATATTAATATTTAGGTTTGTAGAAATAATTTTGGTTATTTCACTTACAATACCAATATTATCAATTCCAGAAATTCGAATTATAGATTTAAAGTCAACTTGGGTTGAATCCACCCATTTTGCTTTTACAATTCTATAAGCAAATTTTGATTGAAGACTAATTGAATTTGAACATGTTTTTTTATGAACCTTTATTCCTTCCTGAACTGTCAAAAAACCAAATACATTATCACCAGGAATTGGATTACAACATTTTGCCAATGTGTAGTCTAATTTTTCTTCATTATTTGTAAAAACTAGTTGATCAAAATTATTTTTTATTTCTTTTTCTGTGTGGCTAATCTCGGATTTTTTTGTAGAGATTTTTTTTCTAATAAAATTAAATAGTCTGTTATTTGATGCCGAAAATTTCTTTAAGGACGTATTATCTATTTTTCCAATTCCAACTCTGTAAAATAAATCTAAGCTCGTTCTAAGATTAAAATAATTAGCTAACTCGTTGATGTTTTTTTCATTAAAATCAATTTTTAACTGTTTTAATTTACGTCTTAAAGTCTCTTTTCCATCTTCAGCTAATAATTTTTTTTCTTCTTTTAAAGCAATTCTAATTTTAGCTTTGGCTCTTGATGTCTTTACATAGTCAAGCCAATTGGCTGAGGGCTTAGTGTTCTCAGATTTGATTATTTTAATTTGATCACCACTTTTTAGCTCGTGGCTTAATGGAACAATTTTCCCGTTTACTTTTATCCCTCTTGTTTTTAAACCTAAACCGGTATGTATACTGAAGGCAAAATCAAGAGCACTTGAACCTTTGGGTAAGGATTTCAATTCCCCCGTGGGTGTAAAAACAAATATTTCGTTTGAATATAAATTTAATTTAAAATCCTCAACAAAATCCAATGCACTTGTTTCAGAATTTTCCAAAACTTCTTGTAATCTATTTAACCAACCCTCTAGGCCTTTATCATTTTGTTTACCTTGTTTATACATGAAATGAGCTGCGTATCCTTTTTCTGCGATTTCATGCATTCGATTAGAACGAATTTGTACTTCAACCCATTTTGAATTTGGTCCGACTACGGTTATATGTAAAGCCTCGTATCCATTTGACTTTGGGGAAGTTATCCAATCCCTCAAGCGAAGAGGATTAGGAGTATAATAGTCTGTAATTATTGAGTAAATCTTCCAAGCGATAAATTTTTCAGTTTCAGGTTCACTTTTATAAACCACTCTAATTGCAAACTTGTCATAAACTTCCTCAAATGAAATATTTTTTTTTACAATTTTATCTTTAATCGAAAATATTGATTTAGGTCTGCCGCTTATCTTAAAACTTAGGTCTTCTTTTCTTAATTTCTCACTAATTCTCCTTGAAAAATTCTTAATGTATTTATCTTGCTCATCCTTGGTTTGCTCAATTTTATTTTTGATTTCATTAAATATTTCAGGTTCTGTGTATTTCAACCCTAAATCCTCGAGTTCTAATTTTACATCATATAGACCAATTCGATGAGCAATTGGAGCGTAAATATATAACGTTTCAGATGCAATTTTTATTTGTTTTTCAGGATTCATTACATCAAGAGTCTGCATGTTGTGTAGCCTGTCAGCAATTTTAATTAAAATAACTCTAACATCGTCATTGAGCGTTAGTAGCATTTTTCTAAAATTTTCAGCTTGTAATGAAACATTTTTTTCTTTTTTTAATTTAGAAATCTTCGTTAGTCCCACAACAATTTTAGATATTGTTCTTCCAAAAAGTTTTTGAATTTTGTTTTCAGAATATTCAGTGTCTTCAATAACATCATGTAACAAAGCAGCTGCAATACATGTAGCATCTAAACCAATTTTAGAAGCTACAATTTTAGCTACTGCTATTGGATGAAAAACATAAGGTTCACCACTTTTTCTTCTCTGATGTTTGTGTGCATCCACAGATGTGTTGAATGCCAATCTTATTAGTTTTCTGTCATTAGCGTTTAATGATTGATAACTAATTTTTAACAACTCTTTATACTCTTTTGCGATAAGGTTGTTTTCTTTTATGGCATTAGTAAGCATCATCTTTTAAAAATACTCAAAAAAAATTATTTTTAATAAATTGTCTATAATCGAGATATTCTTTGTACTAGAGTTGGATGAGAATAATACCACCAAACATATTTTGAGTGTGGAGTTAAATTACTCAAACTATCTTTAGATAAAATTTTTAATGCTTCAATTAAATACTTACTATCAAATGTTTTTTTTGCAAATTCATCTGCCTCATATTCAAACTTTCTGGAAAATAAATTGAAAAATAATGAAATAATCTCAGAAACAGGAGTAAACAAAATTGTAAAGCAGACAAGTCCAATGTGAAAGCTAGGTTTATCTAATCCAAGTGATTCAGAAAAAATAGGGATGCTTATCAAAATTGAAAGTAAATACAACATTAATCCTGACTGAATTATTGAAAAAATGATATTAAAAACTATGTGATTCTTTTTGTAATGGCCAATTTCGTGTGCGATAACAGAAATTATTTGATTTGTGCTCAATTTATTGATTAGAGTATCATAAAGTGTAACTCTTTTTTGCTTTCCAAACCCGGAAAAATAAGCATTTGCTTTGGTAGACCTTTTAGACCCATCAATTATAAAAATATTACTTAGATCAAATCCAACTTTGGTAGCATAATTTTCAATTTGAGTTCTTAATTCACCTCTTTCTAACTTTGTTTGTTTATTAAAAATTGGCACAATTAATTGAGAATATAAACCATTTATTAGAATAGTTACAAATCCTAAAAAAATCCAAGCTGTAATCCAAAAATTTTTCCCAATAGCTTCAAACTGGAAGATCAAAAAGCCAAGAATAGAACCTCCTAATAGTATCGTGAGTAACCATGATTTAAGCTTGTCAATAATAAATAATTTGAAGGTAGTTTTATTAAAACCAAACCTCTCTTCAATTACAAAATTGTAGTATATTGAAAAAGGAAGACTTAAAATTTCATTTCCAAAATAAATTAAACCTAAAAAACACAAACTCACTAAAATTGTTGAGTTGAAAAAAGTTTTACTTAACTGATCTACAATCAAAAAACCATCGAAATAAAAAAACAACAAAATTATAATTAGTCCATAAAGACTTGAAATCTTGGAAAAATTATATTGTGTTTTTTTATATTCTTGAGACTTAACATATTTTTCTTTATCAAAAACATCTGCGACAACATCTGGAATTTTATTATCAAAGTTCTTGGAGTTTAAATAGCTTAAATAATAATCTTTAATAAAGTTTAAAATTATTATGGTTATAAGGGTGTTAAAAATAAATTCGGGAGTCATTAATTTCTTTTTTTAATTGCTTCAAATATAACTATTGCCGCAGATACTGAAAGGTTTAAGGAATTCATTTTTCCTTTCATTGGTATTTTTATTTTTTCATTTGATTCATCTACCCATTCCCTCGATAAAGAAGATTCTTCTGGTCCAACAATAATTGAAATCGAACCTTGATAATTAATCGATCTAAAATCAATACTGTTTTTTATCAAAGTCGATATAATTTTTATGTTTTTATCTTTCAAGAACTTTATTGTTTCCTTATTTGTAGCTAATGCAGTTTGCATTGAAAAAACACTTCCAATACTGTTTCTTATAATATTTTGGTTGTAAATTTCAGTCTTTGGATTTGAGATTATTATGGCGTCTACACCCGCTGCATCTGCAGTTCTAAAAACAGCTCCGATATTTCCCGGTTTTTCAGGTGATTCCAAAACAATAATGAAAGCATTTTTTGGAAGATTTAAGGACTTTAAATCAAGATCTTTTTTTTGAAACAATCCGATAATTCCATCAGTTTGTTTTGATATTTTTTTAAATAGAGTTTTTGATAAATCAACAACCTCAGATTTTTTTTGAATTTTATTTTTTGTTTTGTCAAAAAACTCAGAGCATATGTAAATCTTAGTTAAATTAAACCCACAGTCCTTACAATTAAGTAGTTCTTTTTTACCCTCAACTATAAAATTTTTGCTTTTTCTAGCTCCAGATCTTGAGATTAATTTTTTTAAATCTTTAAATTCTTTATTGTTTTGACTTTCTATAAATTTCAAATTTCTACCTTTTTATCCAGCTAAATTAGGGAACTTTTTGATGAATTGTTTTTTAATTGTTTAGTTCAAATAAGTATCATAATTTTAAAAAAAATTAAAATGATCAAATCTCTAACTAAACATTTCATAGATTTAGAAAATTCATATGGAGCTCAGAATTATCATCCTCTTCCAGTAGTTCTAAAAAAAGGAAAAGGTATCTATTTGTGGGATGTAGATGGAAAAAAATACTTTGATTTTTTATCTGCTTATTCTGCTGTTAATCAAGGTCACTGTCATCCTAAAATTGTTAGTGCTCTTATTAAACAGTCTTCAATTTTAACATTAACTTCCAGGGCGTTTTACAATAATGTTTTAGGGGATTATGAAAAGTTTTTGACCGAATATTTTGGATATGATAGACTATTGCCCATGAACACTGGAGTTGAGGGTGGTGAAACTGCTGTTAAATTAGCTAGAAAATGGGGTTACAAAATCAAGCGAATAAAAAAAAATAAAGCTAAAATTATTTTTGTTTCTGGAAATTTTTGGGGTAGAACTTTAGCAGCAATATCATCTTCTGATGATCCTGTGAGTAAAAGAGATTTTGGACCATTTATGCCTGGATATGAAATTATACCATACAATGATTTAACTGCCTTGAAAGAAGCTTTAATCGACCCAAATGTAGTCGCATTTATGGTTGAGCCAATTCAAGGCGAGGCTGGGGTAGTAGTCCCGGATGAAAACTATTTGCCCGAAGCTTTTAAATTATGTAAGAAAAATAATGTTTTATTTATTGCAGATGAAGTTCAAACAGGAATTGGTAGAACTGGAGAAATGATTTGTTGTGATCATTATGGTTTTAAACCAGACATTCTAGTACTTGGAAAAGCCCTTTCTGGGGGTGTATTTCCAGTATCAGCTGTACTTTCGTCCCATGAAATTATGCTTACAATAAAACCTGGCGAACACGGATCTACTTTTGGCGGAAACCCTTTGGCTTGTAAAGTTGTAATGGCTTCACTAAATGTGATTAAGGATGAGGAGTTATGTTTAAATGCAAAAAAATTGGGAAATATTTTTAGAAGTATGATGAACGATTATATTTTAAGCAGTAATGTTGTAAGTTTAGTTAGAGGTAAAGGTCTTTTGAATGCCATTGTTATAAATGATGACGAAAAAAGTGAAACGGCTTGGAATATTTGTCTTAAATTGAAAGAAAATGGTCTATTAGCAAAACCTACACATGGAAATATTATAAGATTTGCGCCTCCACTTACAATTTCTTTATCTGAAATAACTTTAGCAACGGAAATAATAATTGATACTTTAAAATCCTTTGAAAAAAAATGAAAAAGATATATTTTGATAACGCTGCAACGACTAAAATTGATACAAATGTTTTAGAGAGCATGAATTCTGTCATGTCTGAAACATATGGAAACCCATCTTCTACTCATAGTTTCGGTCGAGAGTCAAGATCAATTATAGAAAATGTTCGAAAAACAATCTCTAGGGAGCTTAATATTTCTGCAAGTGAACTTTTTTTTACATCTGGTGGAACTGAATCAGATAATACTGTTTTAATTTCATCAGTCCGGGATCTTGGTGTAAAAAGAATTATTACAACTAAAATTGAACATCATGCTGTTTTGAATGTTGTGGAATTTTTAAATAAAAAATATAATGTTGAAGTTGAATATTTGGAATTAAATAAAAACGCAGAAATAAATATTGACTATTTGGAGAAAAGTTTACAAGATAATTCTAAAAAAACACTAGTCACTCTAATGCATATAAATAATGAAATTGGTGTTATTACAGACATTGAGGCAGTAGGTAGTATTTGCAGAAAACATAATGCAATCTTTCATTCTGACACTGTTCAGTCTATTGGAAGATACAAGTTTAATCTTTCCAAATCAAATATTGATTTTATTGTTGGATCAGCCCATAAATTTCATGGTCCGAAGGGTGTAGGTTTTTTATATGTCAACAAAGATTTAAATTTAAAATCATTGGTTATTGGTGGAGGACAAGAAAGGGGGCTCAGAGCCGGTACTGAGTCCGTTCATAATATTTTTGGAATGGAAAGGGCGTTTTTAAATTCTTATGAAAATTTTTCTAATGACAATGCATATGTTTTGAATTTAAAAAAATATTTTATTGAAAAAATAAAAAAAAATATTCCTGATGTAAAGTTTAATGCAAATTGTGATGATTGTAATAGAACTAGCTCAACAATCTTAAATTTATGTCTTCCTGTATTGAATGAGAAATCAGTATTACTCGACTTCAATTTAGATTTAAAAGGAATAGCTTGTTCCAAAGGAAGCGCATGTCAATCTGGAAGTAACAAAGGATCTCATGTTCTTTCTGAAATATTATGTGAAGATGATTTAAAAAAACCTTCGATTCGATTTTCTTTTTCAAAGTACAATACAAAGGAAGAGATTGATTTTGTGATTGAAACACTCAGAGATTTTATAAATAAGTGATTACTTTTTATAAAACTTAAATTTTTGTTCCGTAATATTCCCTACCATATCTTCAACAATTACTTTCATTTTATTTTCAACTTTATTTTCAAAAAATGAATCAAACTTATACTTAAGTTCGTTTTTTTTGTATTCATACTCAAATAGCATCCATTTACCATTAATTTCAACATTATAATTTTTGATTCCAGTTTCATCATCATGAATTTTAAATACTATATTTTCTTTATTGCTAATCCAGTCCTTATTTTTAAAATTAAGAAGTTTTAACTTTGGAGGAATCGTATCTTTTTTTATAAAATAAGTTCCAAGATTTTTTGTTTTTAATACAAAATAATTTTTTTTGTCTAAAGTAGATGAGGCAAAGGACTCTTTCATTTCATGATCCATTTTGGCTAAATAATTTCCTTTTTCAGAATGCTTATTTTCGAATTCAATTGAAATGTTTTTAAAAACAGGTATGTAAGGGTTTTTTATTTTTAATGAATCGTCAGTGTTTTCTAATTCAATATTAACGTCTTTTAAAAATGTATTTTTAGGAATTCTAATTTTCGAATTATCAAATTCAAAATTATAATCCAGTTTGTTTTTAACTAATGTTTCGAACTCATATTCATTACTATAATTTATATCCCTTTTAGAATTTCCTTTGTTGATTGGTATCTTGATATAAAGGTTGTTTTTTTTAAGATCTGACAATTTAATTATGTATTCAGTGGAGTCCTCCTCTACGTTTATGTAACCATTTTCATTCCCTGAGTAAATTGTTAAATCATTTCCACTATCAACAAATAGTTTTATTATTCTTTTTTTATTTTTTACAAAGAATTTATAATCGATTAAAGTCTTAATTTTAATAGACTCTTCAAAAAAAAAGGAATCGAATTTAAATTCAATACTCTTCTTATTGTTATAGTAAGTTTCGTATTTATAAATACCATTTCTGTTGGCTGCTAAATCTTGTCTATCAAACCCTGAAATTCCAAAGCCAATTTTACCATTACTAAATACTTTTTCTGAAAAATATGTACTGTCATTAATTTTTGTAGTACTAAGCTTTACAGGGTCACTCAACCTGTTTGAATCATCCACCTTGTAGAAATATAATGAGGACATTGTTGGTCTTCGAGTATCTTTAATTTCAAAATTAAATAATTGAGGGTTCAATGGTTTTTGATTTGATGTTTTTCTAATCTCGTAGTGAAGGTGTGGTCCTGCAGATGATCCAGTGTTTCCAGAATTCCCTATATTTTCATTTTTTAAAATTTTTAAACTATTTTTTTTGGGATAATGTTCAATCTGATAAGTTTTTTTTTCATATTGCAATTTCTTTATGTAATTCTCTATTTTGTTACTAAAGTTTTTTAAGTGTGCATAAACAGTCGTATATCCGTTTGGGTGATTAATATATAGAGCTTTTCCAAATCCACCGTGTTTGATGCTAATTCTACTTATATAACCCTCAGCTGAGCTGTAAACGTTTAATCCTTCTTTAAATTGAGTCTTAAAATCAATTCCTGAATGAAAATGTGCAGATCTTGATTCTCCAAAATTACCGTTCAATATCTTTTCTGTTTCTAGGGGATCGGAAAAGTAATCTAGAGGATATCTATCCTGTGCTTTGTTAGCAAATTGAAAAAAAATAAAAATAATTATTAGAACTTTTGATTTTTTTAATTTAATCACAATAACATAATTACAAATTATTTTTTTTAATTCAAATCCAACTTGTTTATAAATATAACTAATATTAAATTTGAAAAAGATTGTATAACAATATGTCTGAATCATTAAAAAATCTTGATTTGCTAGAGTCAAATGTAGAAAAGCTGAAAATGTTAGTGATTAAATTGAAAGAAGAAAATTTTGAAATCAGTCAGGACTTGAAAAAAAAAAAATTAAAGATTTCAGAGCAAACAAATGAATTGAGTGATTACAGAAAGAGGTATGAATCTTTAAAAATTGCCAGTACTTTCCTGGGTAATAAAGATAAATCTTTAACCAAAGGAAGGATTAATAAAATGATTAAAGAATTGGATAAGTGCATAATGAATTTGAGTTCGTAAATTTACAAAATGCAAAAAATTAAATTAACAATTGCAAACAGAATATATCCTTTGAATGTTCCCTCTGAGCAAGAAGAAGGTCTCAGAGCGGCTTCAAAAAAAATAGAGATAATGATTAGACATTATGAGGAAAATTATGCTGTAAAAGATAAGCAAGATGTGCTAGCTATGTGTGCTTTACAACTTGCAACCCAGAACGAGCAAGAGAATATACATGAAGAAAAAAGTAGTTCAAAAATAGTCGAGAGAATAGAAAAAATAAACCAATCTATTAATGAAGCCTTGGATTTATAAACGTTCATTTAAATAATAACTTATTGCCTACATCAATTTTTTTGATAAACTCAACGCGAATTTTTTTATAAAAGGTGAGTCATTTCTGCTAAAGCGCGCCATTATGGATTCTTGATCAGTATGTTAGCCTTAATCTTGTTTTAACTAGAGTTTATACAAAACATTCCTGATGTAGGCTTTTTTTAACATTTTCTCAGTCTATCTGCTGCATCTTCTGGTGTAATATCTCTTTGAGGTCCAGCAAACATTTCATAACCAACCATGAATTTTTTGATTTTTGAAGATCTGAGTAACGGAGGGTAGAACGACATATGCATATGCCAGTGCTTATTTTTTTTCTTATTTGTTGGACATTGGTGGATACCCATTGAATACGGAAATGAGCATTTGAACAAATTATCATATTTAAAACATTGTTTTTGTAAAATTTCAGCATAATCATTTATCTCAANATCTGTAAGATCTAAAATTGATTTCTTATGTTTTTTTGGAGCAATCATTATCTCAAAGGGCCAAGTTGCCCAAAATGGAACTAGACTTACAAATGAATTATTTTCAACGACAATTCTATCACCGATTGAAAGTTCTTGATCAATATAGGTTTTTAATAAGCTTATATTTTCTTTAGAAAAGAATTTTTTCTGAAAAATATCTTTTTTATTTACAATATTAGGAATAGTTTCTTGCGCCCAGATCTGACCGTGTGGATGTGGATTTGAACAACCCATCATTTCTCCTTTATTTTCAAAAATTTGAACATGATTGATTTCCTCCAATGATCCTAATGATTTGTATTCTTTACGCCATAAATTTATAACTGACTTTATTTCACTGACATTCATTTTTGACATTGTTTGGGAGTGGTTGGGTGAGTAACAAACTACTTTACAAATTCCTTTTTCACTTTTAGCCTCAAGTAAACCTTCTGTTAAATGTTCATCAATTTGATCGATTACTAGTGAAGAGTAATCATTAATAAAGCTGTATGTAGAGCTATAGTTGTCATTTTTTTCCCCATTCACTCTAGTATTTCCAGGGCATAGGTAGCAATTTGGATCGTATGTCTTCGATTCTGTAATTTCAGCCTTGTTTACTTCACCTTGCCATGGTCTTTTAATTCTGTTGGGGCTAACTAGCACCCATTCACCAGTTAAAATATTTTTTCTATAGTGTGATTTATTTTTTATCATAATAATCATTGAATTTCCACGCCATTTGATATGGATGTAACAATGGAAGATAAACTTCTTTTAAAAGATTTTAAATATTCATTTTTTGCGATTTCAAGGAATTCTTTAACATAACTTGTTTTTACCAAGTTAATGGTTGAACCACCAAATCCACCTCCCATCATTCTTGATCCGATAACATTTTCATCTTTTTCAAACAGTTCAACTAAGAAATCAAGTTCTTTACAGCTAACCTTATATTTTTCACTTAATCCTNTGTGCGATTCATACATTAGTTTACCAAAAGTTTCCAATTCACTGTTTTCAATTGATTTGGCAGCTTCGATAGTTCTTTGGTTTTCATAAATTGCATATTCAACTTTTTCATACAATTCTGCATTGAGTATATCTTTAAAAGTTTTTAAAGTTATTAATGGTATTTCACAAATATCTTTGAAATTATAATTTTTTGAATTAATGATTTTTAATGCTGTTTCGCACTGTTTCCTTCTTTTGTTGTATTCACTTTCAGCAAGATTGTGGGAAATATTTGTGTTCAGAAGAATTATTGAATAGGGGTCAAAAACAGCATTAACCAAACTATAATTTAATGTTTTACAATTTAGAAAAATCAACTTATTCTTTTTTCCAAAGACAACAGAAAATTGATCCATGATCCCACATTTTGTGCCTACAAAATTATGTTCAGCATTTCTGCAAATTTTTACGATATCAATTTTTTCAATATTTAATTCAAAAAGTTCATTTAAACCCATAGCTAACCCGCATTCAAGAGCTGCTGATGAACTAATTCCACCGCCACTGGGAATTTTACTTTCAATTTTACAGTCGAAACCTTCTATATTGTTGTTTNCTTTTTTTATTTCTTGTATAACGCCGATAAGGTAATTTTTCCATTGTTTTGATTCAATTTTTAATTCATTAATGTCAAATGAAAATTTACCAAATCCAACTGATTCAATATTACAGAATTTTGTAAAGTTTCTTTTTANATAAAAATTAATATTTAAGTCAATCGCTGCAGGTAAAACATGACCACCATTGTAATCAATATGCTCTCCAATTAAATTAATTCTTCCNGGAGATTTAACTTTAATATTTGTATTCATTTTAATTAATATTCAATTGCCAATTCCATGCTGTTTTTAATGCATTTTCCAAACTGTGTTTTGTTTCCCAATTTAACTCATTTTTTATCTTAGAGGTATCTGCATATGCAATAACTATATCCCCAGCTCTCCTTTTTCCAATTCTATAATTTAATTTTATTTGATTAACATTTTCAAAAAGATTGATTAACTCCAAAACTGAAGTTCCCTTGCCACTACCAACATTATAGACTTTAAAAAAATTATCGTNATCAACTTTCATTAGGTTCTCTAAACAAGAAATATGTGCATGTGCTAAATCCATAATATGGATGTAATCTCTTATGCATGTTCCATCTTTGGTATTATAATCATTACCAAAAACAGTTAAATAATCTCTTTTTCCGATCGCAGTTTGTGTAATGTATGGAACAAGATTTTCAGGTGTGCCGAGTGGAAGTTCCCCAATTANAGCGGTAGGATGTGCGCCAATGGGATTAAAATATCTCAGCGTAATGTTTTTAAAGGGATGATCTGATTTATGATGAGTTTCGAGAATTTCTTCACATTCTTTTTTAGATTGACCATAGGGAGATTCTGCTTTTTTTAATTTAAAACTTTCATTTATTGGCATTGAATCAGCTTGTCCATAAACAGTGCAACTTGAGCTAAAAATAAAGTTCATTGGTTTCTTAATCAATTTAATTTCACTAATAATATTTTCTAGTGATCCAACATTATTTTCAAAATATTTTTTTGGGTAGTTCACGCTTTCATTCACAGATTTATGAGCGGCGAAATGAATTATTCCATCAAAATCATAATTTTTAAAAAGTTGAGATACGGAATCTTTATCTTTTAAATCAATTTTTTCAAAAATTGGATTCTTTCCTGTGATTTTATTGATGTTTATGAGAACTTTTTCATTAGAGTTAGAAAGATCATCAACAATTACTAAATCATATCCTTTTTCTAACAATAAAACACTAGTGTGAGAGCCTATATAACCTAATCCCCCTGTTACTAAAACTTGCATAAATATTACTCAAGTTCAAGCTCTTCAGCTTCNTTTCTGTTTTTACCTAAAATTTCCTCATACCTAACAATCATTTCATTCAATTTATCAGGATTACTTTTTGATAAATTAGTTTGTTGAGATATATCATCATCCAGATTGAATAATAAATAATCTTTTGAGTTACCTAATTCAATATTAACTCTAGGGTTTACAGCTATTAAATTGTAAGGAGGAATCATTACCCAATTATTTTTTCTGAATGCAGTTCTTGATGTAGCCTGAATAACTAGTTCATCCCGTCCTTTACCAAAATTCTTAAAAAACACACTGGACAAATCAACACCATCATTAGATTTTATATCAGATCCTAATAGTGATGAAAATGANTTTAAGAAATCAATTTGAGTAACAATTTCGTTTGAAACTTGTGGTTTGATTTTACCTTTCCAGTAAGTTATAAATGGGACTCTTGTTCCAGCTTCATATAAACTGTATTTTCCTCCCCTTAAATTTCCTGCAGGCGTGTGGTCTCCCAATTTTTCAACAGCATCGTCATAATAGCCATCATTTAAAACAGGTCCATTGTCACTAGAAATTATGATGATAGTATTTTCTAAAATACCGTTTTCTTCAAGGTAATTATACATTTCTCCAATACACCAATCAGCCTCTTTAATGACATCTCCTCTTGGTCCCATACCTGAGGTTCCAACGAATCTGGGGTGAGGTGTTCTTGGAACATGTGGTTGTTGAAGTGAGTAAAACAGGAAAAAAGGTTTATCCTTGACAGTATCTAAATATTCTTTTGCTTTATTTATAAATTCATCTGCCATATCAATATCGCTCCATTTTGCTTTTTCACCTCCTTTCATGTATCCTATTCTTGGAACACCATTGACAATTGCTTTGTTATGACCATGATGCCATTTCATAGTTAGCAGCTCAGGATTTTTTGTTCCACTTGGTAATCCATAATCATCATCTCCAAAATTAATTTCTATCGGATCATTTGGATCTAAATTAACTACATTACCATTTTCAATATATACAGTTGGAACTCTATCTTGTGTATCCGCCATAATATATGAGTGGTCAAAGCCAACCTCATTTGGTCCAGGACTAATTAAACTATTGTAGTTAACTGGTCCATCTTTTCCAAGTCCTAAGTGCCATTTTCCTACAANTCCTGTTTGATAGCCCATTGATTTAAACATTTTTGGTAAAGTCATTTCAGTTTGGTCTATAATCAAATTTCCACCTGTTATGATCTTAGCTCTTTTATTTCTCCAGGGGTATGTTCCCGTCATTAGTGCATATCTACTTGGGCTGCAAGTCGCTGAACTTGCGTATCCATTAGTGAATCTTATACCACCATTTGCAATTTTGTCCATATTTGGTGTTTCAAGAGTTCCTAATTCGTATGAACTAACATCTCCATAACCTAGATCATCTAAATAAATAAGAACTACGTTTGGTTTACTACTTTTCTTATCAACACCATTGCAACTAAAAGACACAATGATGAATAACAGTAGGATTGATCTGGTAAAACCGATTCTTTTCATATCAAAACTTATTTTGTTGTTTGTTATACATAAAAATATAATTTTTAATTGAATTTTAGTTTGTTAGGCAACTCTTTTAAATTAATTAATATAACTTTAGCTTAAACGCATATTTTAAATAAAAATGAAATTTATTTTACTATTGATTTTTTTTCTAATAAATCAGTTTTTAGGTTTTGAAAAAATTAACCCAAAACCAAATATAATTTTAATCTTGACTGACGATTTAGGTTATGCTGATGTTGGATTTAATGGGTCAAAAGATATTGTTACACCAAACATTGATGAATTAGCAAATAACGGAGTAGTCTTCTCTAACGGATATGTTTCCTATCCGGTTTGTGGCCCCAGCAGAGCAGGCTTAATGACTGGCAGATATCAAGATTCTTTTGGTTTTGGAAAGAATCCTTTATTTGCTCCTAAAGATCCGAAAATGGGTCTTCCGCTNAGTGAACAAACAATGGCAGACATGTTAAAAACTTCAAATTATAGGACATTTGCAGTCGGAAAATGGCATTTGGGTGCTCATGAAAGTTTAANACCTCTAAAAAGAGGATTTGATGAATTTTTTGGTTTTTTAACTGGTGGCCATAGATATTTTCCCAATGAGTGGGATTTGGAAGATGAAACTAAGGTTAAAAGCCAATTTGATGCATATCGAACCAAGCTACTCAGAAATAATAAAAGAATCGATGAAAAAGAATATTTAACTGATGCACTTTCCAGAGAAACCGTTGATTTTATCGATAGAAATGCAAATGTTCCTTTTTTTATTTATTTAGCTTATAATGCTCCTCATGGTCCTCTTCAAGCTACTAAAGAATATCTCAAAAGATATGATCATATAAAAGAAATAAACAGAAAAACTTATGCTGCAATGGTTAGCGCAGTTGATGACGGTGTTGGAGATATTATTTCAAAACTNAAAGCTAAAGGTATATATGAAAATACGATAATTTACTTTTTGTCTGACAATGGTGGAAGGCTAAAGGGAGACTCAGACAATGGACAACTTAGAGGAAAAAAAGGTGATTTATTTGAGGGAGGGATTCGTGTCCCTTTCTTAATGCAGTGGCCCAATGAAATTGAGGGGGGTCAGGTATTTGATAAGCCTGTAATTTCATTGGATATTTTTGCCACATTAAAAGCTATTACTTCCCCAAATGTTAAATCTAAAAATGAATTACACGGAGTTAGTCTTATTCCTTTTATNAAGGGAGACAATAAAAAAGATCCTCACGATTATTTGTTTTGGAGAAACAATTTAATGCAAAATGATCCAAACTTGAGAGTTCAGGGTTCTGCAACCAGATCAGGTGACTATAAATTCATAAACAATAAACAAGTTAATGCACTTTACAATTTGAAAAAGGAAGTTTCAGAAACTAGTAATTTGAAAAAAAACAATAAGATTTATGATAGTTTAATTAATAAGTTCCAAATTTGGAATGCTTCATTAAGAGACCCTATTTTCCTGGGTTTGATGGCTAATGATCAATATAATAAATTAAACCCCGACAGGTTTGAATATTAATTTAAAAAGGATTAAGATCACTTCTTGACTCATTTTTATTAACCTTTCCGAAAACTTTATTTTTTTGAATTAAATACATTAAACTATCAACATATTTACGGTCATACAGAGGGTTTAATTTTGTGGGAAGCGGTGCGTTTTTAACTTTAAGCCAATTGTCTAAATCTTCCAGAAGCTCTTTTGCTTTTTCTTTTTTTGTTTCAATCAAATTAGTAGTTTCAGAAACATCATTAAGAAGATTATATAATTCAATTTTATTGTCTTCGTAATATTTATGTAACTTCCAATCATCCTTGATAATTACAGATCCAGGTCTTGTTCTAAATAAAGGATCAGTTCCACTATCCTTATGAACATTGTAGGGNTCCAAGTAGATTGGAAAGTGAAAATATAATTCTCTTTCTTTTAGTTGTTTTTCCTCAAAAATCAAAGTAAGGTCTTCTCCATCNAAATCTATTTCCTTGTCATAACCAANTATTTTTTTTAAAGTTGGGTAAAAGTCAATGTTACTTACTCTTTCATATGATTTAGATCCAGACTTTATTTCACCGGGCCAGCAAATAACTAAAGGAACTCTTATTCCCCCTTCATAATAGGAACCCTTACCAGCTCGCAGAGGATGTTGATTTGAAATGGATCTTATTCCTCCNTTGTCAGATGTAAAAATAATTAGTGTATTGTTTTCCAAATTAAGTTCTTTGATTTTATTTAATATTTTACCAATATTTTCATCCAATGATTGTATCATTCCTGCATAATCAGCTCTATTATGAAAATCATCACTTTTCTTCTTTTTATATTTAATTTCGTAGTCTGGTTTAGATTGTATGGGCGTGTGTACAGAGTAAAAAGGTACATATGCAAAAAATCGGTTCTCTTTATTTTTCTCGATAAATTTAACCACCTCAGTTCCTAATCGATCAGTTAAATANTCTTCGTTTTGGTCCATTTTTAAATTCTTATTAACACTAGGGTATGGTGGGAAATAACCACCTGGTCCACCGTTTTCGTTCCCNCCTACATTAATGTCAAATCCCATATCTTCGGGATAATNCCCTTTAGGTCCCATGTGCCATTTTCCAAAATGACCATTAACATATCCTTTAGATTTAAGCATTTCTGGTAATATAAAATGATTTAGTTCAAGTTTAGTTTTTGTTTCAATGGGAATGATTTTTCTNGTTTTACGATTTCCTCTATCAGAGTTTCTTACTGTGTAAATTCCGTGGTAGGGATGATATTTTCCAGTTAACATTGTAGCTCTGCTAGGTGCGCAATTTGCAGAAGAAGCATATCCGTTTAAAAACGTCATTCCATTTTTAGAAAGTTCATCAATATTTGGAGTTTCATAAAAACTTGAACCCATATAGGAAACATCAGACCAACCCAAATCGTCTGCAACGATTAAAATAATATTTGGTTTCCCATCTTTAATATTTTTGTTTTGACAAGAAATCAAAATAGTTAAAAGAGAAATAATAATAATTTTTGTTGATATTTTATTCATTGTTTGTTAAGTAATTCATTCTCCTGTTAACAAGCGCGTTTTGTTCTCTAACTGGGGGCAGCCAGCTTGCTGGAAATTCTTCTTTATTGAGCTGTAATTTGAATCTTGGATCTTTGGTTTTNATTAAAGCCAAAGTGTTTAACATNAGATTGGCTTCAGTTTCTGATTTTGCACTTTTTAATAAGCTATTAATTTTTTCTTGATCAACTTTTTTATTATTTAACAACATATACTCTGCAGCTCTGATCTTAACCAAATTTTCAGGATCTGTTTCAAATAAATTATTTATTTGAGATAAATTTTCGATTGCTTNCAATCCAAATGAAGAACATGAAATTAAACCCCAGTATCTAATCCATGGATTATCATCATTTAAAGCATCTNTAATTGAGGAGGCTACATTTTGATATTCATTTAAACTNAAATCAGAAATATCAATTAGCTTTTTAATCAATTCTTTATTTTTTTTTGAGTAAGCTTCCACATCATTCAAACCATTTTCAATAAAATGAGGCTCAGGGATAAAACTGAGATCATTAATTGAAATTAAATGGGTTTTCAATTCTTTTCTCATATCTAACAATTGTTCTTTGTAGTTTTTTTCCTTAGCTAAATTTTTTGTTTCAAAAGGATCATCAATAATATTATATAGAGCTTCTGGTTTTTTGGGTTCAAAAAATTGACTTTGAATATCGTTTAATTTTCCATCATTGTACAATTTGTACCATTCTTTGTAAGCTAACATTTTATATCGGTAAAAATTGTAAAGCCCATCCACATTAAAAGGTTGGTAGTTTCTGATATATTTGAATTCACCTTTTCGAACAGANCGAACGAAATCATATTTTTCATCAAATCTATCAGCATATCCATAGGTTATGTCCTTTTTTTCTAGATTAACCTTATTTACATTTTGTCCTAAAAAGGGAGTTCCGTCTAAAGAATTTGGTAGTTTGATTCCCGCTAATGACAAAACAGTAGGAACCAAATCAACAAAATCAACAAAAGTTGATGTTCTGGTACCGGCTTCAAATGGATTTAGGTGTTTCCACTTTTCTGGAATATATACTACCAGTGGAATATTGAGTCCGGTTTCATATAAGTAGCCCTTACTTCTTGGTAATACACCACCATGGTCACCATAATAAAATATAATAGTATTTTCCATCAAACCTTCGTCTTCAAGCTCAAATAAAAATTTACCGATTTCTTTGTCAACATCACTGTGATGCTTGTAATATAAATGTTGAGTNTATCTAAATGTAGGTGAGTCNGGATGGTAGGGAAATGGACTAATTGAGTCGAGATTATTTGATTCCAATCCTTTTTTTAATTGAGCTTCATTGAAATGAAGACTACCCTCGTGAGTGTTATGATAATTTTGAACATGAAAGAATGGCTGATCTTTTTTTCTGTTTTTGTAAGATGCTTTGCCAGATGACTCATCCCAAATCTTATTTTCTTTTACAAAGTTGTAGTCTTCTTTTGAATTATTAGTCGTGTAGTAACCGTGTTTTGATAGGTATGTTGGAAGGGGCTTAATTTGTTCAGGAAGTTGAACCCTCTTCATTTTCCTGTGATATTGTGTACCAATTCTTGGAGCATAAGCTCCAGTAATTATTGTACTTCTTGCTACGGAACAAACAGGTGCATTGGAAAAAGCATTATTAAAAACAATACCATTTTTAGCAAGTGCCGAAATTGCTGGCATTTTAGCTCCCCCCTTGTTATATAAACTCATGTAGTGAGTAGAATTATCCTCCGTTACAAGCCATAGTATATTTGGTTTCTCATCTTTATTTAAATCATTTTTGTCACAGTTTATTAAAGTTAAAGTGAGTAAGTATATAAAAATGAGTTTAGTTAATTTCATAAAAATCCACATTAAAATTTCAATATACTAAATATTTAAAAACATGTAATATTGATCTCTATTCAATCATTTACAAAGTCAATTAAAATTATTTTTTTATGTAAGTTTAGTAAAATATTTAATCCAAATGCACAAAATAAAATTAACATGTTTGTTTTTTCTCATAGGTTTTTTAATCTCAAATGGACAGAAACGGGAGTGGGAAGATTTATCCATTTTTTCACTAAATACAGAAGAGCCGCATTCTACTTTTTATCCATTTAGCTCTGAGAAAGAATTGCTAAATAGAGTTCTTTCTAACAATGATTTGCATAAATCTTTGAATGGGGAATGGGATTTCAAACTTTATGATAAAATAGATCTTGTTCCTAACGGTTTTTTTAAAAATAAAAATGTAATCAAAAAATGGAATAAAATACCGGTACCATCCAATTGGCAATTTCACACTAAAGATTTTCCTGTTTATACAAATATTGTTTACCCATACGAAATTGACCCACCATTTATGCCCAAGGATTACAACCCAATTGGAATTTATCATAGACAATTTAAAATTGATCCTAAATGGAGATCCAAAGAAATTTTTATTCATTTTGGAGGTGTTAATTCTGCATTTTATTTGTGGATCAATGGAAATAAAGTAGGTTATTCTGAGGGTAGNAAAACNCCAGCTGAATTTAAAATTACCAAATACTTAAAAAAAGGTAAGAACTCCATTATGGTTCAGGTAATAAGATGGTCNGATGGAACCTATATAGAAGATCAAGATTTTTGGAGATTAAGTGGTNTTGAGAGAGATGTTTTTTTATACGCACAACCAAAACAAGCCATAAGAGATTTTTTTGTTAAAACTCAACTTAATAAGGATTTAAATGAATCTTCAGTCGATATTGAGGTTGATATAAAAAATTACAGTGAGATTGACAGTAAAGTAAAAGTTATTTCTAAATTATATGATAAAAACAGTAAGTTANTCAGCACTAGTCAAAGCGAATCTGAAGTCAATGCCAATTCTTTTTTAAGATTCAACTTAAATGATGAAATCAAGAATCCAGAACTATGGAGTGCCGAGAAACCAAACTTGTATTATCTGACTATAACATCCTTTAAAGATGGTAAAGAACTTGAGTCAATTGGTCAACATGTCGGTTTTAGAAAAATTGAACTCAAAAGAGGCCTAGTATATCTTAATAATCAACCAATCTTATTTAAAGGTGTTAATCGACATGAGCACGATGAGTTTAANGGACATGTGGTTTCCAANGAGTCAATGTTAAAGGACATAGAAATAATGAAACANAANAACATTAATTCTGTGAGGACTTCACACTATCCCAATGANCCCTATTGGTATGAGCTTTGTGATAAATACGGAATCTATGTCATAGATGAAGCTAATGTAGAATCTCACGGCTTTGGTTATGAAAAAGAAAATACTCCAGCGTTCAAGCCTGAATTTGATAGTATGCATATGGATAGGTGGATTAGAATGGTTGAAAGAGATAAAAATCATCCCTCAATTTTAATGTGGTCTTTAGGAAATGAGGCAGGAGACGGGCCTGTTTTTGTAAAAGGGTACGATTGGATNAAAGAGTTTGACANTTCGAGGCTTACAATTTATGAACGAACATCTGAACATTTCAAACAAAGAAAAAACAATATCAATTTAAAACCTCACACTGATGTTTTGGGATGGATGTATGCAAGAATGAAAGACATAAATAAGGAATACTTGGGGAAATTTTCTGATCGACCATTTATTTGGCTTGAATATTCACATGCAATGGGAAACAGTAATGGGAACATTTCTGATTTGTGGGATATGGTTTACAAGGAAAGACAAATGCAAGGAGGTTTTATATGGGATTTTGTGGATCAAGGACTAGCTGCATTCAACTCTGAGGGAAAAAAATATTGGAAATACGGAGGTGATTTCTCTCCTTCACAATATCATAATGACACCAATTTTTGTATGAATGGTTTGGTTAATCCAGACAGAACCTTTCATCCAGCAATGGCCGAGATAAAAAAAGTTTATCAGGATGTTAAATTTTCACTTGTTAAAAATTCCTCTGATATTGTAGTTAAAGTAGACAATCTCTATTTTTTCACAGATCTGGGTTCTTTTGATTTTAAATTTAAAATTTTGATGGACGGAAAAATTATTGAATCTAAAAGTTTAAATATTGATTTAAGCCCTCAAGGCTCTAAAATTATTAAAATTCCGTTTTCAAAAGAATTATTAAGTAAAATCTATGATCAAGAAATAGATTCTGACATCTATTTAAATATAAATACATATCAAATTGATGAAAAAAACTTGATACCCTCTGATCATCCATTGCACAGTGAACAACTTGAAATAAAAAAAACTTATTCAAGGAATCTTTTATCAAAATCCAATAAAGAGCTTAATGTTGTTGACGAAGATAAATTCTTAAAAATTTCAAATNATAAGGTAAAGCTTGTTTTTAATAAAGCTAATGGAAATTTAGAAAACTACATCGTTGGGGGAGTAGAGTATATAGATAATGCACCCTACTTAAATTTTTGGAGAGCACCAATTGATAATGATTATGGAAACAATTTACCTCTTAGATCTAATGAATGGAAAATATCATCACACAAAAGAAATTTATCCAGTATTGATTACGAAGTAATCGAAAATAATGTGGTTGTCAATGTGGCTTATGACTTGGATAATATTTCATCATCATACAAAACAGTATTTATGATAAATGGTCATGGCGAATTAAAAGTACAAAATGACTTCAGTTATGGTGGAAATCTTCAAGATGCTGAAATGCCTAGATTCGGCATGAATATTCAAATACCAAAAAAATTCAAAAATGTGACCTGGTATGGCCGCGGTCCTCACGAAAACTACATTGATAGAAAAAGTTCAGCATACCAAGGAATCTACAATTTGAATGTTGAGGATCTTGGATATGAATATTCTAGGCCTCAGGAAAATGGATACAGGACAGATGTTAAATGGGTTGAGTTAAAAGATGAAAAAGGTGTTGGATTGAAAATTTTTGGGGATCCGTTTATTTCTTTTAGCGCTCACAACAATACTATTGAAGATTTTGATGACGGTGTAATGGAAAAAAAACCTGGAGAAACTGGAAGTGCAAGGAAGAGAATGGTTAAAAAACAGCGAAAACCAATTGATCTACCAAAGCGAAATTTTATTAGTGTTAATATAGATCTTAAACAAATGGGTGTCGGAGGTGACAATAGTTGGGGAGCAAGACCATTACCAAAATATATGATAGAACCAGGCAATAAAAGTTATTCATTTTTGATTAAGCCTATAACTAATTAAAATATTCGAAATAGATTTCGTAAATCATTAAAATTTTTTTTAAATTTTTTAGATAAAATCAAGAATTTCATAATTTATTATCTTTTTCTTTCATTTTTTATAAAAAATAATGCTTGTTTTTTGCCTAATTACTGATTTAATCAAATATTTTTTATATTTTTCGGAAATAATTAATTGAAGAATTAATAAAAAATATTATGAAAACAACAAAAATTAAATTACTTTTTCTTCTAATTTTCTCTTGCTATTCCTCATTTGTTTTTTCTCAGCAAATGATTCAAGGTACAGTATCAGATTTTAGTGGAAACCTGCTTCCGGGTGTTAGTATTATTGAAAAAGGTACAACAAATGGAACTGTTTCAGACTTTGATGGAAACTTCCAATTGTCTGTTCAAGATGATGCTGTGATTATATTTTCTTATGTAGGTTATTTATCTCAAGCAGTAAGCGCATCTTCGACCATGGAAATAGTTATGCAAGAAGATATTGCCAATTTAGAAGAGGTTATTGTAACTGGATATGGTGGTGTTCGAAAAAAAGATCTTGTTTCATCCATTTCACAAATTAAGGGCGATGCTATTGAAAACAAACCAGTTTCCAGGGTCGATAACTTACTTCAAGGTCAAGCTGCTGGTGTTGAAGTCACTCGAGTTAGTGGTGAACCTGGTGTTGGTGCTGCAATTAGGATTAGAGGGGTTAGCTCAATTAATGGTAATAATACACCACTTTATGTAATTGATGGATTCATCGCTGGGACAGGATACAATCTTTCGAACCTAAATGTGAATGATATCGAGTCTATCCAAGTCTTAAAAGATGCAAGTTCTTTGGCAATTTATGGTACAAGAGGGGCTGCAGGTGTAATTCTTATAAATACCAAAAGCGGAAAAGCCAGTAAAGAAGGAACTGTTAATGTTTCAGTCAATCATTACACAACTTTTTCAAAAGTTACTAGAATGCCGCAAACAGCTGATCTCAATACCTATGCTGAATATTGGAACGAAGCAGTAACTTTCGTGCCTGGAGCTGATGGTTATGGAGCCAATGACACCTCATTGGCTGTACCGTATCCAGATTATCAGTCAATGGTTCCAACCGATTGGAAAGGCTTNGTTCTAAGAGACGGTTTGGTTTCTAACACTGATGTAACAGTNAGCGGAAACTCAAAAAAATCNAATTATTATATTTCATTTAATAAATACGTAGAGGATGGTGTAATCANAGCAAGTGGAATCAACAGAAATAATTTGAGAATAAATTTCGACACNGATTTAAATGAAAATTTTAGAACTGGAGTTCGTCTTAANTTGACTGATAGAAAAGTAGAAGCGAATAAAGTTAATCTAGATCANTTGTACATGAGAATTCTTCCNACAAGAAAAGTATANAATGAGGANGGNACATANACTGGAATCAACCCNTACAGCTCNAGTACNGAGGAAAATCCTGTTGCNAGAATNAATCANGAAGTGAATCACAACAGAATAACAAATTTGGTTTCTAATGCCTATGTTGAGTTTGATCCAATTCCAGGACTAACATTAAGATCTACAGTTGGAGTAAACATGAATTTTCTCAAAATGAATGATTATTTAGGNAATATCATTCCAGCGAGAAGGTTAGCTGGAACNGGAGGTAGAGCCGACATTGCAAATGAGGTCTATAAAAGTATACTAAATGAGAATACGCTTACATATGAAACGGAGTATGGTGACAACCGTTTAACAGTTTTGGCTGGTTTTACGATGCAAAAAAATGCAATAGAAACNAATAGTGCTCGTGCTGAAGGGTTTCCTAATGACGTAGTTTCGTTTAATAATTTGTCACTCGGTTCCGATCCTACAAAACACCAAGTAAGTTCAGGATACAACCAAAGAACTTTTACTTCCATTTTAGCAAGGATTAATTATAGTTACAAAGACAAATATTTATTAACCCTTGTTGGTAGGGAGGATGGTTCTTCAGTTTTTGAGCAAGGCAGTAAATTTGCTTTTTTCCCCTCTGCAGGTGTGGCATGGAGAGTTGATCAGGAAGATTTCATGAGCGGTCAGAGTACAATTAGTAACTTTAAGTTAAGAGCTAGTTATGGGGTTGTTGGTGAACAAGGAGTNCCAACTTACAATTCACTTGAAAAATTTTCAACTTATACAATTTTCTTTAACGATCAAATTCAAAATGCTGTTATGATCAATAGNCTTCCAAGTAAAAATTTGACTTGGGAAAAAACATATCAAACAGACATTGGATTTGAGATGGGTTTTTTGGATAACAAAGTTAATCTTGAAGTTGACTACTATAACAAACAAACAAAAGACTTANTATTAGCAAAGCCCCTNCCTGGAACAGCAGGTGGATCNAGACTTGAAAATGTTGGTGAAATCGAAAATGTTGGTTTTGAAGCTTCACTAAGTTCAATAAACATTCAAAAAGACGATTTTAGTTGGAACTCTACATTTACAATTTCTAGAAATAAAAATAAAGTTTTGAATCTTGGAGCTGAAGAATATATTGATTTNAGATCACCAAATCATGGAGCAGGAGGTTCTGCATTTAGATTGGTNCCTGGACANCCNGGCCCTGTAATGATGGGTTTAAATTATTTAGGTACTTACAAAACAAAAGCTGAAATTGATGCTGATGGTGTTTTTGGATCATCTTTCTTAGGTAGTCCTAGATATGAAGATGTGGATAAAAACGGAGTAATCAATGATTTGGATATGGTTGTTCAAGGTAGTTCTCAGCCTGATCTTTATGGTGGTTTGAGAAATACTTTGACTTACAAAAATTTCACTTTAGACTTCTTTATCAATGGATCATACGGAGGTGAAATATTTGATGCATCGATGCAAACAGGAATATTTGGAAGAGGAGGTGATGTTATGGTTTTACCTGCTGTGAAAGATCGTTGGACACCAACGAATCCTACATCTGATATACCAAGGGCAGGTGTAAATGCCGGTTCTTTTCAGTTGAACAATTCATATAATGTAATCGATGGTTCATTTTTGAGATTATCAAACGTTACACTTTCATATGATTTTGATCCAAAACCTAAAATCTTTGACAGCGCCANGCTCTATGTTTCTGGAAACAATCTGGCTCTTTTAACTAAATTTGGATGGGGTGATCCTGAGCAAAGTAATTATGGTTCCAGTGCCTTNGAACTTGGGGCAGCGGAAGATGCCTATCCTTACACTACATCTTTTACAGTTGGACTTAAATTAAATTTATAAATTATGAAAACAATGAAATTAAACCTTTTAAATTTTGGTATCCTTTTACTATTATTTTCTTTCACAATTGGATGTGAAGAATATTTGGAAGAAGATTTTAGAGAAGGATTGTCTCCTNAAACNTTTTACAATAGTGAGGCTGAAGCGGTAATGGCAGTAAATGGTGTCTACGCAAATCTGAAAGCTGGAGATTACAATCGAACCCGTTGGAGAGCTGCACCGTATCAATTTGGAACGGACGAACTGAGCGCAAGTAGAAATATCTGGAAAGAATTACACAACTACACATTTGATGAAGGAATTTATGATGGTCAAAGAATATGGAATGCAATTTACAACCTGATCAGAAATGCTAATTCTGCTATTGAGGGTATTGAAGGAAACGATAAACTTTCTCAATCCTTTCGTGACCAGTCTGTAGGTGAATTATTAACCTTAAGGGCGTTCGGATATTATGACTTGACCAACCAATTTGGTGATGTACCCTACTTTAGAAAATTATTATCTAGTGATGAGTTGTCACAATTACCAAGAACTCCAATGGCTACAATTAGAACTGATATGAAAGCAGATTTGGTGAAAGCTTTTGGACTGTTACCAAGCACTTATTCAAGTAGTGAGCTTGGTAGAATGACTAAATGGGCAGCAATGGCATTAAAAGCAAAATATCACTTAATGGACAGTGAGTGGGCTGATTGTTTGGCTGCTTCAAAAAATATAATAGACAATTCTCCTCACAGATTAATGGATAAATTTGAGGATGTATACAATTGGGCAGCAACAACACCAAGTACTCAAGTAAAACCTGAGCACATNNTGTGGGTTGANNTNGCNGGTGCATCAGGATCTGGTATGGGAACNTATGGAAATGCCAATAACATGACCAATGAGTTCAATCCAAGACTTNGNGATGAGCCAAAAAATAANAANCAAAAAAANGCTTTGAAGGCTAAACTAAAAGCNAATAATCATGCTTTTACTGGTTANGGNGCAGAAGTTCCNNTACCNGNTTTGGCAAAGANATCAACNTGGGAGGATGGAGATTTGAGATATGATGCAACGATTATGACTCATTATGANGGGATCGAATTAAAATTCCCTTATTTNAANAANTTACAAAACTTAGATCAAGTTCANTCACTTCGNAGTTCNCANCCTGAAAANATNGTATTTATTAGGCTNGCNGANATTTATTTGATGGCNGCTGAATCTGAGAANGAGCTCAATGGNCCNGCNAATGCTTATCAATATGTNAATAAAGTAAGAGANAGAGCTTTTGAACCTGANAANCCATGGTCTGGTAANACACANGNAACTTTNAGAACNTCAATGTATGATGAAAGAAAATGGGAATTATGNGCNGAGCAACACAGAAGAGTTGATTTGATTAGATGGGGTATCTTGTTAGAGACTGTCAAAAATACNACTTATAGAAAATGGAATAATGGTCCTACTAACATCAAAGCAAAGCATGTTAAATACCCTATTCCTTTGAATGAAATTTTAAGAAATCCAAAATTATTAGAGTCTGATCCTACAAACAATGGGTACAGATAGATAATACTATTATTTTCAAAGAA
>PAGT01000031.1 GCA_002705485.1 Flavobacteriales bacterium | reverse complement strand
ATTTAATCGATTGAGTCCCAACTGAAATGAAACACTTTGATCAATTAATCCACTATTACTTAGCACATAATCTGGGGTTTCAAAATCACCAAACCTTTTATAGGTTCCTTGTAAAGATGTGAACCACCCATTTTCAAAACTTCTTGTTAGTCTTGTTGAGACTGATCCTCCCCTACCATTTGTTCCACCAGTAACAACTGTTTTACCATATAAACTGTCTTTTAAAAAAACTTTTGGAGGCTCGGCGATTACAATACCTCCTATAGCACTTCCACTGTATTTAAGGGCTCCTGCNCCTTTNATTACCGAAATNTTAGCNGCCGAATTTANNTCNANNTTNGGNGCNTGNTCNATACCCCATTGTTGATCTTGTAAATTTACTTCATTATTAAGGACGTCTACNCGACTACCATAAAGTCCATTTATTATTGGTTTNATAATGGANTTTCCAGTATTAATTGATGAAACTCCACTAATATTTTTTANAAGATCTCCNAAGGTTGATGATGAATTATCATCAATTATTTGATCAGAAATTTTATTTTCAAAAATTGTTNTNGATTTTAAATTTGTTTCTCCCTCAACAATAACTTCATCGAGCTCATTAATTTGATATTCGAGTTCAATTGTNTTTTGGATGCTTTGATCCAAATTAACTGAAATAAGTTTTGTTTTACCGTTTGGATGTGAAATGATTACAGAGTAATTCTTGCGACAAAGCGATTGAAACTCAAAATATCCCTCCGAATTGGTTTCCACAATTTCACTAATTCCTTGAATTTGTATGGTCGCATTTTTTAAGGGAAAGGAATCTTTTGAATTAATTACATAACCACTGAAAGAGAAATCACATTGCTGAGATTGTANAANNNCTNTGTTAAAAAANANAANAAATAATAATGAAATGATTCTCATTTATTGGATACAAAAGCTATGGTATAGATTTAAAAAAGCAAAAAAAAAAACAACTCGATAATTATTTTTTTCATATGTAATTTCGATTTGCAAATTTACAAAAACTTTATCAATGAAGGCCGCCTTTTTTATTTAGCGGCCNTCGATAATAATAATTTTATTCGACAACTAGATCAAATGTAGCTGCAATATCCGTTGCACCANCGGCCGTCGATAGATTTCCACCATTCGGTTTGGTTGGTTCATGAATAAGAGTAACTGTAAATTTACCAGAGCCTGCTGATAAACTCTTGATTGAGAAGGTATGACCAAAATCATTTCCTTTTGAGTCTTTGCTGAGGTCAGTAACAGTCATTGNCAAACCAGAGCCTATGGTGTAAAAGATTTGATGTTCGTCTTTTTCCTCAACAATCTCAGNAGTCAACTCTTNCATAGGAGTTTCTGTTTTGTTATACCATTTAATACTTCCAGTATATGTGTTAGAAGCTTTCAATTTTCCAGAAACTGTGATTGCTGGAGCATTTGGCCCATCGACATCTAAATCCTCAGTTTGTAAAATAATATTTGATGACCCGTCACTTGGAACCAAAGTAATTGTCATTGTTGTGAAAACTTCTTGTTCATGATTGTAAGCTGCTTCATCATGATCATCAGAACAGGATATAAAAAATAGTGTAGCCATAACGGCTAGTAATTGTAATTTTTTCATTATTTGAATGTTTAATTTTATTTATTTATAATTTTTAAGCTAATTTTTAAAGATGAAATTTAGCTTTGTGGTGGACCACGTGAATTATNAAGTTCAATAAAATTTTCAGAAATCTCGTTGTAAANTAAGTCCTCGAATATATATTTTTTTTCAAAAAAGCTAAATAATAAATCATTTTTATATAATTCATTATCTGATACAATTCTTAGATAATCGCATGTTGAACATTCTAATTCAATCTTGTGGAAATGTAATGATTGGTCTTCACAATGATTGTGATGGTCTTCAAGTAGATGTAAAAGCCCAACAGCAGCTGGTAGATTCAGAATTAGTANTAGAAAAATACTNGAGAAGAATTTCACAATACAANATTATATAAAAAATATTAAAATTTAAATGTTAATCCAACTAAAAAATTTCTTGTTGCCTGTGGATAATATCCTGCTCCATCCAAAGTTTTAGTTTTCCCAGGGTTAGACCACGTATCATCATAGGTATAATAATAACCATTAGACAGATATTCTTTATCGAAAATATTATTTACCATTCCAGATAAAATTACTGATTCGAACGTTTTGTTTGAATTAATAATAAATCCGAAATTCAAATCATTAATAAAATAACTTTCGAGCTTTGAATTGATTGCATCTGTATTACCCATGTATTGAGAACCCACATATTTAGAGAAAAAAGTCAAAGTTGTTTTTTCAGATGGTTTATATGTAATTGAATTTGATCCTATCAAACTTGGAGAAAAGGAAATATTCGTCTTCCCATAATTATACAATGCGCCATCAACCATGGATATAATTTCCTTGTTCTTGTTTGAACTTAGTGTCATATTAGCGTTCAATAAAAAACTTTCAGAAAACTTGTATCCACCGTCTAACTCCAATCCAAACCGATAACTCTGTCCACTATTGGTTCGAATCGGNGTTCCNACATCATCCAAAGCACCAGTCAAAATTAGTTGCTCATCATACANCATGTAATAAACNTTTGCATTAAACTTCAACCCATCTTTACGATATCTCCAACCCAGCTCAAAATCATTTAATTTTTCAGCTTTTATGTTAGGGTTGTTTTCATAATCACTTCTGCTTGGTTCTCTGTTTGCTTTTGAGTAAGAAAAAAACAAATTTGAATTTAAATTGAACTCATACGAGAGACCAATTTTTGGATTAAAAAAATCATAAGTTTGGTCAACTAGCATATTTACCAAGTCTGATGTNAANCCAGTNGTTTNATAACNTANTTTTCTAAACTGTAAATCTCCAAAAATCTCTAAAGCATCATTTAGCAGATAAGAAGATTTTNCAAATAAACTCCATTCTGTTTTTTTTCCATTTCCTCTGTAGTACTCATCACGAATTGAGTTATTAGGACCTATTTGACGAGCCCAAATCACTTCTCCGTAGTGGTCACCAGAATATGAGCTATAGTAACTACTAAAGTTCATGTTTAATTTACTGCTCACATAATTGAGTGTGGTATTTAAAACATAAAAATTATTGTCCAGCCACCTTCTTCGAATCAAATCTGAAGTTCCTAATGCATTTCCACTAGCATCCAAATCTGAGGCTACAATTCCTGCATAGGTGGATATGTCATCATCCTCTCTAAATTGTTCAAAATAACCCCTACCATATGTATAATTAAGGCCGATATTTGTTGACCACTTTGAATCTATCTTTTGATTCAAATGCATCTGATAATGATCCTGCTTGTAGTTATCAATTTCATTTTCATAAGTTAAAGGATTTTGTCTTCTATTTTCTTTGATTTGCTCTTTTGATAATCCATCCCATGCTTGATATGTTTTTTCATGACCACCAAAAGCAAGAGCCTTTAAAAATGTGTTTCCTCTCTTGTAAGCTCCTTGTAAAAAGTAAGACTTTAAATCTGAAAAAGCCCTATCTACATAACCATCAGAATCAATCTTGGACAAACGTCCACTTATTTCAAAAGAGTCATTTAGAAGGCCAGAGCTAAACTTAACAGTATGTTTTCTTGAGTCATAACTTCCAAATGAATTTGATATTTCAGCATATGGGTCCTCAGAAATTCCATCAGTTAGTATATTTATGCTGGATCCAAAAGCACCAGAGCCATTGGTTGAAGTTCCAACCCCTCTCTGAACTTGTAAACTTTCAACAGATGAGCTAAAGTCGGGAAGATTAACCCAGTAGGTTCCATGCGATTCGGCATCATTAAATGGTATTCCATTGATTGTAATGTTGGTTGATTGTGCGCTAATTCCTCTTATTCTAATGCCAGTGTATCCTATACCAGCTCCAGCATCAGAAGTTGTAACTACTGAGGGTAAATAATTCAGTAAAATCGGTAAGTCTTGCCCAAGATTTCTTTTTGATAACTCTTCTTTGGAAACATTTGAATGTGTAAAGGGNGAGGTATATTTAACTCTAATAGAGCTCACTATAACCTCATTTAACTTTTGCTCAGTTCCTTGAANAGANTCCAANGCAATTTCTTGAGAGAAACTAAAAAAAAATAATAAAANAGTCAGTATAGAAAATATATATTTCATANAAATAAATTNTGTGGAATGACGTCTTTAGGAATTCAATTTCCCTCTCCACAATTACGTGGCAGGTTCATTGGGTATAATCTCAGCCGTAGCACCCCATTTNTTAGTCAAAGATAATTAAATAGTTTTTAAATTAACTTATCAATTTCATTAATTGCTATTTTTATTCTTTGNTCTAAATTTCCAGAAATTAATACGTACGGTTTTTTGTTCTTAATCAATGCCTTTTCAAAGGNTTCAAACATTTCTTCTCTTTTTTTGGGNCTGTCNCTTAAATCATCTTTTACCCAAGGAATATCAATATTGGTAAGAAGGTATAAAGAATATGTATTATTTATTGCGNAGTTTTTTAAATTAGNNTCACAATANCCATCAAAATATGTCTCTGAATACACCATGGTTTCTAAGAGATCTGTATCACAAATAATTATTTTAGAGGATTTCTTAACCAACCGGTTTTCAAGTTCCATTTGACCTTTTGCAATAGGAATAATATCTTGTAATTCACAGATTTTTTTTTCAGTATCCCATTTTTTTTGTAAAAAGTCTCTTGCGTATTCTTTTACCCACAAACAATTGTAATGCTCTGATAATTTTTTAGTTATAGTGGTTTTACCACTAGACTCTGGACCATAAAGAACAACCTTTATGCAATCTGACTTGACTTGTTTAAGATTTTTTTCCATGAATAATATCCAGAAATAGCAATAAATGTAAAAATAAGATATTGTAAACTTGTAAAAGTTAAGCCTTTGTAAAAATANAGCGGAACAGATATTATATCGCCCATTATCCAAAAAAACCAATTTTCTATTTTTCTATTGGCCATCAACCACATCCCAACAAAAAAAATCGCGGTTGTTAAATTATCAATGTATGCTGTTAATGAATCCCATTTATCAAAATAAACATATACNAAATAAACTGTCAGAAGCGATGTAAAAAATATATAAATTGAGATTNTAATTTCATTATAGTTAAGATGTGAGATTGGAGTGAACACATTATTTTTTTTTCTTGACCAAATGAACCACCCATATATACTCATAAAGAAAAAATATCCGTTTATAATCATATCACCTAACAAAAACCATTTGTAAAGAAGGTAAACGAAAATTGCAGTAGATATCATTCCTGTGGGGTATACTANTATGTTNTTGTTTTTTGAAAACCAAACACTTAGTAGTCCAAATAGAACTGCAAACATTTCCAAAGCTATATCAAAAGTCTCATATTGAGAATATTGCTCAAATAACGAATTAAAAAGTTGGTACATAGCGACTACGGTCAGATTTAAAAATTTTCATATTCATAATTATGTTATCACACTTTTGAAAAGATTCATAGGTATTTTTACTTAAAAAATTCATGACATCATCATAATCCCCATATACCTGTGTACTTAGAGGGGTTTCAATCACTTTTAAATCAGATTTACGTAATTTCTTTATAAAATCTTTAATAATTTTTTCAAAATCAGTTCCAAGAGGAGTTAGTGTCAATTCTACTGATATTTTCATATTAATTCATTTTTGATGCNATTGAACAAATGTATTGCGAAAAAGTTGTTATGTCAACTNTGTAAGTTTCAATTTTATTTTCAAAATTAATTTCAACTGAAGCATTGAGGAATTCATTATCTGTTTTTATAATTTTGATATTGTCTTTAAAACTAAGACCTGTATGTCCAAAAGCTTTGAAAACTGATTCTTTTATTGTCCAAACTTTAGTGAGGTTTTCAATATTCATTTTTTTAATTAACGGCACCTCTTTCTTGTGTAAAAACTTTGATGAAATATTAAAAATTTTTGGTCTTAATTTTTCAATATCCAAACCCAATTTTGATTCACCAATGGCAACTCCACAATAATCGTGAGAATGACTTATTGAAATATATTGTCCATTATTTAAAATTGGTTTTCCATTTTGGTTATAGGACAGAGAATTTTGATCGATTTGAATTGATTTTAAAATCATGTGTACAGCTAGGAACTGTTTTCTTTGCTGAGTAGATTTTATTGTTTCAAACTTTTGTCGAAAATAAACGGAAAGGCTTAATTTGTTTATTAACTCCTTTTCGGATTCATCAATACACCAAAAACTGGCATTTTGTTCAAACTCTGGTAATCGAAATAAGGCCACAGTTCAATATATTAAAGAAATTAATTTGAAAAAAATTCTGTGAAGGAAATTATGAGTTGTGTGGGAGAATAGAAACGTAAGATTTATTGTCTTTTTTCTTAGAAAATTTGACAACACCGTCAATACTAGCATGAAGAGTGTGGTCTTTACTAACATAAACNTTTTTACCAGCTTTGTGGGCAGTACCTCTCTGTCTAACTATAATATTTCCCGCAATAGCAGACTGACCTCCAAAAATTTTTACACCAAGTCGTTTCGATTCTGATTCTCTTCCGTTCTTTGAGCTACCTACACCTTTTTTGTGAGCCATAATTGATAAATTTTATTTAGTAGTTGGTTTCTTAGCAGCTGGTTTCTTAGCAGCTGGTTTCTTAACAGCTGGTTTCTTAGCTGCTGGTTTCTTAACAGCTGGTTTCTTAACAGCTGGTTTCTTAGCAGCTGATTTAGTAACAGATTTAGTATCATTTTTAGGGTCCTTTAGCTGCTCTGACTGAGTTTTGCTCTGTGCATTGGATCCTTTCTCATTGATTTTTTCAACAACAATTTGGGTTAATAGTTGACGATGTCCGTTTTTTACTTTGTATCCTTTTCTTCTTTTCTTTTTGAAAACAATAACCTTGTCGTCTTTAAGATGCTTAATGATTTTGGCCTCAACAGACGCCCCTTTAAGATGAGGAGCTCCAATAGACAGTTTACCTGAGTTGTCTAACATCAAAACATTATCGAACTGAACCTTACTACCCTCCTTACCTTCAATTCTGTTAACAAAAACTTTTTGGTCTTTTTCAACCTTAAATTGTGATCCCGCGATGTCAACTATAGCATACATAGTATTTTGATAAAAACGTCTGCAAATATACAAGGATTGATCATATATAACAATTATTTTAAAATTATATCATAATTTATAAAAATTACTGTTTTTTTGAAATTCTAATTTAATACTACAATTATATTTTTCTAGATTTGTTTAATAAGATTTTTATTAATGAATTTACATAAAACAATATATTTGATTTTTATCTCGATAAGTCTAAAAATTTTCTCACAATCAGTCGAATTTGAAAAGTATACTTTAGAAAATGGTTTAGATGTTATTATTCACCAAGATAATTCTGCTCCAGTAATTACCACAGCAGTAATGTATCACATCGGAGCTAAAGATGAAAGCAGTGACAAAACAGGATTTGCACATTTTTTTGAACATTTACTCTTTGATGGCACTAAAAATATTGGTAAGGGTGAATGGGGGAATTTAGTAAATACCAGTGGAGGATGGTACAATGCAAATACTTCAGCTGATAGAACATATTATTATAATGTTTTTCCCTCCAACAATCTTGAATTATCACTTTGGCTAGAGTCAGAAAGAATGTTACATCCAATTATTAGTCAAAGTGGAATCGATGTTCAAAGGGAAGTAGTTAAAGAGGAAAAAAGGATGGGAGAAAATGGACCATATGCTAAGCTGATGGATTATGTTCAAGAGGAAATTTTTGAAATTCATCCATATGGTAGAACAGTTATTGGTGAAATAGAACACCTGAATTCAGCGGAGTTAAATGATTTTCTTGACTTCAACAAAAGATTTCATGTGCCAAATAATGCTGTTTTAGTAGTAGCTGGTGATATTTCATTAGATGTTACCAAGAAATTGGTTAGAAAATATTTTGGTGATATTCCAAAAGGAAAAGATGTAGTAAGAAATCTTTCGATAGAATCTCCAATTAAAAAAACGAAATACAGAATAGCTTATGATAAAAATATTCAAATCCCTGCTAAAATTTTAGCTTACAGAACTCCATCAATGAAAACAAAAGATTCAAGGGTTTTGGATCTAATATCTACATACCTTAGTGATGGTGGAAGTTCTGTTTTGTACAGTAAACTAATTGATGATAAGAAAATCGCTATTGAAGTTTTTGCATCTAACATTGCCTTCGAAGAGTATGGCTTTTACATGATTGGGGCATTGCCTTTAGGTGAATCAAACTTTTCTAAAATTCAATATGAAATTGATATTGAAATCGAAAAATTAAAAACAAAATTAATATCTAAAAAGTCTTATAAAAAAATTCAAAACATGTTAGAAACATCATTTGTTTCTAGAAATTCTAACATGGAGGGGATCGCAAACTCATTGGCAAAATATCATCTGTTGTATGGAAATGTAAATTTAATCAACAACGAAATTAATTTGTATAAAGAAATTTCTAGAGAGGACATCCGTCAAGTTGCTAAAAAATACTTAAACACGAATCAAAGAGTGGAGCTAGATTATTTACCAGAAAAGTCAACAAATGATTAAAAAAAATATTCCAACATTATTGTTTTTTTTCATGACCTTGTTTTGTCAATCGCAAATTGATAGAACTTTAATTCCTAAAGCTGGTCCACCCCCAAGCATAGAAATTGGAGATCCAATAGAGTTTGAACTAGAAAATGGCTTAAAGGTTTTACTTGTTGAAAACAATAAACTGCCTCAAGTTACTGCAAGATTAATTTTGGATAACAAACCTTTTCCTGGAGATGAAAAAAACGGAACTTATTCCATGACCTCTGCTCTTCTTGGAAAAGAAACAAAAAATTTTAAAAATGGTAAACTAACTCAAAAAATAGATTTTTTGGGTGCAAGTTTCAGTGTAAGTGCAGGTGGAGCATTTGTAAATTCTTTATCAAAATATTTTAAAGAGGTTCTAGAAATGATGGCAGATGCAATCATCAGTGCTAAGTTTAGGAAAAAAGAATTTGAAAATGAAAAAAATAAAATCATTGAAATTATAAATTCTAATTCTAAAAGTGTAACTCAAATTGCTAGAAGAGTTGAGAGAGTTTTAAGTTTTGGAAAAAATCATCCCAGCGGAAAGTACGTTACTGAAAAAACTATCAATAACGTGAATTTGGAGGATGTAAGAGTGTTCTACAACCAAAATTTGATACCCAACAATGCATATTTAATAATAATTGGAGATTTTAAGGCTGAAGAGGTAAAAAAATTAGTGATTAAGTTGTTTAAAAATTGGAAAAAGAAAACTGAATCAAATAAAAATTGGAACTCTGCACCCGAACCCAATAAACTCAAAATTCATTTTGTTGATGTCCCAAATGCAATTCAGTCCGAGATAGTATTTCAAAATAAAATAAGTTTAAAAATGAATGACCCTGACTATTTTCCTGTTATTATAGCAAATAAAATCTTAGGAGGTGCCCCTGAAGATAGATTGGAAAAACAATTGAGAGAAGTTAAAGGCTACACCTACTCTGCCAGGTCAAGTTTAGGAACAAGCAAATACACAAAGTCAAGATTTAGAGCGTACACTTCTACAAGGTTTCAGGTGACTGATAGTGCCGTAATNGTGCTACTTAAAGAAATAAAAAAAATTAGAGAAATTCCAGTNAAAGATGAGGAATTGAAAAATGTCAAAATTAAATATGCTGGTAATTTTGTTCTGAACTCTGAAAGTCCTNGTACAATTGCCAATTATGCTTTAAATATCAAAACTCAAGATCTTCCTTTAGACTTTTATAAATCATACTTANGTAATATTGAAAAAGTTACAAAAAATGATATTTTAAGAGTAGCAAAAAAATATTTTAATTTAGANCAAGGGCAAATCGTAGTTACTGGAAAAGGATCTGAAATTAAAGATAAATTAAAAAACATAACCTTTGATGGGAAATTAATTCCCTTGGAAACTTATGACCAATATGGTAAAAAAATTAAGACCTCTAATTAGATTTTTTATTTGACAANTACACACCTAAAAGAATTATTAAAGCCGCTAATATTTGATTAATATTCATTACTTCACCATCCAAAACTCCCCAAATCAANGCAACAACAGGNAAAGTGTAAGTTATAGATGATGCAAAAATTGGAGATGAAATTTGCACCANTTTATTGAACACAATNTTAGCAAATGCACTTCCCACTATTGAAAGAATTANTACATAAACAATAGAAATTTGAACTTGTTTTACTGAAAAATTAATATTTTCAAATCCTGAAAAAAATAAAACCAAAATTGAAGGAGGTAATATGCATAAAAAATTACCTAAAGCAATTGCTACTGGTGAAACGTCTTGTAAATGTGCTTTTAGCATGTTTAAAGAAATGGCATAGAATGTAGAAGCCAATAAAATTAATCCAACAAAAAAATAGTTTTGTTCCGGATTAATCGAAGAACTTTCTAAAACCAAAAGACCTGAACCAATCAGTCCAATTATTATTCCGGAAACTTGCTTCTTATTAATTATCAACTTGAAAAAACACAAACCAATAACAAGTGTTGCAAGTGGTGTCAATGAATTTAAAATTGCTGTAATTCCACTATCAATTTCAGTTTGAGCAAATGCAAATAAAAATGAAGGAAAAAAAGAACCAATATATCCNGTTAAAATAATCCATTTCCATTTNTTTTTTGGAACTTTTTTGATTGTTGGATAGCCTATAATCAATAAAGTTAAAGTGGTAAAAACAACCCTCAAACTACCAACTTGCAAAGGGGTTAAACCTTCAAGACTTTTTTTAATTAAAATGTAAGAACTTCCCCATATAATAGATAAAATAAAGAGATATATCCATTTTTTGTTGTAATTATTCACAAGATTATTTCCATCTTAAAGTTTCTACAATTTTTTTTATGTCATTTTCTATGAAATAGATTGAAGGAAATANTGAATCATAATTAGGTTTTGTTTTAAAATACAATGAACCTACTAAAAAATTTGACACAGAATCTGTNACATAAAATTGGATATTTGAGGGAGCATTTCCTTCAAAAAAATACGAAAAGCCAAATTTACTATTAAAAGAATCATTAAATTCACTAACATTTATCTTACTAATTGACATTGAGTTCTCTTGTACTTTATTATTAAAATCTAATTTCAAAAGCCCTAGATTNTCTTTAATTTTAATATTTGNAATAAAAATTTCTGCTTTCAATTTTGGATAAAAAACGATAGCATTACATTTTGAATCAATTTTTATTGTGGATTTTTTATTTATCGTAAACGAAAGATTACAATCTGTTTTGATTCTTTTATATGAGGGCAATTCAAATTGGTGAGCTAAGTAACCTTTTTGCTTTGGAAGACTGTAATCCTCGCATCCAAAAAGTAAAAAACTTAAAAAAAGAGTTCTAAACATTTATCTCTCAATTGTAATTTTTATTTTTTTTATTCTTTTTCGTTCTGTTTCTAAAACTTTCATTGATATATTTTCAATTTTAATAACAAAACCCTGTTTGGGGAAATAACCTATTTGTTCAAGNATAAAACCAGCAATGGTTTCTGATTCTCCCTTTAAATTATCAAATATTTTTGTATCCTTAATTTTTAAAGCTTTGTATAAGTCTGGTAAGTTGGTTTTACCATCAAAAATAAAATTACAAGCATCAAGAGTTNTGTAAGAAAAATTTTCCTGCAAAAAATCTTGTTTTATATCTCCAACAATTTCTTCAACAATATCCTCCATTGTAATTATACCTGTATTCCCTCCAAATTCATTAACAACTATTGCCATATGTATTTTCAATTTTTGAAATTCTTTTAGAAGGTCATCCAGTTTTTTNTTTTCAGGCACAAAATAAGGCTCTCTTACTAATTTCCTCCACTCAAAAATATCCTTATTGATGTGAGGGAATATATCTTTAAGATATATTAAGCCAATTACATNATCAATTTTATTTTCATAAACAGGTATCCTTGAGTAACCCATTAGTTTAACTTGTTTTTTAAGTTGATCAAAAGGTGTATTAATTGAAATACTGAACACATCTACTCTATNTTTCATAACTTGTTTGGTNTCAATACTTCCAAAAGAGACAATTCCTTTCAAAATTTTTTGTTCTTTCTTAGTCGTTTTAGTCTTATCTGTTAAGTCCAAAGCATCTGAAATCTTATCCATGGATAAAGTAGCTGATTTGAAAACAAGTTTCTTTTGTAATAGATTAGTTATAAAACTCATNGGGATTGTTAAAAAAAATAAAACATACTTGTCTAGAATATTAACTGGTAATGCCATAAACTTAGAAAAGGAGACAGGACTTCGGTTTGCGTAAATTTTAGGGAAAATTTCTCCAAAAATCAAAATAAAAAGAGTNATAATAATTATCTCAAAAGTGAAATTTAACCAAAAGGGAAATTTCGAAACATAAAATAATTCTCCAAAAGATGAAAAAATTATAACGATAGCAATATTTAAAAAATTATTTGAAACCAAAAGCGAAGCCAACAACCTTTTAGGTGTATTTCTCAACTCATAAACTAACTTTAAACTCCTGATTTTTGATTGTTTCGCTTTTTTCAGATCTGCGCTAGTAAGAGAAAAAAAAGCAACTTCTGATCCAGAGATAAGGGCAGAAAGAATCAGTAATAATAATATTATCAAAAATTTTATTAAAATTTCTTGATTATAGACATAAAAATAAAATATATTAATAAATAAGGTTTGACTATCCAATTAGTGTAAATATATAATTTAGAATGGGAGATCGTCAGAATCATTTTTTAATGATTCAGGTTTTGAAAAGCTTTGGTTCTGATTTGAATCAGATTGTTGCTCATCATTCTTTGGGTTTAGAAAATTAAATTCTGTTACATGTATTTCAGTTGAGTATCTTTGTGTTCCATCCTCAGACTCCCATTTTCTTGTTTTTATTTTTCCTTCGACATATATTTTATCTCCTTTTTTTAAATATTTTTCACATATCTCAGCAGCTTTATTCTTTACCACAATATTATGCCATTCTGTGGAGGAAACCTTTTCGCCCGAAACCTTATTAGTATATGACTCATTTGTAGCAAGAGGAAATCTTCCAATGCATCCTCCATTTTCAAAATGATGTAATTTAACATCATCTCCGAGATTACCAATTAACATAACTTTATTTAGAGAACCACTCATGTCTNNGGTTTAATTTCAAATATAAAAAAAAAGGTAAGATTACCACTTGTAATTTTTGATGAAATTCAAAAGTGGTTTNGGAAATGGGTATTGATTAATTTTTTTTATTTCAACAAAATTTTTAGAAGAATCAAAAACTCGTTTTACCCAAAAAAAACAAAAAATATTCTGATGAGTCAATCTATGTTGATCCCCATTTTGATTATACAATGTTAATTCATGACCTTTGATATCTGGGTATTTTATAACGGTTTGATTTACAGCATTTGATAAACTCATTTTACCATTAGATTCAAAAGACGGAAATTGATATAAATTTTTCCAAATGTCTTTTTTCATTCTCTTCTCAATTAAGACCTTCTTTGAATCAGATATAAATACAATAAAATTCAAATACCTGTTTTTTAACTTTAAAATTGATTTTTTTACAGGAAGTTCATTTACTTTCTGATTTATTCTTGCATAACATGAATCATTATATAAACAACTTAAACAAAGTGGTGATACAGGTTTACAAACTGTAGAACCAAAATCCATTATTGCTTGGTTGTAATCAGATGGATTATTTTTTGATATCAAATCCTTACTAATTTTTTTAAATATTTTCAATGATTTGGCTGTATTTATTGGTGTATTTAAACCCATTAAGCGGGATAAAAATCTATAGACATTACCGTCAACAACAGGATTAATTTCATTAATTGAGAAAGAACTAATTGCACTCGCAGTGTAGTCTCCAATTCCTGGAAGTTTGATTAAGGTCTCATAGTTTGATGGGAATATGCTATCAAACTCTTCAACTATAATCTTAGCTGTTTTGTGTAAGTTTCTAGCTCTGGAATAATAGCCTAATCCTTCCCACATTTTCAAAACCTCATCTTCGCTTGAACTAGCAAGAAGCATTACATTGGGATATTTTTCAATAAACCTTTCATAGTAAGGTAATCCNGTANNAATTCTTGTCTGTTGTAANATGATTTCAGAAAGCCAAATTTTATANGGATCTCTAGTTTTTCTCCAAGGTAAATCTCTTTTATTTTTNTTATACCAACNGATTANAGAANTTGAAAATAATTTTTTTTTAAATTCTAAATTATTTACAATCAAACCTTATAATTTTAGATAGNTATTGAAATGAATTGTTAATATAAATGTATATATTTGGCAACTTAAAAAGTAAACATAATTAAAATTNAGAATATGACCAAGGCCGAACTTGTAACTAAAATTTCAGAAAATTTGGGTTTAGAAAAAAACGAAGTTCTAGCAACAGTTGAAAATTTAATGACGGAAATNAAAANCTCATTAAACNCTGGCGAAAATGTNTACCTCAGAGGTTTTGGTAGTTTCATAGTAAAAGAAAGAGCNGAAAAAACTGGAAGAAATATTTCAAAGAATACTACTATNAAAATACCCGCTCACCATGTNCCTGTTTTCAAGCCNGCTAAAGTGTTTGTTGACGGAGTAAAANGAAATAANTAAAAANANNGATATGCCAAGTGGTAAAAAAAGAAANAGACACAAGGTAGCGACACANAANCGAAAAAAAAGAAGTCGAGCTAATCGACATAAGAAGAAATAAGTAGTATATTTCAAAATTGAACACAATGTTCATTGACATGAGAGTTTTTAAGTTAATTGTTCTTTTCTTAATCACCTCCAAGAAAAAATCCTGTATAAATTATGTATA
>PAGT01000030.1 GCA_002705485.1 Flavobacteriales bacterium | reverse complement strand
ATTCATGACAGTTTTAATTGATAAAAATTCTAAAATTATAATTCAAGGGTTCACTGGAAAAATGGGGTCTTTTCATGCTGAAGAAATGATAAAATATGGATCAAGTGTTGTAGGAGGGGTTACCCCTGGTAAAGGAGGGTCTAAGCACCTTAACTTGCCTGTATTTAACACTGTTAAGGATGCAGTAAAACACACTGGTGCTACGGCATCAATTTTNTTTGTTCCNCCAGCTTTTGCNGCNGACTCNGCNATGGAAGCTGCNGATGCAGGNATNAAAACATGTGTTGCNATTGTTGATGGTATNNCNTCNCANGANATGATTAGAATTAAAAGATANATGAGNAGATANACNAGAAGTGATAAAATGACCTTAGTAGGTCCTAACTGTGCTGGAATAATTAGTCCAGGTCAATCAATGTTGGGTATTATGCCAGGGCATATTTATAAACAAGGAAGAATTGGTATTATTAGTAGATCAGGAACGCTNGGTTATGAGGCTGCACAACAACTAAAAAACTTAAATATTGGAGTTTCTACTAGTGTAGGAATTGGAGGAGATCCAATAAATGGAAGTTCATTTAGAGATGTTATAGAAAAATTTGAAGAAGATTCCGAGACTGATGCTGTATTAATGATAGGTGAAATAGGTGGACCACAAGAAGTTGCAGCTGGAGAATTCGCAAAAGAAAATATGAAGAAACCTGTTATAGCTTACATAGCTGGGTTGACTGCCCCAAAAGGTAGAGTGATGGGACATGCAGGGGCAATAGTCTCTGCTTATGGAGAAAGTGCAATTGAAAAAGTAGAAATTTTAAAAGAATGTGGAATTGAAATTTCAAAAAATCCATCTGTAATGGGAGACACTGTTAAGTCNGTNTTAGATAAAAAAAATTAGATAATAAAATAAGTGGGAAAAATTAAATTAATTTTAATTTTAGTATTAGTTTTTGGATTTTTTAAAGTTTACCAGACGATAGGTAGCTTTGAAAAAAGTGCAAAAAATAAAATTGTTGATATACAAGATAAAGCAGGCATCGTAAGACAAGCAAATATAATTGCACTTGTAATATTCAAGAGTGGTCAGATTAGATTAATAGAACGTTTTCCTATTAAAACAACTACCCAATGTATAAATCTAAGAGATTATGCAAGAAAAAAAAGATCTTTAAAGTATCAGTGTGNGGATGTTGAAGCNAATATTATTAGTGGTAGGATTACCAAAATTTTAAAAGTAAATAAGGTTTTAAAATGATTTATGATGATAACAATATTTTTGCTAAAATTTTAAGAAAGGAGCTACCTTGTAATAAAATTTATGAAGATGATTTTATTCTATCATTTCACGATATTAATCCACAAAAAAAAATACATGCCATAGTCATTCCAAANGGNAAATATATTGATTTAGATGATTTTAGTTTAAATGCATCCACTGAGGAGATGGTCGGATTGCTAAAGGGAATAAACAAAGTTGCAAAAATACTAGGNATTTCAACCGAAGTTGGAAAAGGATATAGAGCTTTAGCTAATATTAGTGATCATGGTGGTCAAGAAGTCCCTCATTTNCATTTTCATTTATTTGGCGGTGAAAATGTTGGTAAAATGGTTTTGTGAAAACAGAAATAAATAGATATTATTTAGAAATCCACTCATCTAAAGAATTAAAAGAGTCACGAGAGCCGTCTGATGAATTTGAAATCTTAAAAATAAATCCACCAGACTTTCAGTTAAACAAATTTTTTTATAAAAATGTTGGTAAAAAGCACCGATGGATTGATCGTTTGGTTTGGACAGATATTCAATGGACAGATTATGTCAACGACTCAAAAGTAGATACATTTATACTAAAACAAATTAATAACATGATTGGATATTTTGAATTAATTTATCATAAAAATGTTGATGAAGTTGAAATAGCTTACTTAGGTCTTTTAGAGGAGCATCTTAATAAAAAATTAGGATCATTCTTACTTTATTCTGCTTTAAAAAAATCTTTTTTAAAAGCTCCAAAAAGAATTTGGGTTCATACATGCTCTTTGGATCATAAAAATGCTTTAAGCAATTACTTAGACAGGGGAATGAAAGTTTTTAAAGAGGAAACCTTATCTATTTGAACTAATTCATTTTAGGAAGTCTAAAAATATTATCTTCGATTTTTTGATTAATTTTGACGTTATAAATATTAGTTAAAATTAAATTTTGATAAATGTCTAAAGTTTGCCAACCAGTCAAATTAAAAGTATTTTTATTAAAAAAAATATCCACTTTTAATTCATTTTCATTAAGAGTGAATTTGATTAATTTATCATCAATTATTTTTTCATTTAGACTTTTAATCTTTTTTAAAATAAAATTTTTATCTAAAATTAAGTTTAACGGAGTACTATTTAATGAATATCGATAATAACTTCCAATATTTGTTTTAATGACTATCGATTTACCATTTGATACTAAAATTTTATTATTACTTTGTAAATACTCACAGTAAATTCTTCTTTCATATTTAATAATACATTTACCTTCTTCAATTTTTCCATTTACATTTTGTTCAAAATCAAAACTTAAGTTTTCTATTTTTTCAAATTTTAAAATAATTTGTTCCTTGTCGTTAGCTCTTGCTTCACAAAGAAATAGAATTATTATTAAAGATAAAAAATATTTTATCATTAAAGAACATCTCTTTTACCAACATGATTTGCTTTGCTTACAATTCCTTCATCTTCCATCATATCAATAATTCTTGCTGCTCTATTATACCCAATTTGTAATTTTCTCTGTAAAAATGATGTAGATGCTTTACCTTCAGACTTAATTATTTCTAGAGCTGATTGATAAAGTTCATCTCTATCATTTTGACTCTTAGAACTTTCATTGATTTCTTTTTCATCTGCAAAATTTAAAATTTCATCAACATAATCTGGTTCTGCCTGTGAGCTTAAAAAATTGTTGATTTTTTCAATTTCATCATCAGATACAAATGGTGCGTGTATCCTGATAATTCTATTAGCTGAAGACATATAAAGCATATCACCTTTACCTAACAGTTGTTCTGCTCCTTGTTCGCCTAAAATAGTTCTACTATCTATTTTAGATGTTACTTGGAAAGATATACGAGTTGGAAAATTTGCTTTTATTGTTCCTGTAATAACATCCACACTTGGTCTCTGAGTGGCCATGATAATATGTATTCCAGCTGCTCTAGCCATTTGAGATAACTTTTGAATATAATTTTCTATTTCTTTACCAGCAACTAACATTAAATCTGACATTTCATCTACTACAACAACGATATAGGGCATAGGTAATTTGTGTTTAGTATTATAGCTATCTATATTTCTAACACCTTCTTTTGTCATTAATCTATATCTACTCTCCATTTCCTTCACCACCCAGCCGAGTACAGAGGCTGCTTTTTTTGCTTCAGTTATAACAGGACATAATAAATGAGGTATTCCCTCGTATGTTGATAACTCAAGCATTTTAGGGTCAATGAGAATAAATTTACATTTGTCTGGAGGATGTCTATAAAGCAGAGATAATATTATTGTATTTATACAAACTGATTTTCCAGATCCAGTGGTACCTGCAATTAATAAATGAGGCATTGAAGCAAGATCTCCTATAACTGGAACCCCAGAGATATTTTTTCCCAGAGCAATTGGAAGCTTGATATCTTTCTTCTTAAAATTTTGACTATTTAATATTTCACTTAAATAAACATTTTCCCTAGATTGATTAGGTAATTCTATGCCTACAGTATTACTTCCTGGAATGGTTGCTATCCTAGCAGACTCAGAGCTTGTATTACGAGCTAAATCGTCAGAAAGGTTAATTATTTTAGAAACTTTTACACCTGCTGCTGGTTCAAATTCATTTAAAGTTACTACAGGCCCATTACTTACTTTTTTTATTTTACCATTCACCCCAAAATCCAATAATATTTTTTCCAAAAATTCAGGATCATAATTTTCATTTTGATCTAAATCAGATTTTTCTTTATTAGATGGGATTTTTAGTAAATTTATCTCAGGTAATTTAAATTTAATTTTATTTGATAAGGTTTGACTATCACTTTTAATAAATGGTAAATCTTCTTGTATTAGGTTCTTAATTTCATCTTGGGGTATATATTCATTTATAATCTCTTTTTCATTTGTATAATTTTTCTCTTTTTTCTTTAAAACAAAGTTAATATATTTTTTAAATAAAGAAAAAAATTTTTTAGGATTAAAATTTATACTTAATAAAAAAAATAGAATTATAAATATGATAAGGATATAGTAAAAGATATTTTCGTTATTTTGAATTAATCCTTTTAAAAAAGTTTTATTAAGGTATGTACCTACAAAACCACCATTTCCATTTATATATAGTGTGAATGAATTCAAATAAAAATATCCAAAAAATAAAGAACCAATAATTGAATATACAATTAAAAAAAATATGTTTTCAATTAATATAAAAAGATCTTTAAATCTAAATATACAAATTCCTGTAAAAATTAGAGTGATAGGTATTAAATAGGATATTAATCCTATTGTCTGAAAAAATAAATCTGAGATAAAACTGCCTTTAAAACCTAAAAAATTATTAATTTCTGTATCTGAAGTAAATATAAAATTAGGATCATTTGGGTTGTATGTAATTAAAGCAATCGCGAGTAAAATGCTCAATCCAACAATAATAAAACCAAAAATTTCTATTAATCTTTTAATAGTAAATTCATATGCAGTAATAAACACTTTTTTTATATTCATAAATGATGAATCAAATTAATCACTTTGTATCATCTAATTTTTATTGTTAAAATTAAAAATTAATATGAAAGTCGGTATACTTGGTGACGGTCTTGTAAGTTTAGCATTGGCAAAAACTCTGGTCAATGAGGGTATCTTTGTTGATTTATTTTATAGAGAAGATATCAAAACAATTAATAAAACACGGACTATAGGCATAACAAAAACTAATATAGAATTTTTTAATAAAAAAATTTTAGATATATCGAAATTATTGTGGAAAATAGATAAAATTGAAATTTTTTTAGAAAAATTTAAAAATAAAAAAATATTAAATTTTGATAGAAATAATAAACAACTGTTTTCAATTATCAAAAATTATAAGTTATATGAATTACTTAATAAAAGCTTAAAAGGTAATAAATTTTTTAAAAGGAAAAAAATATTACCAAATAAAATCTTATATGATGATAGTTATAAAATTATAATTAATTGTGATCCTAAAAACTTACTAACAAAAAAGTTTTTTTATAAAAGTACTAAAAAAAATTACGAAAGTATTGCTTACGTATCCATAATTAAACACAAAAAAATTTTAAGAAACAATATAGCATATCAAATTTTTTCAAAGTATGGCCCTATAGCTTTTTTACCAATATCTGAATTTGAGACATCAATAGTCTATTCAGTTAAAAAAAGATATAAATTAACTGAGTCTAGGATAGTCGCTTTAATAAAAAAATATAATCCGAAATATCGGGTTACAAAAATAGAAAAAGTTGAAAATTTTGAACTTATTTCATCAAACCTAAGAACTTATTATCATAATAATATCATGGCTTTTGGAGATCTTTTACACAGAATCCATCCTCTTGCAGGACAGGGATTTAATATGTCGATAAGAGATTTAATGCAATTAAATGAAATTATCCAAAGCAGAATAAGTTTAGGTCTGGACATTGATAATTCAATATTTTCTGAGTTTGAAAAAAAAATAAAACATAAAAATTATATATTTTCAAGTGGAGTTGATTTCATTTATGAATTTTTTAATTTAGAAAGTAACTTGAAAAATAATAAATTAGGAAAAATAATTAGGTTTTTTGGTAAAAATAAATCTATAACTAACTTCTTTACAAAACTTGCTGATGATGGAATTTAAATATAAAATTATTGAATTGTTGTATTATTATAATTATCAAAAGTATATGTACTAAGTATTTCTGCTATCTTTGATTTTCTGTTAGTAAAATTTTTTGTTTCCAACAGAATTTGCTTCTCTTCAAGAGTGAATGGTGAAGCCATAGCTAAAGCGTTAATTATTTCATCAAGACTTTGTTTTTCCAAACCTTTCCAATTTATTAAAAAGCCTCTTTTTTCAAAAACAGATTTTAAATCTTTAAAGATTAATTCTAAATCAGAGAATTTTAAATCTTCTTTCGTATCGACTAAGTCTTCGTGAAATTTATTGAAATCAACCTCACATTCTCGATATTTTTTTTCAGACTTAATTTCTTTAATAATTTCAAATCTAGTAATTCCTTTGAGTTCAATTATATATCTTCTATCTTCAGTTTCTTTAAAGCTAATTATTTTTCCTAGACAGCCCACATTAAATAATTCCAGAGAATCATCATTTTGTACATTTTTAGGCTGTATCATACCAATAAATTTATTTGTTTTCATACTTTCATCAATCATATCTATATATCTTGGTTCAAAGATATTCAGAGGCACTGATGTTTTCGGAAAAATTATAAAATTACTTAATGGAAATATTGGTATTTTTTTTGGAAGATTTTTCATAATTAATTAATAACAAATAAATAATTATTCATCTATAATAAATTTATAATGATTTTTTGGATTGCATCTTATCCTAAAAGTGGAAATACTTGGGTTAGAGCTTTAATTAGCTCTTATTATTATTCTCAAGATGGAATTTTTTCAGAAAAATTAATTAAAAAAATAGGTCAATTTCCAGAAAAAGTCCACTTTGAGGGATTTAATTATAATAAAGAAGTAATAACTGATACCTCAAGGTTTTGGATTGAGGCTCAAGAAAGGATTAATAAAGACAAAAAAATTAAATTCAAAAAAACTCATAGTTGTCTCAGCTCCATAAACGGCAATAATTTCACTAATAAGAAAAATACAATTGCCTGTATTTATATTGTACGTGATCCTCGTAATTTAATTACATCCTTAAAAAATCACTATGAATTAGATTATGACGAAGCTCTAAATTTTATGATTAGTGAAAAAAAATTTATTTACGATCAACAAAAACATAATGATTATAGTGATTTTCAATTTATAAGTTCATGGGAAAAAAATTTTTTATCATGGAAAAATCAAAATGATTTCCCAATCAAATTAATTAAGTATGAAGATCTATTGAATAAAACTTATTATATTTTTGAAGATTTAATTAAATTTATAAATAATATTTTAAAAATTGATGAAAATGTGATTCAAGATAAATTAAAAAACTCTATCGAAACAACTTCTTTTAATAAACTTAAACAATATGAAAAAGATTATGGTTTTTCAGAAGCAGTGAATTCAAAAAATCATTATAAAAGTATTCCTTTTTTTCATCTGGGGCCAAAAAATGATTGGAAAAAGATTCTCAGTGAAGATCTTCAAAAAAAACTTAATATTACTTTTAATAAAAGTTTGAAATTTTTTTCTTATATATAATTTCAATTTTAACTATTGCTTGCAATTCTAAAAACCGCTGTTTATAATGAATTTTAAATAAGCGGGCATAGTTCAGTGGTAGAGCGTCTCGTTGCCAACGAGGTGGTCCTTGGTTTTTAAACCTTGCTAGTCTTAGTCTTTCTCAACGCCTAGTTAATCTCGACACACTCACGACACAATTTTACATAAAAATTTTTTTAAAATTTATACTCAGAAATTAAATTTTTAAACTCAAAATTAAGTATTTCCTTTTCTTTTGATGAAAAAGATTTCTCCCAATCTCCTGAATTACGATTTGAAATATGATTGGTTTGGAACCCTGTATTAGTGTCAAAAGATCTATAGTTATCTTTAGAAAAATATACAATACTGGACTTATCTATCTCTTCTTTATTTTTAATTTTAGAAAGCAAATTTTCATCATTTCTTTTTATTAAGGTTTTAACTTTTTTTTTGTTATATTTTAAAGATATTTCTTCTGCATCTTTGTAATTAATTTTATAACCAATAAAATTTGCAATTTCTAAAATAGTTTCAATTGGTTTATTTTCAATATTTTCATATCTAAAAAATCTAAGATAGTCTTTATTATAAGTTTTATAAATTTTTTCATATTTTAATAATGATTTACCAGCTTTCAGAGCTGTATCAAAATCAGTCTTCATAAACTCTTTGAAGGAAATACAAATATCTCTGGGATCTCTAATTGTAGTTAAAATCTTTGATCTTGGTAAGTTAGGTTTTAAAATCTGATGAATTTTAAATACATATTTATTTGAGTCATTTTGATCAATAAGACTTTGCTTTTCAAATATTTCAAAAAACTCTTGGCCACTTTTTGGTATTTTTATTGGAAGAACATTTATTTTAGAAAGTTTTAAAATTTCTCTTGTTACATTATACAACCACATCGAACCTGTTCTTGGTGTAGTTGATATCCAAAATGAATTTATACTCATTATTATTTTTATCATAATTACCAAGATCAGTCGATGGAGTCTCTTTATGAAATAATTCCGACACACTCACGACACACTTCATATTAAATTTTGATAATTTTCTTATTGCTTGCATTTCTACAAACCGCTATCTATAATAGTTTTTTAACAAGCGGGCATAGCTCAGTGGTAGAGCGTCTCGTTGCCAACGAGAAGGTCGTGGGTTCAAGTCCCATTGCCCGCTCCATTATAAGGAGCGTTATGACTGATTTATCTGAGAAAAAGTGTATTCCATGTGAAGGTGGCATTCCAAGTTTTGATTTAAGTGAAATACACAAATATTTAAAGAAAGTAGATGGTTGGGATGTCAAAACAGATGATAATAAAGCTTATTATTTAATAAAGGATTTTAAGTTTGAAGATTTTAAAAAAAGTCAAGAATTTGTAAATAAAATTGGAGATTTAGCGGAAGTAGAAGGTCACCACCCAGATATCTGGTTTGGTTGGGGTTATGCAAAAATTAAAATTTTCACACATGCAATAAAAGGACTTCACGAGAGTGATTTTGTTTTAGCAGCTAAGATAGATAAGATTAATTAATGTTTAAAATGTCTTGTTTTAGAAAAAATTAGACTGATACGAGACTTATTTGCAAACTTAATTATTTCCCTATCTCTTATGGATCCAGAGGGTTGAATTACAGAGGTAACTCCAGATACAACAAGTTTTTCTATTCCATCTGTAAAAGGAAAAAAAGCATCCGAAGCAGCGTAAGTGCTTTCATTATTTTGATTATTTTTAAACTTATGGACTTTATTCACAGCAATTTCGCAACTATCAAGCCTACTTGTTTGCCCAGATCCAATACCTATTGTTGATAGGTCTTTACAAATAACTATTGCGTTTGATTTTACAAATTTACAAACATGAAATGCAAATAATAACTCTTTTAAATCTTTTTTTGAAGGTTTTAATTTAGATACTATTCTAAAATCTTTCGAAAGAAATGGAACATCATCACTTGTTTGGATTAGTAATCCACCAAGATTTGAGTTAAAAACTTCTGTATTTTGTGGGACAAAATTACTCGAGTCGATAATTCTTAAATTTTTCTTTTTTTTAAGCATTTGAAGAGCAGATTTTTCAAACCCATCAGCAATGACTATTTCATAAAAATTTTTGATTATTTCAATTGCTAAATTTTTTTTAAGCTTAAAATTAAACGATACCACTCCTCCAAAAGCACTTATAGGATCACATTTAAGTGCATTTTTATAACTTTCTAAATCTTTTTCTTTAATAGAAACACCGCATGGATTTGCATGTTTTATAATAACTGTGCCAATATTCTTTGGTAAAGTTTTAGATATAGATAGAGCAGAAATTAAATCGTTATAATTATTATAACTTAACTTCCTACCATGAATTTGATTAATAAACTTTTTATCCTTTAGTGAATAAATTGCAGCCTCTTGATGTGGATTTTCACCATATCTTAGATTTTCGACTCTAGTCGCAGAAATAATTTTTTTATTCGGAAATTTATAATTTAATAATTTTGAAAAATAATTACTAACTTTTGAGTCATAATATGCTGTATTAATAAATGCCTCATGTGCCATCTTTTTTCTAAATTCCTCTGAGGTATGACCTTTGTATTTCAAAAGCTCATTTTCAAGTTCTTTGTATTCTTTTTGTGAAGATACAACGGCAACATATTTATAATTTTTTGCTGAGGATCTAACCAAAGTGGGACCTCCAATATCTATATTTTCTATGATCTTTTTTTCACTATTAGAACTTTCGAGTACTTTTTCAAAAGGATAAAAATTTACTATAACAAGGTCAATTCCACTATAATTGAATTTATTCATTTCTCTTTTATGTAAATTCAGATTTCTATCATATAATATACCTCCATGAATTTTTGGATTAAGAGTTTTGACTCTACCACTTAAAATTTCTGGAGAATTAGTATAATTCGAAATTTCTGTTGATTTAAACCCTAGTTTTTTTATTTTTTTAAATGTCCCTCCTGAACTCAATATTTTTACATTGAATTTTTTTAAACATTTTAAAATATTTAAAATGTCTGTTTTATCTGAAACAGATATTAAAGCAGTTTTAACCTTAATCATTAGATTTTTTTAAACTCCCAATAAACATTATGTTTATTATTATTTATCTTCCCTTCGATGTAAATGTTCTGATTTTCGATGTATAAATTTTTTATACCGAAATATAAGCCAGCTTCCAAACCTATTATATTATCCTCACAAATAAATTTCCATCCTGAATTTTCAAATTGTATAAGAATACTTTTTCCATCAATAGTTTTTGTTAATTTTGCATCAGGATGAAAATGAAATCTTATTTCAAAATCAGGATTGTTAAGGCTATTTTTTCTTGTAATATAATCATTTCCCCTAATTATAAAATCATTAGGAAAATATTCTATCTCACGTTGATGAATAATTCCATGTGTTTTATAATACCCATCATGTGAACCAGCTAATATCCATTTATTTTTATCGAAGTTTATTTTTTTATTAAAAATTTTAAAGCTTTTATCGACTAATTTTATCCCATTACTATATCTTCTAAATTTACTAACCGATCTATTATCTATAATCACTGTCGATTGAGCTACAGTAGATTTTGAAATTATATTTAATTGGTGTCTAGTATTCTGGAAGTATCCAGAATTGCATATTAATTTTTTTCCCAAGTAATTAAATTCAAATGACAATGGTCCCGATTGATAGTTTTGTGAAAATTTCTTTTCTGGAGGTTTGCCCAAATCCATTACAATTGAAGTTTTTTTATCTTTTAGTAGTGCATAGCCTCCAGCTTCATTAATATCGTCTTTAAATTCATATCCATTTTTTTTTAGATAAGAATTAAAATCTTCAATATTCATCTCTTGGTTTCCATTAAATAAGCTTACTTGATTAATACTTTGACATAACAGTTTATAGCCTTGACCTAAATAAAATATAGTTTCATTCAAATAATCGGGTATTTCTTGGTTAGAATCTTTAAGCAATTCTCTTATAAAAATATAATATTTTAAATAAAATATAAGCTGTCTTACACTTCTAGATTTTGGAAAAAAATTATTATCAAGAGAAAAACTAATTATTTTTTTTAATAATTTGAAACCATATTTTAAGTAATCTTCGTCATTATAACACAACCCTGCTAAAATAATTGCTGAACAACCTATTATTTTATCATCAACTAATTTTGATTTTTCAATTTGAAAAGTTAAATGATTTATTTGCTTTCTGATTAAAAAATTAAATTTTCTTTTATAATTTAATGCACTATCTTCGTATGTAATCTTTGAGTTACATAACAAAGATATCACTCTTTTAGACAATACATCTAAATCCCAGTTATGGCTTTTATAATTCTTGTTCCTATCAATCCAATCTTCAATAACTGATTGAATTATTTTGTTAGAAGATTTCAGATTTATCGAAAATAACCAAAAAAAATTATGTAATTTTATATAGTTTCCATCGTTAATATTCTCTTTATCCCACATATAACTAACACTAAAGTCCTCTATATTAATTTTTTTTTTTGTTAAATTTAATTATACAATCAACAATATTTGGGTTGGGTTTATAAACTAAATTTTTTTCAATAATTTTTGAGATCTTTTGATTATAAAAGGATGAACTTAAATAAATATCTCTTATTTTAGAAAATATAGAAAATCTAAACTTATCTAAAATTAAGAATGGGTATTTTGGATACATTTTACAAAACCCTTAGTATTTCAATATTTTTTTTTATATCACCGTTATTCTCTTTAAAAATTGTTGTTCCTGACACAAGAATGTCCGCACCTGCTTCAATAACTTTTTTATAATTAGAAAAATTGATTCCTCCATCCACTTCAATTTCATAATTAAAGTTTTTTGTCTCTTTTATTTTTTTTAACCTTTTTATTTTTTCAATAACATTTGGTATAAATTTTTGTCCTCCAAATCCCGGAAAAACACTCATGATTAGAACTAAATCTATTTTATTTAAATTTTTTTCTATTAATTCAATTGGTGAGTCTGGATTTAATGAAACTCCAATTTTCTTTTTAAAACTTTTTATATATTCTATTGAGTCGGTTAAATTATTCGTAGCTTCAGGGTGGATTGTAATTATATCTGATCCCGCCTCAGCAAAATTTTTAATGTAATCATGAACAGGTGAAATCATTAAGTGAACGTCAAAAGGAAGTTTGGTGATGCCTCTAAGTGATTTAATAACCGGTGGTCCTATAGTTATGTTTGGTACAAAATGACCGTCCATAACATCTACATGTATTAAATCTGCTCCTCCACTTTCTAGCCTTTTAATTTCATTAGCTAATTGGCTAAAATCAGCTGACAGTATAGATGGAGAAATTTTAATTTTTTTCATTGATAGCTATTAATACTAGTATCAACTTTTGTTTTTTTTTTGAATTATTTTTTACCAAAAATTTGATAAATTTGAGTTGCTATCTCGCTCTCAAGTGGAAAAGATAACATTCCCATAACTGAATATCCCATTAAATACGGCATAAGATAAAATCTGAACATATAAAAAAACCATGCGACATATAGAGGGACCAAGGGTGTGATTATGAATGAGGGTGTTATAAATCTGAACATTTTAATGAATGGATCAGTCATTTTAACAAAAACTTTCATGAAGAAAAATTCTGAGTCCTGTTTTTGAAAAATATTCATCGCTACTCTTCCAATTAAAGTCCACATTATAAGACCCATAATGTAATCAATGATATATATAAGAGGGTGAAAGTTAGCACTCATTTTGATTTTAAAAAGGGGCGATTTAAATCGCCCCTAATATAATTAATTTAATTTAATGTTGTTTGCCAAGTACTGTTTTACCACTTGGTATACGTACTTCATCGACCATTTTCTGCGTAGCAGAGTCCGGTGCTTGAGTTAACAAGCTTACTACAACCATTGAAACTAAGCTGACTAATGATCCAACTATTCCGAATGTTAGTTGAGTTACACCCCAGAATCCTGCACCACCATTTCTTACCCAAACTAGATAAGCAGTTCCAGACGCGAGTCCTAACAACATTCCAGCAACAGCTCCTGGTGCGTTTGCTCTTTTCCACCATACTCCTAATACAAGTGGGAAGAACAATCCAGACATCGCAAAGTCAAATGCCCAGATAACTGAGCCAAGGATACCTTGAATTTCAAGAGCTGCAATTGTTGCTCCAGCAAAACCAATTATTACAAGTAAGACCCTAGCTACGATCAGCCTTTTTGCTGTTTCAGCTTTAGGGTTAATTATTTTGTAGTAAATGTCATGCGATAAAGCATTTGAAATTGCAAGAACCAATCCATCAGCAGTTGACATGGCAGCAGCCATACCTCCGGCAGCAACTAGTCCTGAAATTACATATGGTAATCCAGCAACCTCTGGTGTAGCTAATACAACGGCTTTACCACCCATGAAAAATTCATTTAATTCAAGAGTTCCATTACCATTGAAGTCGCTAACAAACATCAAGTTAGCTTGGTTCCAGTTTTGGTACCAATCAATTGCTTGAACATCAGCTATTGATTTACCTATAATTCCTGTTGGTAGATTTGGATCCATCAACGAAAGTTTAGATAATGTCGCTAACATTGGAGCAGAAGAGTATAGTAGGAAAATAAAGAATAATGACCAACCTACAGATCTTCTTGCTGCTTTAACACTTGGAGTAGTGAAATATCTCATCATTACGTGTGGTAAAGAAGCTGTTCCAGCCATCATACATACCGCTAATGAAATAAATTTCCAAGGTGTTGTATTAACATCAGAGTGAGCTTTGGTTATACCTGCTAAGCCTTTTGGTACTGTAGCCAAGTCACTTGCAGAATTCTTGACAAATCCAAATTGACCTTCAAGCTCTGCAATTCTCGCTACTTCATCAGCTAACATAAAGTGCGGAAAGAAACCGGCACCTATCTTGTTACTAATCCAGAATACAGGTATTAAGTAAGCTACAATTAACACAATGTATTGTGCAACCTGTGTCCAAGTAACTGCTCTCATTCCTCCAAGCATTGAACACATCAATATACTTGCGAGACCAACATAAACTGCAATATTAAATGGAATATCTAAAGCAACAGATGCAATAGTTCCAGTAGCATTTATTTGAGCTGTCACGTAAGTAAATGAAGCAACTGTTAAAACGATTACGGCAGATAACCTAGCTAAGTTTCCTCCATATCTTGTACCAATAAAATCTGGAACAGTGTAACATCCAAATTTCCTTAAGTATGGAGCTAATAAAGATGCAACTAATACATATCCTCCAGTCCATCCAACTAGAAGTGCCATATATCCGTAGCCTTTAAAATAAATTCCTCCTGCCATTGCAACGAATGATGCACCAGACATCCAGTCTGCTGCAGTTGCCATACCATTAAAAACTGTTGGAACTTGTCTACCAGCTACGTAATATGCATCTACTTGAAGTGTTCTTGATAAGTAACCAATTAGTGCATAAATAAAAACTGTAAATGCAACAAAGAAAATACCTATCATCTTTGCAGACATTCCAGCTCCTTCGGCAATTGCCATAAGAATTATAAAACCAAGGAAACCCCCTGTATAAATTCCATAAATTTTAGGCAAGTTGTCGATAAATTTACCTTTTATCATTAGTCATCCTCTCTTTCGGTGAAACCAAACTCTTCATCTATCTTCTCTTGTCTTCCTGCAAACCAGAAAATTAGTATTACAAAGATCCCAAGAGAACCCTGGCAAGTAAACCAATACGTTAAAGGATATCCAAATGGTTTAATGCTTGAAGCGTTCATTTCAGTCGCGAAGAAAAAGATGCCAATTGAGAAGACAAACCAAATTGCTAATGTAATAAAAAGCAAACCTCTAGTTTTCTCCCAATGTTGTTGTTGTTTTGACATTTTTTTCCCTCCCTATAGGTTAAAAGAATTTACCTTACTCATTATGAAATTTATTGGAACCCCTAAAAATGCTACAAATTAATGAATTTTTATCATATAAATCAACTCTAAGTAGATAAATGGCGCTAAAATACAGATTCAATCTAAAAGATATAAGGCTTCAGGATTTTAAAGTTTATTTGCTTGCTTTATTTAAAGGCGTTCTTCCAAAAAAAAAAATTAGAAATTTGAAAGATCTAGAGAATTATATACAAAAAAAATCTGCCTGGGTTTCGCAAGTTACATTATATGGTTATTTAAAAACTCGGATGGGAACTAAATACGTCTTGCACTTTGATGATGAAAAACTTCTAGGATCTATAAACACTGCAAAATGGAATATATATTCAGTCGCTTTACAAGATATGACTCTATATTCAATATCTTATTTAAATTTAACAAAAAATTATCAGGAAATAAATCAAGCTTTATATATCTATAATTCAATCTTAGATAAAGAAAAGTTAAACGATATGCCACCAGATTTAATTGTCAAAGCAAAAAAAGAATTTCAATTAAGATTTGATAACTTAGATTGGAAAAAATATTGTACAGATTTACCATTTAATAAGAGTGCACTAGCACTTTACGAATGGGCCCCGATAGCAGATGAACTTAAAACATTAGATAGGAAAATTGTTTTAAATTCAATGATACTAAAATGGGATAATGTTAGAGAAGAATTTAAAAAATTAATAAATTTTTAAACGTTTTTTCTCTCGTTAACTAAACTTTTTACCACTGTTGGATCTGCTAATGTTGTTGTATCACCAAGCTGATCATGTTCATTAGCTGCAATTTTTCTTAAAATTCTTCTCATGATTTTTCCTGATCTAGTTTTTGGTAAACCAGGCGCAAATTGTATTATTTCGGGTCTATAAATTGGACCTAATGTCCTTGCTAAATGATTTTTCAATTCTCTTTCCAAATCGCCATCATGTTTTTCACCAGCATTAAGTGTAACATAGCAATATAATGCATTTCCTTTAATATCATGAGGAAAACCAACTACAGCGGCCTCAGCAACTTTCGGATGTGCTACAAATGCACTTTCTATTTCAGCAGTCCCCAGATTATGTCCAGATACAAGTATAACATCGTCAACTCTACCAGTGATCCAATAGTATCCATCCTTATCCCTTCTGCAACCATCACCTGTAAAATATTTTCCCTCAAATTGAGAAAAATATGTTTCTATAAATCTTTTATGATCACCGTAAACTGTCCTCATTTGTCCTGGCCAAGACTGAGCTATACATAATCTTCCTTGGGCTTCTCCTTTCAAAACTTTACCACTTTTATCTACAATGACTGGTCTAACTCCATAAAAAGGTTTAGTAGCTGATCCTGGTTTTAAATCTATTGCACCTGTTTGTGGACTAATTAGAATCCCACCCGTTTCGGTCTGCCACCAAGTATCAACTATAGGACATCTGGAGTCTCCCACGGTTTTAAAATACCATTGCCAAGCTTCAGGATTTATTGGTTCTCCTACAGTTCCTAGTAACTTAAGTGATTTTCTTGATGTTTTTTTTACAGGTTTATCACCTTCTCTCATTAATGATCTTATCGCAGTCGGAGCTGTGTAAAAAATATTTACTTTATATTTATCGACTATTTGCCACCATCTTGAATTATCCGGATAAGTAGGCAATCCCTCAAACATTATTGTTGTCGCTCCATTAGCTAGTGGACCATAAATAATGTAACTATGACCTGTTATCCAACCAATATCAGCAGTGCAAAAATAAATATCTTTTTTTTTACAATTAAAAATATATTGATGAGTCATTGATGCGTAAACCATATACCCCCCGGTTGTGTGTAACACTCCCTTTGGTTTACCTGTAGATCCAGATGTATAAAGAATGAATAAAGGATCCTCAGCACTCATTTCTTCTGGTTCACAGGTTGATGATACCTTTTTAATCATGTCGTGATACCATACATCTCTTCTACTTTCCCAGTTAACCCTATTTCCGGTTCTTTTTACTACAATACATTTTTTAACTCTCGGGCATTCCACTAATGCCTCATCAGCTATTGATTTTAAATGAATAGTTTTTCCTCCTCTTAAACCTTCATCTGCAGTAATTAAATAATCAGATTTACAATCATTTATTCTTGTAGAAATACTTTCAGAGGAAAAACCACCGAATATTATTGAATGAATCGCACCTATCCTTGCGCATGCCAACATTGTATAAGCGAGTTCTGGTATCATTGTAAGATAAATTGTTACTCTATCACCTCTTTTAACACCTAATTCTTTCAAACCATTTGCTGTTTTAGAAACTTCATGATGCAATTGTTTATAAGTTATTTTTTTATTTACTTTAGGATCGTCCCCCACCCATATAATTGCAGTTTTATCTTTATTTCTTATTAAATGTCTATCAATACAGTTAGCAGATGCGTTTAATGTACCATCATAATACCATTTGATATGAACATCTGTCTTACTATACTTAACATCCTTAATTTTAGAATAAGGTTTAATCCAAGTTATTCTTTTACCTTCCTTTTTCCAGAAACTATCGTTATCTTTTAAGGAATCTGTATACTTTTTTTCGTATTGTGTTTTATTTACCGTAGCTTTTTTTTTCCAGTCAGTTTTAATTTTGTAAATAACCTCTTTTGAAACTTCAGCAACTTTACTTTTTTTCTTTTTCTTTGACTTAAAAATTTTTTTTCTTTTTTTAAGTTTATTTTTATTTATTTTTTTTGTTTTTTTAATCGATTTCTTTCTCTTTTTTTTTGGCATAGCAATTTTTTTTACTTAATTTTACCCATCTTCAAAATAATTTTCCAGCTTTTAAAATCTATTTGCATAACAGACAACCTGCTCTGTTTTATTAATGGAAGATCTTTAAGATGCTTGTTTTTCTTGATGTTTTTGAGAGTTATAAATTCTTCAAATTTAGTAACAAAAGCAACTTGGACAGCAACAAATCTCTTTTTTTTATCTGAAGGATCAATAAAAGCCTCTTTTATAATCTTTACAATTCCAACAATTTCTTTCCCTATATTTGAGTGATAGAAAAAACAAAGATCGCCCACTTTCATTTTTTTTAAATTATTAGCTGCTTGATAATTTCTGACCCCGTCCCATATCGCACCTTTGCTTCCAGCTTTTACTTGTTGATCAATAGACCAAACATTTGGTTCAGATTTTAGTAACCAATACTGCATTATAAAATCACTCCCGCACCCTTTAAAAATTTAGCATTTTCATCCAATTGCCATCTTGGATTTACTTTAAAATCATGTTTGCTAAACTCTCCTATCTTATATTTCTCTAGGCCAACCATTCCAATCATAGCAGCATTATCTCCACACAAATCTAAAGTAGGAAAAATTATATTAAATTTATTTTTATATGATAACTCCTCTATTTTTTTTCTTAAACCTTTGTTAGCCGCAACGCCACCGGCAACCACAAAATCTCTTTTTTTATTATTTAACTTTAAGTATTCATCAAATGCTAATTGTGTTTTTTTTATAACTATTTTTTCTATAGTATTTTGAAAAGAAGCTGCCAAGTCAAACTTATCTTGATCTGTCCTTATATTTTTTACAATCTTTAGAACCGCTGTTTTTAAACCTGCAAAAGATAAATTACATCCACCTTTATTTATAATTGGTAAAGGTAATTTAAATTTATTAGGATCACCTTTTTTTGCAAGTGTTTCAACCTTCGGTCCTCCAGGAAACTCTATGCCTAAAAGCTTAGCAGTTTTGTCATAAGCCTCTCCAATAGCATCATCTATAGTAGTTCCAATTCGAGTATAATTACCTAAACTATTTACGATTAAAAATTGAGTATGACCTCCAGAAATAAGAAATAATAAATAAGGATAATGCAAATTTGTATGCAATTTTGGACTTAAAGCATGCCCTTCTAAATGATTTACACCAATAAACGGTTTGTTTAGTGATAAAGACACGGCTTTCGCAAAATTAAGTCCAACTGTTAAACAAACTATCAATCCAGGACCCGCAGTTGCTGCAAATGCATCAATTTCTTTTATTTCCTTTTTGCTTTTAATTAGAGCTTCTTCAACTATTAAATCAATTTTTTCAGCATGTGATCTTGCTGCTAAGTCAGGCACTACTCCTCCAAAATCTTTATGTACATCAAATTGACTTGAAACAACATTAGACAATATTTTTGGTATACCAGAATTATCGTCTTGAATTATGGAGGCTGCAGTCTCGTCGCAACTTGTTTCTATTCCCATAATTAGAGGTTTTTTTAACATATTTTTTTTTTCTTTATTCAACTACTAAACTATAACTATGCAATATAGTGTACTTGTATGAAAAGAAACAAAATAGTTATTGGAACTAGATCTAGCAAATTGGCGTTAATTTATGCTGATAAAGTTAAAAATGAATTTGAGAAATTCTATGATGGAGAAATAATAATTAAAAAAATTAATACATCGGGCGACAATAACTTAAAAGTGAGATTGAGTGAATTGGGCGGAAAAGGTTTATTTTCTAAGAATATTGAGGAAGAACTTGTTAATGATAAAATTGATATTGCTGTTCACGCATTAAAAGACCTACCATGCAATAATACAGAAGGCTTAAAAATTAATTGTTTTTTGAAAAGAAATAATTCAAATGAAGTTATGATCAGTAATACTAAAAAACATTTCAATGAACTTGCACCAGGATCAATAATTGGAACATCATCTTTTCGAAGAGAATTTCAATTAAAAAGAAAAAGGAAAGATTTAAATTTTAAGCTTATTAGAGGAAATGTAGACACACGTATAAAAAAATTAAAATCTGGGGAATATGATGCAATTATACTTTCTAAAGCCGGATTAAGTTCATTAAATTTGGAAAAAGAAATTACTCAAGAGTTTTCAGTCAAAGAATTAATTCCAAGCGCAGGACAAGGTGCAATAGCAATTCAATGTAGAATAAATGATGGGGAAATGCTTGGATTTTTAGAGAAAATTAACCATAGCGAAACAAGAATGCTTGTTAACGCTGAAAGAGAAGTTTTAAAAGTATTGGATGGAGATTGTGAAACTGCAGTAGGAGTAACATCTGAAATTCGTGAAAAAAAATTATTTATCACGGCAGAACTTTTTTCGATAGATGGTAATACGAGGTTTTTTTGTGAGGCTAGTAGCGAATTAAAAGAATCTGAAAAAACTGGAAAAGAAGTAGGAAAAAAACTTAAATTACAGTCAAAAGGAAATTATAAAAAATAATATGCACATAATGCTAACAAGACCATTAGATGATACGAAAGAATTAATCCAAAAATTTAAATCTCAAGGACATAATATTTCTCATCTTCCAGTAATAAAAATAAGTAAATTAAATGTTAAAGATATTAATTTTACGAATTATTCTGGAATCATCTTTACAAGCGCAAACGCTGTAAAATTTCTTGATACCAAACAAGTAGATAAATCTAATTATTGTTTTTGCGTAGGTTCATCAACAGAAAAACATGCTTTAAAAAGAGGCTTCCAAAATATATATGCTGCTGATGGAAATGTACAAAACTTAAAGGAAATAATTTTACAAAATTACGACAAAAAAATAGGACGTCTTCTATATGTGAGCGGTGAAATTATTTCATCAAATTTACAGAAACAATTAACTGATGAGGATTACCAAGTAGATAGAATTGTAAATTACAGAGTTGAAAATATTGAAAATTTTACTAATGAATTTATTAATGAATTAAGAGACAATATGCCCGATATTATTTATGTCTATTCAGAAAATAGCGCGAAAAGTTTGTTAAACATTATAAAAAAATACGAACTAGTTGACTGTTGGATGAACACTAATCTAATGTGTATTGGTGAAAAAACTTCTTCTGTTTTAAATGAAATAAAATGGAAAAAAATATTTTTATTTAATCCTGGTGAAGAGGAGTTTTTTTTATATAAAATTTAGTTATGGATATTTTTAATAATTTTAAGGAACTTTTTTTGTCCGTTTGGAAAAAAGGAATAATTGGAGTTGATTTTTTTCAAATTTTGGTAGGACTCGGAATTTTTTTTATATTTTTAATCTTTAGGGGCTTGATAAGTAAGCTAATTATAAAAAAACTTGAAATTATATCACAGAAAACCACAAACAAGCTTGATGATACTTTTGTAAAAGCTATGGATGGTCCTGCAAAGTTTTTACCAATTGTATTAGGCTTTTTCTTTGCAAGCTATTATATAACTTTCGCTGAGGAAACAAGATCCTTTATAGATAATATAAATAGAACGTTGATAACAATTTTATTATTTTGGACAATTCACCAAATTATTGAACCAATATCTTATGTACTAAGTGGATTGGATAAATTATTAACAAGAGAATTGATAGGTTGGATAATAAAATCTCTCAAAATTTTAATTTTTATTTTAGGTGCTGCAGCAGTTCTCGAACTCTGGGGTATTAAGATTGGTCCTATAATAGCGGGCTTAGGATTATTTGGTGTTGCAGTAGCTTTAGGGGCTCAAGATTTATTCAAAAATCTTATTTCAGGAATTTTGGTTTTGGTAGAGAAAAGATTTAAGATTGGTGATTGGATAATTGTAGAGGGAATTATCGAAGGCATAGTTGAGAAAATAGGTTTTAGGTCAACAGTTATAAGAAAATTTGATAAATCATTAGCTATTATTCCAAATTTTCAATTTGCGGAGAACGCTGTAATTAATGTGAGTCAAAAAACAAATTGGTTAATTAGTTGGATTATAACTTTGCAGTATGACACTACAGTAGATCAATTAAAAAAGATTAGAAATGAAATTGAAGATTACATAAATAATCACGATGATTTTAACGTATCTGTCGGTGTTTCTGTTAGGATTGATAAATTTTCGGATAGCTCAATTGACATGTATGTTAGGTGTTTCACTAAAACAAATCGTTGGAGTGAATACCTTCAAGTGAAGGAAAGACTTGCTTTAGCAATAAAAGAAATTGTAGAAACCAATAGTGCATCTTTTGCCTTTCCAAGTCAGTCAATCTATGTAGAAAAAAAATGATAGCATTATTCTATTTAGTGCTGCAAATTATTAAACTTTATAGTTATGTTGTAATTGCAAACGTCGTAATAAGCTGGCTTGTAGCTTTCAATGTTTTAAATACCTCAAACAGATTTGTTTACTCAATTTTAGAATTTACTTATCGTTTAACGGGCCCAATTTTAAATGTAATTAGAGGTTTTCTACCAAACCTGGGTGCATTTGACATCTCTCCAGTAATACTTCTATTGTTGCTATGGTTTATAGAAATGTGTATGAAGATTTATATCGCACCAGTGATTTTTTAAATATCTATGAATTTAATTGACGGAAAAAAAGAGGCTGCCGAATTAAGAAATGAACTCAAAAACGAGGTCGCTCAGCTTAAGTCTAAATATAACAAAGCACCTGGGTTAACGGTAATTTTAATTGGCGATCTAACACCTAGTCAAATTTATGTTCGTAATAAAGAAAAATCTGCAGTCGAAGTTGGATTAAAATCTGATGTTATCAAATACCCAGACACAGTTGAGGAGAAAACTATTTTGGAAAAAATAGGAGATTTAAATAAAGATGATACAGTTTCAGGAATTTTAGTTCAATTACCTCTTCCTAAACATATTGATAAACAAAAAGTTATAGAAACTATTCATCCTAGTAAGGATGTTGATGGTTTTCATCCTATGAATGTTGGAAATTTGTCATCTGGTTATGAAAGCTCAGTTCCTTGTACTCCATTAGGCTGTTATTTACTTATAAAAAAAGTTGAGCCAAACCTAAATGGGAAAAAAGCTGTAATAGTTGGGAGATCAAACTTAAACGGAAAACCGATGACACAGCTTTTATTGAGAGAGAATTGCACTGTTACAATTACGCATTCAAAAACAAAAGATTTAAAAGCTGAGTGTTTAGAGGCAGATATAATTGTCGCTGCTGTTGGTATACCTGAATTAGTTAAAGGAGACTGGGTAAAAAAAGGAGCAATTGTAATTGATGTTGGAATTAATAAAACAGACAAGGGTATAGTTGGTGATGTAGACTTTGATCAAGTATCAAAAGTTGCAAGCGCTTTAACTCCTGTGCCTGGCGGTGTTGGTCCAATGACAATTGCATGTTTATTAAAAAATACTGTTGAGTGCTTTAAAAGATCACAAAAATAAAATAATATTTATTGATTTCTTATGAGCGGATAAACCTTAGGACTTAAATATTTGTAATTTGTGGACATTATTAAAATTAAAGTAATTGCTCCAATGCCTAAACCAATATTTATAATCAAATTTAAATTTATCTCCCATGTTAAATTAAAAATATCCTCTATTACATAATAAGACCCAATAATTGCAAATAAAATTGCGATTAAAATTATTGAAGAAAAAACTAATAAAAATTCAATAATGACAGAAATTATCACTTCTTTTCTTGAAAAACCTAATATTTTAAAGATTAAATTTTGAAATTCTTTAGTTTTTCCTTGAACAATTACTGCACTAGAAATCACAATTAACCCAATTATTATTGTGATTGAAGAAATTAATATTACTGCAACAAATACTTTGTTCAATACATTTGTTACTTTTGATAAGTAATCTTTTATCTTAATTATAGATAAACTTGGAAGTGTAATTAATAATTTAGTTTCTTCAAATTTATTTTTATTTGAAAACTTAGCAGTCGCCAAATATTCATGAGGTATATTGCTTGCAAACTGTGGATTAAATAACATAGCAAAATTTATCGATAAGTCACGGTAGTCAACAGCTCTAAAACTTTTGACTTCGCCCTCTATCTTTTTTCCATAAATGTTAAGAGTAAAAATATCTCCTAATTTTACATTAAAATCTCTAGCCACTTGAGCGTCTAAAGATATTTGCAATTTATCCGGCTGAGTCAAATCCCACCAAACACCCTCAGTTAGAGGATTATCCACTGGAATTTCATCAGCCCATGACGATCTTCTCTCACTTTCAATGACCCAATAGCTGTTATTTTGAGGTGATATATAAGTTTTCGGGTCAATACCATTAATTTTCTCTAATGCATGAGAGACGATTGGAACGACCTCAACATTAGCGTTATTGTCCATTTGTTTAATTTTTCTTAAAAAAATTTCACGTTCATTATTTTGTATACCAATGAAGAAAAAATCTGGGGCAATTTCTGGTATAGACTTAGAAACTTCTCGTTTAAAATTTTCTCCCACCAATGCTAAAGTAAATAGTAATGTTACACCTAACCCTAATGACATAATTGTTATCGGGGTAATACCTTTAGATTGAGTAATATTTTTTATACTGACTTTAAAAGAGATATTAGGATTATTTTTAAATTTATTTAAAAATAATATTATTACTTTAGATAATAAAAAAAATATAGACAAACAAATAAAAAAAGCACCAAAATAAGCTAAACTAATAATAGGTTTGTCAGAGCCAAATATAAAAATCGAGATTAGTATTGATAAAAATATTAAGCTTATAGCAGATGACTTTTTTGTATATTTAAATTTTAAACTTTGGAATACATTTTTAAATAAACTTGATGCTTTTACTTGTTCTATGGCATTTATTGTTGGTATAGAAAAAATGGTTAGCACTAGTAGTCCTACCAAAAAAATTCTTGTAAAATTTAAAAACGAAAAGATAGGTTCGATATTTAGACCAAGATTTTCACTTAAATAAAAACCGACAATTGGAACTAAAAAAAAACTAGATACATATGCACATATACAAACAACAATAAGTAAAATAAATAATTGAACATAATAAATAGATTTAATAATACTCGAATTAAATCCTAATGCTTTTTTGACAGCTATAGACATATTATTCTTGTTTACAAATGACAGTAAAGTATTTGAAATTCCAATACCTGCTATTAGCATTGCGCTAATTGATACGAGAGACAAGAATTGGGAAAAATTATTTATAACCCTTTTTAGCCCACTCGCTGAGTTTTCCGGGTATCTGATTTGAACTTTATCATCTTTTTTAAAAATCTTAATTATATTGTCTCTTGTTGTTTTTATATTATCGTTTTGCTTAAATTTAACTTTATATTCGTAATTTAAAAAACTGCCTAGATTATTTAATTTTAAAAGATTTAGAGTTTGTTTTCCTGCAATAGCAAAATCTCCAAATGCCACAAAGCCACTAACATCTGGTACAGATTTTATAACTCCTATTACAGTGAATATTTGATCCTGAATTTTTATTTTTTCATTTAAGTTTAAATTTAAACTATTAAAAATATTTTCATTTACTAATATTGTATTTTTTTCTTTNTGGATNCTAGANAAAGCTCCNTNAGGNTCATGACNAACATCTCCATATAATGGGTATTNGTTATCNACAGTTTTAACTCTTACAAATAAAGTTTTATTNTTTTCATTTNTNGTGGTCGAAATCATTGTNCTAAATTCAACCATTTCAGAAACAATTGNNAANTCCTTAACTTTATTTATTAAATTTAAATCACCTTGAAATCNGTTNTAATCTAACTCNAGATCCCCTCCNAGCAACTCNCTNGCNTTATCTCTTAATTCTTTTTTNAAACTATCTTCGATAGTTAAAATTANACTNAGAATAAAAAGACTAATAAATAAAGTNAGGATAATGCTTTTAATNTTAAAATANTTTCTACTTAAATCTTTTATTGAATATTTAAANATTAATTTTAAGTCNNAANTTTTAGGAAATTTTACCATCTATAATTTTGATTTTTCTTTTTGATTTATTTGCNAGTTTATGATCGTGTGTNACCATTATTAAAGATGANCCTTCNTCTGCNACATACTTAAANAGTATTTTTGATATCATCAGAGAATTTTCACTATCTAAGTTNCCAGTAGGCTCGTCAGCTAAAATTAATTCTGGNTTCATAGCTATTGCCCTTGCAATNGCAACTCTTTGNTGTTCCCCNCCTGACAATTGACTTGGCAGGTTNTTGAGTCTATTTTTTAATCCAAATCTNTATAATAATTCTTTAGCNTGACTGTNNGGNTTNCTGAANTTATTTAATTCTAAAGTTAATGCTACATTTTCTAAAGCAGAATAATTAGGTATTAAATAAAANGANTGAAATACNATNCCTATATTTTTTCTNCTAATTTCTGANATTTTATCCTCTGATAAATTCGTTAAATCTTTATTATTAAAATATATTTTTCCNGAAGTGGCTTTTTCTAATCCACCTATAAGCATTATTAAACTTGTTTTNCCTGATCCGCTCTCACCTACAATTGATATAGTTTCTTTTTTTTTAACAGTTAGGTTAATATTGTTCAAAACTTTTAAATTCTTTTTATCATTTTGATATTTAAGGTTAACATTTTGTAATTTAAGAAGTGTAGTCATGAATAAGATATTTTTTATTAAAATAATATTGCTCTGTCTAGTAAGCATAAAAGTCTATGCAAAAGAAAAAATCTTACTTTTTGGGGATAGTATAATGGCTGGATATGGTCTACCAGTCGAATATCATTTATCAACCGTTTTAGAAAATGATTTAACTTCTGAAGGTTATATTTTTGAAGTTATTAATGGCAGTGTATCTGGTAGTACTTCAGCAAATGGATTGAATCGTGCAGAATGGAGTTTATCTGATTCTGATATAAGTTTAATAATACTATGCCTTGGAGCAAATGATATGCTTAGAGGAATAAATCCTGAAGAGACAAAAAAAAACTTAGAAAAAATAATACAAATAGCTAATAAAAAAAAAATTAAAATTATTTTAGCAGGAATGGTCGCTCCAAAATCATACGGTAATATTTATAAAAAAAAATTTGATAACGTATATGTCATTTTATCAAAAAAACATAATATACCACTAATACCATTTTTACTAAAAGATGTAGCATTGAAACCCGATCTCAATTTAAACGATGGAATACATCCAAATAAAAGAGGTACAAAAATTATAAGTAATATAATAAAAAATAAAATTTTAGAAAACTTATAATTATCAATTTACAAATATGATAAAAAAAAAATATCATCATTTAGAAGATGGAAGTTTTAGAAATCCAGAGGGATCTCCAATTCGAGATATGAAATTCAATTGGAGCTTTAAAATATTTAATGAAGAAAAAAAAAAATTGAATATGCATGTACCAAATGAACATGTAATTTCTAAGGAGATGGTAATTAAATCGTTAAAAGAAAATGAAAATAGCGATTACATTTTTTGGATAGGTCATGCGACTTTCTTAATAAAGTTGGGAGATACAACTATTATAACAGATCCAGTTTTTGAGAAAAATATGGGGCCTTTTATTTTCGGTCCCAAAAGATACGTCGATCCAGCAATTAAATTAGACGAACTACCAGAAATAGATTTATTTCTTTTAACACACAATCACTATGATCATCTTAGCACTAGAACAATTCAGAGATTCCCATATAAAAGAGCTAAAGTTGCTACCGCTTTAAAGCTTGGCAAGTATTTTACAAAAAATGGATTTAACGATGTGACCGAATTGGATTGGTATGACCAAATAAAAGTTAATGATTTAAAAATAACATTTGTGCCTGCAGTTCATTGGTCAAAAAGAAGTCTTTGGGACACTAATAAAACTTTATGGGGTAGTTTTTTAATTGAATATGATGGAAAAAAATTTTTCTTCGCATGTGATACTGGTTATGGAAATATTTATAAAGAACTTGGGGAAAAATATGGACCGATCGATCTAACATTTATAAATATTGGTGCGTATAATTTTTATCCTATGGCTCCTAAAAAAGACAAGTCAATTTACCATACTAATCCTGAGGAGGCACTTAATATAGGTAAAGATTTAAAAAGTAAAAAAGTTCTAGGAACTCATTGGGGTA
>PAGT01000029.1 GCA_002705485.1 Flavobacteriales bacterium | reverse complement strand
AAAGGAACATTAAGTAAATGGCCTGAGCTATTGTATGAATGGTTAATACTTTTAAAATAATTTTTTAATTTTATTAAGTCCAAGTTTAATTGACTTTTCTGAATTTCCTGCAACCAACGTATTGTTAATAATTAAAATCGGTCTTTTTAAATAACTGTAGTGAGTCAAGATTAGTTTTTTATAATCTTTTTCTTTTGGGTTTGGGTTCTTCTTTTTGTATTCTCTAAATAACAATGCCCTTTTATTAAAAAGCATCTCGTAACTTTTTGTCAAGCTGTAAAGCTCATTCAAATCCGCCTGGTTAATTGGATTTTTTTTTAAATCAATTAAAAACAGACTTTTTAAAGGAGACCATATTTTTATGATTTTTTTACAAGTATCACATGTCGATAAGTAGTATAGCTTATTCATTAAATAATTCTTTTACAAAAGTATTTGATTCTTTATTAAAAATTTATATTTGACTAATTTTTAATACTGTTTTAATGAAATTTAACACTAAAACAATTCATGGCGGGCAAATAACTGAAAAAGCATACGGCGCGGTCATGCCTCCAATATATCAGACTTCAACTTATGCCCAAAAAAGCCCTGGAAATCACAAAGGTTTTGAATACAGCAGAACTCATAACCCAACCAGAGATGCTTTGGAAAAATCAATTGCTAGTTTAGAAAATGGTAAATTCGGATTGGCTTTTGGTTCTGGATTGGCTGCAATTGATGCTGTTTTAAAACTTCTAAATCCNGGNGATGAAGTAATCTCNACAAATGATTTATATGGTGGTTCNTATAGGCTTTTTACAAAAGTNTTNGAAANGTTCAANATAAAATTTCATTTNACTGGAATGAATAAAATTAATNCCATAGAAAATTTAGTCAATTCTAAAACAAAATTAATTTGGGTAGAGACNCCAACCAATCCAATGATGAACGTTGTTGANATAAAAAAAATCAGCTCTCTTTCAAAATCAAAAAAAATTCTTTTGGCAGTTGATAATACATTTGCTACTCCATATTTACAACAACCATTAAATCTTGGGGCTGATATAGTAATGCATTCAGCAACAAAATATTTAGCTGGCCACAGTGATGTTATTTTAGGTTGTTTAGCAGTTAACAAAAAAGAGCTTGCTGAGAAACTTTATTTTATTCAAAACGCAAGTGGTGCCATTTGTGGGCCAATGGATAGTTTTCTAACATTAAGAGGAATAAAGACCTTACATGTTAGAATGAAAAGACACTGTGAAAATGCAAAAATAATTTCAAAATACCTTTTAGAAAACTCTAAAATTAGCAAGGTCTACTGGCCAGGTTTTGAAAATCATGAAAACCATTTAATAGCAAAGAAACAAATGAGTGACTATGGGGCAATGATTTCCTTCGTCACAAAAAACAATGATTTTAAAAAGGCAATTCAAATAATCGAGCGTTTAAAAATATTTACATTGGCCGAATCACTTGGTGGAGTAGAAAGCTTAGCAGGACATCCTGCATCAATGACCCATGCTTCAATTCCTAAAAAAATTCGAGAGGAATCTGGTGTTGTTGATTCTCTTATTCGACTTAGTGTAGGAATTGAAGACGTAGAAGATTTGATAGATGACCTTGATCAGGCAATACATTGATTTTAAAATAGTTAAGTTAATTCATTAACTTTACAAAACTGATTTTTCAAGTTTTTTTATGAAAAAAATTGTAGAAAGCTTTATCAAAGAAGTTGAAATGAGAAATTCTCAAGAACCTGAATTCATGCAGGCAGTGAGAGAAGTTTCCGAAACAGTAATTCCGTATATAGTCACTCAAAAAATCTACCATGGTAAAAATATTTTGATGAGAATGGTTGAACCAGAAAGAGTGCTAATGTTTAGGGTTAACTGGGTTGATGATAAAGGAGAAATTAGAGTGAACAGAGGCTACAGAGTCCAAATGAATTCTGCCATAGGACCTTACAAAGGAGGGCTGAGATTCCATCCAACTGTAAATCTTAGTATTTTAAAGTTTTTAGCTTTTGAACAGGTTTTCAAAAATAGTCTTACCACTCTTCCAATGGGAGGAGGTAANGGAGGATCCGATTTTGACCCCAAAGGTAAAAGCGATGGTGAAATAATGAGNTTTTGTCAGAGTTTTATGACAGAACTATATAGATACATTGGGCCAAACACTGATATCCCAGCAGGTGATATCGGGGTTGGTGGAAGAGAAATCGGATATATGTTTGGTCAATATAAAAAGTTAAAAAAGGAATTTACAGGAGTTTTAACTGGAAAAGGTTTATCCTGGGGAGGGTCATTAATTAGACCAGAAGCAACGGGATATGGGACAGTCTATTTTGCTGAAAACATGTTGAATAATGTAAAAAACTCTGTTCAGGGCAAATCAGTTACAATTTCTGGTTCTGGAAATGTCGCCCAATATGCAGCTGAAAAATGTATTCAATTAGGAGCTAAAGTTTTAACACTTTCAGACTCCTCAGGATTTATATATGATTTGGACGGAATAGACCAAGAAAAATTAAATTTTGTTATGGATCTTAAAAACAACAGAAGAGGAAGAATTTCTGAATATATAGACCGCTTTTCTAATGCCAAATTTTTTAAGAACAAAACTCCATGGTCAATACCATGTCAAATTGCTTTACCTTGTGCTACTCAGAATGAATTAAACATACAAGATGCTAAAATGTTAATCAAAAATGGTTGTATTTGTATTAGCGAAGGGGCTAATATGCCTTGTACACCTGAATCAATCTTATATTTTAGAGATAATAAAATACTATATGCACCTGGAAAAGCTTCAAATGCTGGTGGCGTTGCTGTTTCTGGTTTAGAAATGGCACAAAACTCTCTCAGATATAGTTGGACAAGAGACGAGGTGGATAGCAAGCTCAAAGATATTATGCTAGATATACACAATTCTTGCATTGATCATGGAAATGAAAAAGGGTTTATTAATTATGAAAAAGGTGCAAATATTGCAGGGTTTATCAAAGTTGCTGATGCTATGCTCGCACAAGGTGTTGTTTAATTTTTTAAAATGTTGGTATCGACTGAGGCTATCGCACTAAGTTCAAAAAAATATTCCGAATCAAGCATAATATTCAAGGCTCTTACAAAGTCTGACGGCATTAAATCATACCTGGTAAGAGGAATACGTAATAAGAAAAACAAAAGTTTAAGCCCAGCTCTTTTTCAAGCTCTTACTATTCTAGAAATAGAGGCCAATCACAAAAATAGAGGCGGTCTTGAAACCATAAAATCCGCTAAAATATCTAAACCATATAAAAATATACCTTATGATATAACTAAAAACTCGATGACTCTTTTCATTTCTGAACTAATCGTTAAATGCATTAGAGAAGAAGAAAAAAACGAGGAGCTTTTTGATTTTATAGTATCATCTTTCATGTGGTTGGATATTTCTAAAAATCATCAAAATTTTCATATACATTTCATTACTAAATTTCTAAAATATTTAGGTATTAGTCCTTACAATAATCCTGGCTCAAATGATTTTGACATTGTCAACGGGTGTTTTATTAATTCAGTTGAAAAAAAAAGGATGATACCCCAAAATATTGTTATTAGTCTAAATAGATTTTTGGGCACAAATTTTGATGAAATAAATACCACTGTGGATTCTTCAGTAAAAAGAAAACAGTTTTTAGAATTTATGATAAACTATTTAGAATTCCATATCGATAGTTTTAAAAGGCCTAAATCTTTAAATGTACTATATGACCTTTTCAAATCATAATATTTTTATTACACTGTTATTTGTTCTTTGTAGTTCAAATGCAATTTCTCAATCTATGATTTTGAAAGATTCAAATGATCAGATTCCAATACCTAACGTGTCCATATACAACTCAGACAAATCAAGCTTCATTCTTTCTGATTTCGATGGGAAATTCGATTTATCATTATTCAACAGGTCTGATACCCTCCACTTCAGTCACATATCATATCAAAAACTTGAAATCAAAGTTGAGACCTTATTGACTGCATGGAATGATCCTGTTATTTTTTTAAATACCAAAGAGCAAAGTCTTTCTGAGGTAATTCTCTCAGTTGGAAGAAGTGAAGAAAAGATTGAAAAAATTTCAAAAAAGGTTTCTCTAATAACAAAGCAAAAAATCTCTCTGGATTTACCATCTAATTCTGCAGACCTTTTATACTACGGAGGGGGTGTCAGAATACAAAAAACTCAAGGTGGTGGTGGAAGTCCCGTTATTAGAGGTTTCGAGGCCAACAGAGTTCTTCTTGTAATTGATGGTGTCAGAATGAATAATGCTATTTATAGATCTGGTCATCTACAAAACGTTCTGACTATTGACCCAAGAACATTGGATAGAACAGAAATAATTTTTGGTCCATCATCTGTAGCATACGGGTCCGATGCACTTGGAGGAGTAGTTCATTTTTTCACAAAAACTCCATCATTTACTAATAATCAAGAAGTTTCTATTAACGGATACCAGTCCTACAATCCAAGCTTTAATCATTCTGTGAGCAATGTAAATTTTGAAATCAACAGACAAAAATGGGCTAGCTTTACTAGTTTTTCTTATTCTGACTTTGGAGATATAATAATGGGTAAAAAAAGGAATCATGGATTCGAAAATTGGGGACTTAACAAACATTACTTAGATCAACACACACTTAATGATTCTAACTTGATCAATNCNANTCCAAATACACAAAAAAAGACNGGCTATTCACAAATTGATNTGCTTCAAAAGNTCAACTTCATGGTTAATGAAACAAGCAATATTGTAGTTAATTTTCATCATTCTNAATCNTCTGATATTCACAGATTCGATAAACTAAATGAATATTCAAATGATAAAAANCTTAAATATGCAAGTTGGAATTATGGNCCTCAAAAGAGNACAATGTTTTCNACAGAATANAANTTCAAATCAAATTCTNATTTNTTTGANAGNGGNAAAATTATAGCTGCCTNTCAAGATATTAACGAATCAAGACATAATAGAAAATTTCAATCACTNCAAGTAAACAATCAATACGAAAACGTGAGGGTCTATTCTTTAAATTCGGATTTTTATNTNANAAATTCTGAGAACANTTCATTCTCTTATGGATATGAATTTACTCANAATGAAGTGAANTCAAAAGCTCATGGAATCAGTTTAAAAAGAAAGGANTTTAATCTCNCAAATTTCAAAGATTTNGTNTACATAGAAATCCCTACAAGNTATCCAAGTGCCGGAAGCAGTTATTCAACATCAGCAGCTTATTTTGATTACAGAAAGAATTTTTCAATTAANTCTAATTTAAATTTTGGAATGAGATATACTTATACATGGTTAAAGGCTGNNTGGAANGANGAAGCCTTAATAGATGCTAACTTGANCAAAATCAAAAGTAATAACTCNTCTTTCACNGGGAGTTTAGGGTACGTTTATAGATTTGAAAACAACTTTCAAATAAGCACAAATTTTTCGAGTGGATTTAGGTCTCCAAATATTGACGACGTNGGNAAGATAAGAGAAAACAAAGGAATTCTATCTGTTCCAAATCAAAGCTTGAAACCNGAATTTGCATATAGCTCAGAAATTAATTTTTCAAAATTTTCATCAGATAAAAAAAATGTTTTCTCGGTCAATTTATATTACACCCATATCGAAAATCACATAGTAAGAGACTATTATAGTATTTTAAATGACNTAACAACCATTGATCCAACTACGATTTTATATAATTCCGAAGAAGTTAAAACAATGGCTAATATAAACTATGGAAATGCATATATTTTTGGTGGATCATTTGANNCTCAATCGTCAATTTTAAAAAATCTTTTTTTTAAAGCTAGTNTTACTTCAACAAATGGTGGTAGTGTCAAAAACATGTATAATTTACCTTCAATTTCACCTCTTTTTGGTCATATAGCTTTAAAATTAGTAAGCTCAGATATTAAAGTTCAACTTTCTTACAAATTTTCAGATGGGAAAAATCCATCTGATTATAGTAACGGAGGAGAGGATAGTTTAGAAGAGACTCCTNTACTAGGACTTGATGATAAAGGAAATGAAATTTATAGCGGAATGCCTTCTTGGGGTGTTTTAAAGCTTTCATCTTCATATCAGATTTCTAATAGAACAAAGGCTTCTTTGATATTGGACAATATTATGGATATTCACTACAGGGAATTTGCCTCTGGAATATCTTCACCAGGAAGAAACCTTAATGTTGTTTTGGAACACAATTTCTAAAAATTGATCTAAAATGGTTACTTTCGCTTTTACCTAATTTTAAATAAATATAATGGGCTTTAAAGAATATGATTCATTAAATCTTTCCAAAGTCACTAAAGAGGTCTTAAAAGAATGGAGCGAGATTGAAGCTTTTGAAAAAAGCATCAGTTCTCGAGACGGGAGTAAAAAATTTATTTTTTATGAAGGTCCCCCATCNGCAAATGGTATGCCTGGCATTCACCATATTATGGCTAGAAGCATAAAAGATATTTTCTGTAGATACAAAACATTGAAAGGTTATCAAGTGGAAAGAAAAGCGGGATGGGACACTCATGGTCTTCCCATAGAACTAGCGGTAGAAAAAGAGTTAGGTATTAATAAAGAAGATATTGGCAAATCCATTTCAGTTGAGGAATACAACGTTGCATGTAAAAAAGCTGTGATGAAATACACTTCACATTGGAATGAACTTACTAAGAAAATGGGTTATTGGGTGGACATGGAAAATCCATATATTACTTACAAGTCTAAGTATATTGAAAGCGTTTGGTGGTTATTAAAAAATCTTTTTGATAAAGGGCTAATTTACAAAGGGTATACAGTACAGCCATACTCTCCAAAAGCAGGAACTGGACTTAGCTCTCATGAGCTTAATCAGCCGGGAACTTATCAAAATGTCACAGATACCACTGTTATTGCACAATTCAAAGCTATTAATAAAAGCTTGCCAGCTTCTTTAAAAAAATTTGATGAACTTTATTTTTTGGCCTGGACCACAACACCTTGGACCTTGCCCTCAAACACAGCACTTACAATAGGATTAAAAATTAAGTATGTATTGGTTTCGACTTTTAATCAATATACTTTCCAAAAAATCAATGTCATNTTAGCCGAGGATCTAATATCTAAAGTTTTTTCTGCTAATTTTTTTGAAATTGAAAATATAGATTTTTTGAAGTATGACCCGAAGACTAACAAAAAAATACCTTATATCAAGCGTATAAATTTATATGGAAAAGATCTTTTGAACATAAAATATGAGCAAATTTGGTCTGATGCACCTGTTCCATACAAAAACTCTGAAAATGCCTTTAGGGTAATATCAGGAGATTTTGTAACTACAGAAGAAGGTACTGGAATTGTTCATACTGCCCCCACGTTTGGAGCAGATGACGCAAAAGCAGCTAAAGAGGCAACGCCAGAGGTTCCTCCAATGTTAATATATGATGAAAATAATCAGCTGGTTCCCTTAGTTGATTTAAATGGAAAATTCAGGCCAGAACTTGGTAATTTGGGTGGAAAATATGTAAAGAACGAATATTATGANAAACATGAACNCCAGCCAGAAAAATCAGTAGATGTAGAGATTGCNATTAAATTAAAAAAAGAAAATAAAGCTTTCAAAGTTGAGAAATATTTACATAGTTATCCTAATTGTTGGAGNACAGATAAACCTCTACTTTATTATCCNTTGGATTCTTGGTTTATAAAAGTNACTCAAGAAAAAGAAAAACTTAAAAAACTTAATGAATCAATTAATTGGANGCCTAAATCAACAGGNACCGGAAGATTTGGTAATTGGCTGTCAAATGCAAATGATTGGAACCTNTCTAGGTCNAGATTTTGGGGAATTCCGTTGCCTATTTGGAGAACAACTGANTCNTCTGAATCTATTATAATTGGTTCTGTCAAACAGCTCAAAGCAGAGATTTTAAAGTCTATCGATGTGGGAAATATGGACTCAGATCCATATTCAGGTTTTCAGGTTGGTAATATGAGTGAATCTAATTATGAAAAAATTGATTTACATAAAAACATTGTTGATAAGGTGGTTTTGACTTCACCAAAAGGAAAGAAAATGTACCGAGAATCTGATCTTATTGATGTCTGGTTTGACTCAGGCTCAATGCCGTATGCTCAATGGCACTACCCTTTTGAAAATAAAGAAATGATAGACAAGAATATAGCTTTTCCCGCAGATTATATCGCTGAAGGAGTTGATCAAACACGAGGTTGGTTCTATACCTTACATACAATTAGCTCACTTGTTTTCAACTCAATATCTTTTAAGAATGTTATCTCGAACGGACTCGTATTGGACAAGAAGGGTCAAAAAATGTCAAAAAGATTGGGTAATACGGTTGACCCTTTTGAAACCCTTGAGAAATATGGACCGGATGCCACCAGGTGGTATATGATTAGTAATGCTAACCCCTGGGACAACCTGAAGTTTGACGTAGATGGAATTGAGGAAGTTAGAAGAAAGTTTTTTGGAACATTGTACAACGTTTATTCATTCTTCAGCCTTTACTCTAATATCGACAAATTCAAATTCGATGAAAATACAATTGAAAATTCTGAAAAACCAGAGCTTGACAAATGGATTATTTCAGAACTTAATACCTTAATATCTGATGTAGACAACCACTATTCAAACTACGATCCCACTAAAGCTGCTCGTACAATATCAAAGTTTGTCCAATCGTATTTGAGTAATTGGTATGTAAGACTTTCTAGACGCAGATTTTGGAAAGGATCTTATGAAAAAGATAAAGTTAGTGCATATCAAACACTTTTTACTTGCTTATTAGAAATAGCTAAAATATCGTCACCTATAGCTCCATTTTTTATGGACAGAATGTACAAAGACCTTATTTCTAATACTAAATTTAAATCCGAAGATTCCGTTCATCATACTTATTTTCCCTCACCTCAAAGTGAGCTAATAGACGAAAATTTACAACTTAAAATAAGAAAAGCACAAACAATCTGCTCTTTGGTATTGTCATTAAGAAAAAAAGAAAAAATTAAAGTTCGTCAGCCTCTTCATAAAATAATGATTCCTTTTTCCAGTACTTCTGAAAAAAATGAACTCAAAGAAATATCCGATTTAATTAAAACTGAAGTAAATGTAAAAGAAGTTGAGCTTATCAGTAATTCGTCTGGAATTTTAGTAAAAAAAGTAAAGCCTAACTATAGAAATTTAGGCCCTAAATTGGGAAAATCACTTTCAAAAGTAAAAACAATAATCGAAAGATTTGGTAACAAAGAAATCAATAAAATTGAGAGTGGAGAAATCATTAAAGTTATGATTGACTCTAAAGAAGTCAAACTTGAGCCCACTGATTTTGAAGTTTTTTCAGAGGATATTGAAGGGTGGTTGGTTGCCTCTGATCAAGGAATGACTATAGCATTAGACATAACATTAAATGAACAATTAGTTAATGAAGGGATTTCCAGGGAACTTGTGAACAGAATACAAAACATGAGAAAAGAAATTGGCTTGAAAGTAACAGATCAAATTATTTTAAAAATTCAGAATGATAATATCATNGAAAAAGCTATTTTTGAAAACAAAAAATATATTGNTGATGAAACTTTAGCCATTGATTTAATTTTTGAGAAAACAATTAATAATGGATTTGAAGTTGAATTTGATGATATTAAAACTAAAATAAGTATTAAAAAAACCTAAAATAATGGCAATTANTAGATATTCAGATAAAGATTTAAATAAGTTTAGGTCTTTAATTGAGGAAAAAATCAAAAAAGCCCAAAAAGATTTAGCTCTNCTTAAAAGCGCTTACATGAATGATGGAGATAATGGAACGGAAGACACATCACCTACCTTCAAAGCTTTTGAAGAAGGTTCGCAAACCATGTCCAAAGAAGCAAATACTCAACTCGCCATAAGACAAGAAAAATTTATAAGAGACTTAAATGCTGCTCTTATAAGAATAGAAAATAAAACCTACGGTATATGTAGAGTAACTGGGAAATTGATTAACAAAAAAAGGCTTGAATTAGTGCCGCATGCTACTTTGAGTATCGAAGCAAAAAATAAAAATTAATTGTTCTTCTATCTAAAGTAAAACATTACACAATTTGAGAGTTTACTTAAAGAACTAGACTTATAATTTAATAACTCCTTTTTTAGATGAGTTTAAAAAAATCCATTTTACTATTAACAATAATATTAATAATAGATCAAGTTTCTAAAGTTTACATCAAGCTAAACTTTCCATTAACTCTTTATGGTCAAGCTGCCCTAGTTGACTGGGGTTGGTTTAAAATATTATTTGTTGAAAATAAAGGTATGGCTTGGGGAGCAAAAATCAATGACTTTATTCCTTTTATTAGCGAAAGAACGGGAAAACTTATGTTGACCTCGTTTCGAATTTTTGCAGTTCCAATTATTTTCTATTGGCTTTACGATAGCATTAAAAAGAGCGAAAGCAAACTTCTTACNTTAAGCATTACACTAATTCTTGCTGGTGCAATTGGAAATCTAATTGATTCTGTTTTTTATGGCTATTTATTTACAGAAAGCTATCTCAATGTCGCAATACTTTCACCAGGGAATGGTTATGATAGTCTATTTTTTGGTAATGTTGTGGATATGCTGCAATTTCCTTTATTTGATTGGTATTGGCCAAGTTGGATTCCATTTGTAGGGGGAAACCATTTTACTTTCTTTGATCCCGTATTCAATTTAGCTGACACTTCAATTAGTACAGGAATTGGAATAATGATCGTCTTCTACAAGCGAGTCTTCCCTCAAAATTTATAGATTTGATCAGGTGTGATACAATAATCCATTTTTACATCATGTGTAGAAATATCATGAATTTTATTGATTGGNTCAAAAANTGAAAGACCTACCTTTANNGCCTTTTTCGAACATTGTGACAACATTTTATCATAATAACCCTTTCCATAACCAACCCTATAACCCATTTGGTCAAAAGCAATAAGTGGGATAAAAATCAAATCAAAATCAATGGGGTTAACTTCAATACCGCTCTGAGGTTCAGAAATCCCATATGAATTTTTCACAAATAAAGTAGAGTCTGTAAGCAAATAGTTTTTGAGATTAGTATTATCCTTAATTTTCGGAACTATTACATTTTTATCTTTTCCTTGAATAATTTGAATTATATGTTTTGTGTTTACCTCTTTGTTTTTCTCAATTGGAAAAAAAATATGATAATTTGTGAAATGCCATATTTCTAGTTTCAGGGATTGATTGGCAATTTGAATACTTGAATCTTCAAGTATTTTTGAATTAATTAAATTTCTTCTAGATATGAAAATTTCTCTAATTTTTCTCTTGTACACTACCTTTTATTTTTAAACTTATTAGAAGCGTAAACCATGTAAGGTGTTGGTAAAATAATAGAAACAACATAGGCAATACTTGCTGCAACTTCTCCAAAANCNAAATAAAACATCAGAAAAATTAATGAGGTGTATAGTGCANGGTTCAAAAAAAATTTTCTAAAAAATATTAAATAATTTTCGAGATCAAATGATTTTTGCTGATCTCTAGACATTGTATTATATCCACTTAATAGGTATTTTGCATTGTCCCGATTGATAAAAAAAGCAACTCCAATAAATGTCATATTAACAATGAAGAGTCCTAATAAAATTTCCATTTAAAAGTTAAGTAATTTTACATTTCAAAATTAAAACATTTATTTTAGATAAGTGAGCAAAGAAAATCTTCAAATTAAAGTTTCAAATCTAACCAATTCACCAGGTGTATATCAGTTTTTTAATGACTCGAAGAAAATTATTTACGTTGGAAAAGCTAAAAACTTAAAAAAAAGAGTTGCATCCTATTTCCGAAAGAATCTTGGATCACAAAAAACAAAAAACTTGGTTAAAAATATTTTTGATTTAAAACATATTATCGTATCCTCCGANTCAGATGCTTTATTACTTGAAAATTCATTAATTAAAAAATTTCAGCCAAAATATAATATTCTACTGAGGGATGACAAAACATACCCATGGATAACCATTAAAAATGAAAGATTTCCAAGAGTTATTTTCACCAGAAAATTGATTAAAGATGGGTCTGAATATTTCGGGCCCTACACTAACAAAAAAACCATAAAGGTTTTAATTGATTTAATTCAAAGTTTATTCCCCTTGAGAATAAGTAACTATAATTTAAGTGAAAAAAAGATTAAAAACCTAAATCAAAAACTTCATCTAAGAATACTTCAAAAAGGAGGTAATACTCTTGTTTTAGGTTTTGGTTTGGGTGAAAAAAATAATTCAGAAAGTATAATTTCTGAGGAAAATTATAATGAAAATATTAATAATATACGTCAAATTTTAAAGGGGAAGTTTAGTTCCTCCAAAAAATTCCTCAAAGAACAAATGCTCAGTTATTCGAATCTTATGGAATTCGAAAATGCCCAAAAGACTAAGGAGAAGTTGGAACATTTAGAAAATTATCAATCCAGATCAACNGTAGTAAATTCAAAACTAAACAACATAGATGTTTTCAGCATTGTTTCAGACTTTACTCACGCTTACATCAATTTCTTGGAGGTTGCACATGGAAGAATTGTTCGATTTCATAATGTAGAAATCAAAAAGAAATTAGATGAAAACGAAAAAGACATTCTACTTTTGTGTATTGTTGACATAAGAAAAAAGTTTAATTCTAAAAATGAGACCATAATATGTCCATTTAGCTATGAAGAATTAAAATCTCTTAAATTCATTATTCCTAAAGTAGGTGATAACTTAAAATTGTTAGAGTTATCAAAAAAAAATGCAACCATATATAAAATTGAGAAGTTAAAAAAGGTTCAATTAATCGATCCCGAGAGGCACTCAAAAAGAATTATGTTACAAATGAAAATCGATTTAAAGTTAAACTCAATTCCCAAACATATTGATTGTTTTGATAATTCAAATATTCAGGGTTCTGATCCTGTGGCTGCGTGTGTTGTTTTTAAAANCACTAAACCCTCAAAAAAAGATTACAGAAAGTATAATATAAAAACTGTGAAAGGGCCAGATGATTACGCATCAATGGAGGAAGTCGTTTATAGACGATACCGAAGAGTTATTGATGAAAAATCTTCTCTACCAGATCTTATAATTATTGATGGTGGAAAGGGGCAGTTAAGTTCAAGTGTAAAAGCTTTAAAAAAACTCGGTCTTTATAATATTCCAATCATAGGAATNGCCAAGAGACTTGAAGAAATTTTTTATCCAAATGATAGTGTTCCTCTTTACCTTGACAAAAGATCAGAAACTTTAAAAATTATTCAATATTTAAGAAATGAGGCACATCGCTTTGCAATTAGTTTTCACAGAAACAAGAGGAGTAAAAAAGCATTGGTGTCAACTTTTGATAACATTCCAGCTATTGGAGAAAAAACAAAATTACTTATTTTAAAAAAGTACAAATCTTTAAATAGTATTAAAGAAATCTCGGAATCAGATTTAGCAAAGGAGGTAGGTGTTTCGAAAGCAAAAAAAATTAAATCATTTTTAAATACATACAACTAGTATTTATATTTTTGTAATTATGCGAAGAGCATCATTAAATATTCTTACCAGCTTTTTCATATTAAACTTTGCCTACAGTCAAAACTTAAAAACAAATTCGAATACTTTTGTGAAATCATCATTTGAAAGCTTTCAGTCAGGTGAATGGATAAAGTTTAGGATTCATTACGGAATCTTTAATGCTTGCTATGCAACAATTAATTTAAAAGATACAATTGTCGATAATAAAAAAGTTTTTAAGTCAACAGCAGTCGGAAGAACCACTGGGTTAGCTAGGTTATTTTTTAAAGTTGATGATGTTTATGAGAGTATTTTTGATTCGAAATTAGTAAAACCTCTCATCTCCAGAAGAAATATCAATGAGGGTGGATATACAAAAAATATTAAAATTAAATATGATTATCTAAACAATCAAGCAATAGTTAATGATATTAAGCACGAAACAATCCAGTATGTCAAAATAGAAGAAAATGTTCAAGATATAATATCAACATTTTATTTTTTAAGAAACCACTTTGATGTCAACAAATTAAAAATAGGTGATTTTATAAAAATCACAATGTTTTTTGACGCCGAGAACTATGATTTTAAAATGAAATTTATAGGCTATGAGGATGTGAAAACTAAATTTGGAGTCGTGAACTGTTTCAAGTTTGAGCCTTATATTCAATCAGGTAGAGTATTTAGCGAAAGTGGTGANTTGTATCTTTGGGTAAGCAATGATAAAAATAAAGTTCCTGTCAAAATTGAAGCTGATTTGAGAGTAGGCTCTATNGAGGCAGATATCGACGGATTCAAAGGCCTTAAACACCCTTTCAAAATCAAAATATATGAATAGATTGTTAGCGGTAATCGTATTTTTTATTATTTATTCTTGTGGGAATGAATCTAAAAATAAGGTTCCTGCTGTAAAAAAAGAAAAAATAATCAAAGAATTTGGTTATGTTTTTAACGACTTCCATGTTGTCAGGGACACAATAAAAAGTGGTGATTCTTTTGGTACAATTTTNGAAAAANACAATCTCTTTTATCCTCAAATTTACAATATTGTTCAAAAAGTTAAGCGCGTGTATGATATTAGAAAAATCAATGTAGGTAAACCTTATACGATTTTGTTTTCAAAAGACTCTCTAAAAAAACCTGAACTTTTCGTGTATCAACCCAATCTAATAGATTATGTTTTGGTTTCATTAAGTGATTCNCTTTGGGCTGAAAAAAAAGCAAAAGCTGTTAAGTTGGTTGAGTTTGAAGCCAAAGGCACCATAACAAGCTCTTTATCGGAAACGATGCAAGAAAAAAAACTTTCTCCACTACTATCAAATGAGCTTTCTGAAATTTATGCTTGGAATATTGATTTTTTTAGGCTTGAAAAAGGTGATAATTTTAAGATCATTTATACTGGAAAGTTTGTAGATGATTCTGTTTATGTGGGTTTAAATAGAATACATTCNGCATACTTTGAGCACAGAAAAAAACCTTACTACGCTATTGAGTTCGAGACAGANCCTAAAAGAGGAATATACGAATACTTCGATGAAAAAGGGAAAAACTTAAGAAGAGCTTTTTTAAGATCTCCAGTTCAGTTTAGCAGAATTTCNTCAAGGTATAATTTGAAAAGAAAAATTGCTTACTATGGTAGAGTTAAACCTCATCTTGGAACTGACTTTGCAGCTCCTGTGGGAACCCCAATAAGAACAACAGCTAGTGGAACTGTAGTTAAGTCAGGATATACAAAAGGAAACGGAAATTATGTTATGATCAAGCACAATGCAACTTACTCAACTCAATATTTACACATGAAAAAAANGGGAGTAAAAAAGGGTCAATTTGTAAGGCAGGGTGACTATATTGGTACGGTTGGTATGACTGGCAATACATCAGGCCCTCATGTATGCTATCGTTTTTGGAAAAATGGTAAGCAGGTTGACCCTATGAGACAAAAACTTCCTGAAGCCAAGCCTATATCTCAAAATTTGAAAGATAAATACTTAACTTACATGAAGCCTATTAAAAGACAACTTGATTCTATTGGATCAAATGTTACCTTTGTTAATAAAATCTAAAAATCGAAATGACATTAAAGAATATTTCTCCAATTGAAACACCAGCGTGGAAAAATCTTAAAAATCATTTTGCAGAAATTAAAAATAATAAAATCCTTGATTTTTTTAAAGACACCAAAAGGCTGAGTCATTTTTCTGTCTCTTGGAAAAATTTTTATGTAGATTTTTCAAAAAATAGGCTAAATCATAAAACTTTAAACCTATTGCTAGATCTGGCCAAACAATGTGATTTACAAAATTCCATTCAAGCTCAGTTTCTGGGAAAGAAAATTAACAAAACTGAAAATAGATCTGTACTTCACACCGCTTGTAGATGCATTGATAGTGACAAAATTTTAGTTGATGGAATCAATATTGTCCCNGAAATTATCAATGAAAGAATTAAAATCAAAAATTTCTGTGATAAAGTCCTTAATGGTCATATAACTGGGTCGACTGGAAAAAAGATTACTGATGTTGTAAATATCGGAATTGGTGGTTCTGATCTTGGACCAAGAATGGTAACAGAAGCTTTAAAGTTTTATAAAAGTAGGCTAAACACCCATTTTGTTTCTAATGTTGATGGAGATCATGTGTATGAAGTTCTAAAAGCCTTAAACCCTGAAACGACTTTGTTTATAGTGGTTTCCAAAACTTTCACTACTCAAGAGACCTTAACAAATGCGAAAACAATAAAAAATTGGATGATCTCTAACCTAGGAAATNAAAGTATTGAACATCATTTTATTGCAGTCTCTAGTAATAAAAATGAAATTGNAAATTTTGGAATAAAAGATGAATATACTTTCTCAATGAACGATTGGGTAGGAGGAAGATTTTCTATTTGGAGTTCAGTTGGACTTATAATCAGTCTTTCCATTGGATTTGAAAATTATAATAAGTTTTTAAATGGTGCTCGACTTGCAGACGATCACTTTAGAAGTTCTTCTTTTGAAAAAAATATTCCTGTTTTAATGGGACTCATTAGTGTTTGGTATAATAATTTTTTCGAATGTGAATCGGAGGCGGTAATTTCTTACAGTCAATATCTTAGTAAACTTCCTGCTTACCTACAACAATCTTTAATGGAAAGTAATGGGAAGAATATCGATAGAAATGGAAAAAATGTAAAATATCAAACAGGAAATATAGTTTGGGGTGACACTGGAACAAATTCTCAACACGCTTTTTTTCAATTAATTCATCAGGGTACAAAATTAATACCTTGTGACTTTATTGGATTTAAACATCCACTGCATAAGGAAAACCATCAACATGATATTTTGATGTCCAATTTTTTTGCTCAAACAGAAGCTCTGTTAATGGGCAAGTCTTTAACAAAAGTTGAAGATGAATTAAAGAGAAAATCGCAAAGTAAAGAATTGGCTCCTTACAAGGTTTTCAAAGGAAATATTCCCTCTAATAGCTTTCTAATTGATAAACTAAGTCCTGAATCACTTGGAAGTTTAATTGCTTTTTATGAACACAAGATTTTAGTTCAAGGAATCATTTGGAATATATTCAGTTATGATCAATGGGGAGTTGAACTTGGCAAAGAGCTTGCTTCATCGGTTTTGAGAGAAATTGAAACCAAAACTTTGGAAAATCATGATCCTTCCACTTCATCTCTTGTTCAGCTCTATAATAGCAAAGATTAATTTAAAATTGTTTAAAAAATTGTTTAAAAAATTAATAATTTTTTAATAATTGAATAGTATTATTTGATCATTTTTGTACAAAACATATCAAAATGAAAAAATTCAATATATTTTTTACAATTTTACTTTTTTCCAGTTTCGCTTTTTCACAAACAGTGGTTACTGGAACGATCATAGACTCTGAAATGGGCAAGGGACTTCCTGGAGCATCTGTGTTGGTTAAAGGAACTACAAACGGAGTCAATACTGATTTCGATGGAAATTTTGAAATAACAGCTGATGGGCCTGGAACACTTGTAGTTTCTTTTGTTGGATATCTAAGTCAAGAAATCGATTTTGATCAATCAATGGATATTACAGTTTCTTTGAAAGTTTCCGGACTTTCAGGAGTTACAGTTTTTGGAACAGCTGACTTCGCAATTGATCGAGATCAAGCTATTACCCAAACTACTTTAACAGCTGCAGATATTCAAGATAGAATTGGAAACCTTGAACTCCCTGAAATGTTGAATTCCACACCTGGAATTTATGCTACAAAAGCAGGAGGCGCTTTTGGAGATTCGAGAGTAAATTTAAGAGGTTTTGATTCTCAAAATGTTGCGGTTATGATAAATGGGATTCCAGTGAATGATATGGAAAATGGTAGAGTGTTTTGGTCCAACTGGGCTGGTCTTTCAGACGTTGTTTCTGCCATGCAAGTTCAAAGAGGTCTTGGAGCATCAAAACTTGCGATTTCGTCAGTTGGTGGTACAATCAATATTTTAACCAAATCAACTGAACTTAATCAAGGAGGTAAAATTTCAACTATGGTTGGAAACGATGGATACAACAAGACTGTACTGGGTTATAATACTGGAGAACTTGGAGGGGGCCATGCACTGTCATTACTATTTTCTAGAACTGCTGGAGATGGTTATGTAGATGGTACTATCTTCGAAGGATACAACTATTTTGTAGGCTATGGCTGGAAAGACAGTTCAAACAAACATAACATACAACTAATCATAACTGGAGCCCCTCAAACTCACAATCAAAGAACAAGTAGCTTTTATAATATGGCAAAAGTAAGTGATTATCAAAAATATGGCATAAGGTATAATTATAATCATGGTTTTCTGAACGGAGATGTGTTTAATCAAAGAAAAAATTTCTATCACAAACCCCTTGCATCAGTAAACTGGGAATATGACATCAATTCCTCTACAAACTTATCTGCATCACTTTATTATTCTGTTGGAAGAGGAGGTGGAACAGGTGATATTGGAAGATTAGATGGTGATTATGCTAGTAGTTCCAAGTTTAGAAATCCAGTAAACGGTCAAGTTAACTGGGATAAGATCGTTGCATCAAACTCTGGACAATCAACTACTTTTTACGATGGCTCCGTATATTCTAACGTTGTAGATCCTACAACAGGGTTATATATTGTTAATGATCAAGACGAGACTGTAAACGGAGTTAAAAGAAATGGAATTGTAAGAAGAGCATCTATTAACTCTCACAACTTTCTTGGTAGTATAATAAATCTAGAAAAAGAACTTAATGATAATCTTACATTAAATTTTGGTTTTGATATTAGAAGCTATACTGGTTTACATTACAGAAGATTAGACCACTTGTTGGGTGCTGATGGCTATAGAGACTTTGATGATAAAAATTATTCTGGAGGAAATACGGTTCGAACAACAACATATAGTTCAAGTCTTGGAGATCTTTGGAATGTATTTAAAGACACTGACAAGGAAGAAAAAATTGATTATCACAATGACGGAAAAGTAAGGTGGTTGGGTGTATTTGCTCAACTTCAATATAAAAAAGATGACTTTTCAGCTTTTTTCCAAGGTGCATTTTCAAATCAAGGATTCAAAAGAGTTGAATATTTCAACCAAGTTGGTACAGCTACCACAGACTGGAAAAATATTACAGGAGGAAATATAAAAGCAGGTTTCAACTATAATTTTGATATTAAGAATAATTTTTATGCAAATGCTGGTTACTATTCCAAACAACCTAATTTTGATGCAGTTTATATAAACTATTCAAATACTCTTAACCCTGACTTAAAAAATGAAACGGTAATCGGATATGAAGTTGGATACGGACATGTTTCCAATAAATTGAGAATGAATATTAATGTTTACAGAACAACATGGGAGGATAGATTTTTATCTGATGGTGTTGAAGTTGGAGGAGTTAGGGGGACAGCCAATTTCTATGGAATCAAACAAATTCACTCTGGTTTTGAATTCGATGGTGAAATTCAATTAAGTCCGTTTGTAACTGTTCAAGGTATGCTCTCAATAGGAAATTATGTATATGGAAGTGATGTCGTCGCTGACGTTTTTGACTCATCAAGAGCGAAAATTGGGACATCCACTCTTTACTTAGATAAAGTAAAGGTAGGAGATGCGGCTCAGACTACCTCTAGACTAAATTTGAAAGTGAGCCCAACTGATTTATTTGGTTTTAATATAAGTATGTTTAGTGCATCTGAGCTATATGCTAACTTCAACCCTGAGGATTTCGATACAAAGGGTGACTCAGCGATGATGATTCCAGCTTATGAATTATTTGATTTTGGAGCGTCTTACAAACTATCCATTGCGAAAGAGAATATTTACGTTCGACTCAATGTCAATAACATTTTTGACAATCACTATATATCTGAGTCTTCAACAAATATAGTAGCTGGACCAGACGACCCAACATATTTAGGAGTCCACACATCCAACAGAGCATTCCCAGGCTGGGGAAGGTCATGGAACTTAGGATTTACTTACAGATTTTAAACTTTATTTATTTAATAAAAAGCCTCTTAATTAAACTAGAGGCTTTTTTATTTTATATCTTTTATATTCAATTGGATTGTTGATTTACCGTTCCAGATATTTTCCTCAATAGTGTAAACCATATCAAAATTAGAAGTTTCTAATATTTCGATTTTACTTGACAAATTAAAACCAATTGCAGAAAAAATATTTTCTCTGTCCTGAGAAATATTAATTTTAAGGTGTTCTTTATTTTTTCCGACTTTATGAATGTCTCCAAACACTTCTAAATTTTTTGACAGAAAAATTGGAGTTTTATTTGCTGGTCCAAAGGGTTGGAATTGATTTAATATTCTAAAAAACTTAGGGGTGATTGATCTTAAATTTATTTCTGATTCAATTAAGATTTGTTTGGAAGGTAAATTGTTATTAAGAAGTTTTCCTGATTCCTCATCAAATTTTTGAGAGAAATTTATTAAATTTTTTTTTGCAATTTTTAATCCTGCGGCATATTTGTGTCCCCCATAACTTAAAATATATTCCTCACATCTACTTAAAATTTCATGAATATCTACATTTTTAATTGATCTACCTGACCCTGTTAATTCACCTTTTTTTGACTCACAAAAAACAATTGTTGGTTTATAAAATTTATCTATTAATCTTGAAGCAACAATACCGATAACTCCTTTATGCCAATCATCTTGACAAACTACACTACTGTAAAAATTATTGTTTGTTGAACTTTTAATTTTTTCAAAAGCCTGATTTGCCATTGACTTTTCAACCTCTCTTCTTTTTGAGTTTAACTCCTCAATTGTATTTATAATTTCTATCAATTTATCTTTTTTTGTCTCAGTTAAAAGACGAAGGCCAATAGAGGGCTTTGCAAGTCTCCCAGCTGCATTGATTCTTGGTGCAATAAAGAAAAGTAAATCATTTATTTTGATTTTTGATTTTTGATTAATTAGTAGTTTTATTCCCAATCTTGGTTTTGAATTCAATTGTCTTAATCCCAAAAAAGTAAGTGTTCTGTTTTCTCCCTCTAGTGAAACTATGTCTGCAGCACAAGCAATCGCAACTAAATCTAAAAAATGTAAAATGTTCTCAATTTTTTTACCAATTTTATTGTTAATTGCCTGTATTAATTTAAATCCAATGCCACACCCACATAATTCTTTAAAGGGGTAATTGCAGTCTTTTCTTTTTGGATTTAGTATTGCGCAAGCTTTAGGAAGAGCTTCACTCGGAAGATGATGATCACAAATGACTAGGTCAATACCTTTTTCACTTGCAAATTTTGATTGTTGAATTGCATTTATTCCACAATCGAGAGTTATTATCAAGGTTTGATTTTTTTCATATGCCTCTTCTATTCCATTAGTTGACAATCCATATCCTTCTGAGCGATCTGGAATATAAGTGGATACTATCGCGCCCATATCTTTTAAGAAAGAGCTCATGAGAGCGACCGAGGAAATTCCATCTACATCATAATCACCATAAACCATTATTTTCTCTTTTTGATTAATAGCTAATAATATTCTTTCAACCGCAATATTCATGTCTCTCATTAGAAATGGGTCATGCAACTGAGAAATATTTGGTCTAAAAAAAGATTTTGATTGATCAAAAGTTTTGATTCCCCTGCTAACTAGCATTTCAGCTATTATAATGTCAACATTAAGTTCATTTGAAAGTTGAGATGCATCCTCATTTAACTTATTATCTTTAACTACCCATTTAATTTTTTCTTCCATTTACTACAATTACAAATTCTCCTTTGGGTTTTTTATTTTCAAATATTTTTATGATTTCTTTTAAACTTCCCCTTTTCGTTTCTTCATAAATTTTAGTTAGTTCTCTAGAGACTGATATTTTTCTTTCAGATCCGAATGTAGATTGAAAATCTTTGAGTGTTTTAATAAGTCTGTGAGGGGACTCGTAAAAAATCATTGTTCTATTCTCTGATGAAAGAACTTTTAATCTTGAACTTCTCCCTTTTTTTAATGGAAGAAATCCTTCAAAAATAAATTTTTCCATGGGTAAACCGCTCAAAACAATTCCTGGTATTAAAGCGGTTGGGCCTGGAAGACACTCCACCTTAATTTTTTTAGCTATGCAGGTTCTTATTATTAAAAAACCCGGGTCACTAATGCCAGGGGTTCCTGCATCAGTAATAAGAGCAACGTTATTACCTAAAATAATTTTTTCTACTACTTTTTCTAACTCTTTATGTTCATTAAACTTATGATGTGATTTTAGGTTTGATTTTACCCCTATATGATTTAATAATTTTTTACTTCTTCTTGTGTCCTCACACAAGATAATATCTACACTTTCTAATGTTTTAATAGCTCTAATTGTAATATCCTCTAGATTTCCAATTGGTGTAGGAACAACATATAGTTTTGCCATCCTTAATTAATTTTTAGACATTTGTTGTCTATTAAAGTTAGCTACTTTAGTAACATAATCAATAGTTTTAAAATGAAATTAAATAAAAACTTATTTCAAGGAAAAATTGAGGTTATATGTGGCTCAATGTTTTCAGGAAAAACAGAGGAATTAATTAAAAGAATTATTGAGGCCAAATTGAATGGAATGAAATTTATAGTTTTCAAACCAATAAAAGATTCACGAAACCCTTATGAAAAAATCGTTTCTCATTCAAAAACTGAAATAAATGCAAAATCTATTGAAAGTTCACATGAGATTTTATCCAAATCTTTGAACTTTGATGTGATTGGAATTGATGAAGCACAGTTTTTTGATATGAACTTAGTTGATGTTTGTAACTCAATTGCTAATCAAGGTAAAAGAATTATTGTATCAGGTTTGGATATGGATTATTCCGGAAAACCCTTTGGCCCAATGCCTTATTTAATGGCCTGTGCAGAGGAAATAACAAAACTTCACGCAATATGTAATGAAACTGGCAATATGGCAAATTACAGTTATAGAAAAAAACAGAATAATCAACAATTCTTAATTGGTGAAAAAAATGAATACGAAGCTCTATCTCGAATTGCTTTTAATGATAAAATGAAAAAAAGAAAATAGTGTTAGAAACCCAAGAATCTACTGTAGAAATTAATCTTTCCAACTTAAAAAATAATTTGTCTTTTTTGAGATCAAAGCTAAACTCAGACACAAAAGTAATGGCTGTAGTGAAGGCTTCTGCCTATGGATCAGATTCGGTAATTATATCCAATTTCCTTGAACAAGAAAAAATTGATTATCTAGCTGTTGCGTATTGTAGTGAAGGAGTTTTTCTAAGAAAATCCGGGATAAAAATTCCTATTTTAGTAATGCACCCCCAAATAGGAGATTTTAAAGAAATAATTGATTTTAATTTAGAACCCAGTATTTATTCTTTTAGGATTTTAAATTCTTTCTTTGAAGCTTTGAAAACAGACTCAGAATACCCTTTCCAAATAAAATTCAATACAGGGCTTAACAGGCTTGGTTTTTCTGAGGACGAAATAACTAAGTTGGTTAAATCTTTAAATGGAAAGCATCCCAAATTTATTTTCTCCCATTTGGGCGCTTCAGACGAAAAAGATAAAGGTTTCACAAATTCTCAGATTAAAAAATTTTTATCAATAAGTGATAAATTTGATTTACTCATAAAAAAAGTAACGAAAAAACACCTACTAAACACTTCAGGTATATTAAACTTTCCTGATTATCAATTTGACATGGTGAGATCTGGAATAGGACTTTATGGGTTTGGAAATGATGAACGGTTTAGAAACTCTTTGAAACCTACTATTAGTTTAAAAACTGTTGTTTCTCAAATCCATGAAATAAATAAAGGTGAATATGTAGGTTACAATAAAGGATATAAAGCTGTGGAGAAATCTAAAATCGCCACACTACCAATTGGGCATGCTGACGGTATAAATAGAAGTTGTGGTCATGGAAAAGTTAAAGTCTTGATTAACGATACTTCTGTCCCTACCATTGGAAATATCTGTATGGATATGTTAATGGTTGATATCTCAAATATTAATTGTAAAGAAGGTGACGAAGTAATAATATTTGATGATAAAAATTTAACTGCTGAAGATCTTGGTGACCTAACTAATACTATCTCCTACGAAGTTTTAACATCAATTTCAAACAGAATAAAAAGGGTAATCAAATAATAAAATTTATAACAAAAAAGTTAAAAATTGAACCAAAACAATTGAAAGGTTTTTTTTAGTATTGAAATAATTATTTTTGGCAAATGAAAATAGCAATAGTTGGTGTAACTGGAATGGTTGGCAAAGTCATGCTCGAACTAATCAACAAGAGAAAAATAAATTACAGTGATCTTATTTTAGTTGCATCAAATAAATCAGTTGGTAAAAAAATTCTAATCGGTAAAAAAACTCAATTTGTTGTTGGAATGGAAGAGGCCATCAAAGCAGCCCCTAATTATGCTATTTTTTCAGCTGGTGGTGAAACTTCTTTAAAATGGGCTCCAAGGTTTGCAAGTGTAGGTTGTACAGTTATTGATAATTCATCTGCATGGAGAATGGATCCTGAAAAAAAATTGATAATTCCCGAAGTAAATGGAGAACAACTAAATCAAAATGACAAAATTATAGCAAACCCCAACTGCTCAACCATACAGATGCTAATGGTTCTTGCGCCTATTCATAAAAAATATGGAATTAAAAGAGTCGTAGTTTCAACATATCAATCTGTAACTGGTTCAGGAATAAAAGGATTGAATCAATTAAAAAATGAACAGAATCAAATCAGAGGAGAAATGGCATATAAATACCAAATTCATAGGAATGTCATTCCTCACTGTGATGACTTCTTAGAAAATGGATACACTAAAGAGGAAATAAAATTAACTAATGAAACAAAAAAAATTTTAGACTCTAAAATTCAAGTCACTGCAACGGCTGTAAGAGTTCCTGTAATTGGGGGTCACAGTGAATCAATTAATCTTTCCTTAGAAAAAGAAATTAAAAATATTTCTGATATCAAAAAACTTTTGATGAAATCGGATGGAGTTATAGTTAAAGATGATCCAGCTTGTTTTGAATATCCTATGCCAATAGATTCTCAGAAAAATGATTCTGTTTTTGTAGGAAGAATTAGAGAAGATTTTTCAGATAAAAACAGTTTAAACCTTTGGGTAGTTTCAGATAATTTAAGAAAAGGTGCTGCAACAAATGCAATTCAAATTCTTGAGCTACTAATTAAGAAAGGATATTAATTCTTACTATTTATTTCGAAATTTTCCATGAATTTAGTCGTGTAGTCACCCTTAATATATCTTAAATCATCCATTAATTGTCTGTGGAAAGGAATAGTTGTTTTAATGCCTTCAATTATAAATTCATCTAAAGCCCTTCTCATTTTTTCAATTGCTTCGGACCTATTTTGAGCCGTTACAATTAATTTTGCAATCATAGAATCATAATTCGGAGGAATACTACATCCGCTATAAACATGTGTGTCAACTCTGATTCCGTGGCCACCTGGTAAATGAAGATTAGTTATTTTTCCTGGTGAAGGTCTAAAATTCTCATATGGATCTTCAGCATTGATTCTACATTCTATTGAATGTAATTTTGGATAATAATTGTGTCCAGAAATTTTAACACCAGCTGCTACTTTAATTTGTTCTTTAATTAAGTCATAGTCAATTACTTGCTCAGTAATAGGGTGTTCAACTTGTATTCTGGTATTCATCTCCATAAAATAAAAATTTCGATTTTTATCAACTAAAAACTCTACCGTTCCTGCTCCTTCGTATCCAATAAATTCTGAAGCTTTAACAGCTGCTTGACCCATTTGCTCCCTTAATTTATCTGTCATAAATGGTGATGGTGTTTCTTCGGTTAATTTTTGATGTCTTCTTTGAATCGAGCAATCTCTTTCAGAAAGATGACATGCTTTACCAAACCTGTCTCCAACAACTTGTATTTCAATGTGGCGTGGGTTCTCAACAAGTTTTTCCATATACATATCATCATTCCCAAAGGATGCATTCGCTTCTTGTTTCGCACTTTCCCAGTGCTGAAATAATTCTTTTTCTTTCCAAACTGCTCTCATACCTTTACCACCTCCACCAGCAGAAGCTTTTATCATAACAGGGTATCCAATTTTTTTTGCAATTTTCTTAGCATCATCAAAATGATCGATAACACCTTCAGACCCTGGTATGGTTGGTACACCAGCGGATTTCATGGTTGATACAGCTGTTGCTTTATCACCCATTTTATCAATCATTTCAGGTGAGGCACCAATGAATTTAATTTTGTGTTCTTCGCAGATCTTTGAAAATCTTGAGTTCTCTGACAAAAACCCATATCCAGGGTGAATTGCATCAGCGTTAGTGATTTCTGCGGCAGCTATTATATTAGGTATTTTTAAATATGATTCTGAACTGTTTGGTGGTCCAATGCAAACAGCCTCATCAGCAAATCTAACATGTAAGCTTTCTTCGTCAGCAGTAGAGTAAACAGAAACGGTTTTTATTCCCATCTCCTTACAAGTTCTTATAATCCTTAAAGCTATTTCTCCTCTATTTGCAATTAAAACTTTTTTAAACATACTTAAAGGTTAAAAGTTATACTAAGAAGGATCTATTAAAAATAACGGTTGATCAAACTCAACTGGTGAAGCGTCTTCAACTAAAATTTTAACAATTTTACCTGAAAACTCAGACTCTATCTCATTAAAAAGTTTCATGGCTTCAACAACACACAATACATCTCCTTCAGAGATGGTATCACCAGATTCAATAAAGTTTGGTTTATCAGGTGCAGGTTTCCTGTAAAAAGTCCCAATTATTGGAGATTTAATCGTTATATAATCGTTATTTTCAAAATTAGATTTAGTTTCATTTGTTTCAAAAGGCTTAGGTTTCAAACTTTCAACAGGTTCTTCAGTCTCAGGTTGAACTGGAATAAAAGAAGGTGGATTAGAATAAACCACCTTTTTACTGTTTTGACTTGTTTTAATCGCTATTTTAAGTTCTTCTGATTCTATTTTGACTTCACTGACACCAGATTTAGCCACAAACTTGATTAATTGTTGTATGTCTTTTATATTCATAATTTAAATTTTAACTATTATATGACCATTTTAAAAAAGATGCCCCCCAGGTAAATCCTCCCCCAAATGCAGCTAATATGATATTATCTCCTTTCTTGAACTTCTTTTCAAAGTCAGCAAAAACTAATGGAATTGTAGCCGCTGTGGTATTTCCGTAATTCTCAATATTCATTAAAACTTTAGAATCACAAATACCCATTCTCTTAGCAGTTGCATCAATTATTCTTTTATTTGCCTGATGCGGTACAAGGTAATCAACATCCTTGTTTGTTAGGTTATTTCTTTCCATTATTTTATATGAGGCTTCTGCCATGTTAGACACAGCATACTTAAATACATTTTTCCCATCTTGAAACAGAAAATGTTTTTTTTGATCAATTGTTTCTTTAGTAATTGGCAGCTGAGAACCTCCTGCTTCTATTCTCAAAAACTCTCTTCCGACACTGTCTGATCTTAAGAATTCATCTTGCAGACCCAAGCCTTCATTATTGGGTTCCAGTAGAACAGCTGCAGCACCGTCCCCGAATATTATACATGTATTTCTATCAGAATAGTCAACAATTGAGGACATTTTATCGGCACCTATCAAAATAATTTTTTGATAACGACCTGACTCAATAAATGAAGAAGCTACTGACATTCCGTAAAGAAAACCAGAACATGCTGCTTGTAGATCATAACCAAATGCATTTACAGATCCTATTTTGGTAGCAACGTGTGCGGCTGTTGCGCTAACGTGCATGTCGGGTGTTATTGTGGCAACAATAACCATATCAATTTCTTTAGGACTTGTGTTACTTTTTTTTAGAACTTCTTTTGCAGCCTTAATTGCCATCTTAGAGGTCCCAATACCTTTTTTAAGAATTCTTCTTTCTTTGATACCAGTTCTGGTTGTAATCCATTCATTTGTAGTATCAACCATTGTTTCTAAAGTCTTATTGTCCAATACTGTTTTTGGTAAGTATGAACCTACAGCGGTTATAGATGCAGTAATTTTTGACAAAACAATTTTTTTCAAAAATGGTAAAAAAAAAGGGGATTTTTGGAAAAAAATGACAAAAAAATTCATTTTTTTAGAAAAATTTGGCTAAAAACAAACTATTTTTAGAATTACAAAATCTAGTCCTCAGAGCTATCTACTAAGACTTTTCCTTTGTAGTAAAGTTTACCTTCATGCCAGTGAGCTCTGTGATACAAGTGCTTCTCACCAGTGGTCTTACAAGTAGCTATTTGAGATTCAGGAGCTTTATAATGTGTTCTTCTTTTATCTCTTCTTGTTTTTGATGTTTTTCTTTTTGGATGTGCCATAGCTATTTTAATTCTTTTAATTTATCCCACCTAGGATCAGAACCTCTAGGACTTGTGTTATTTATATCAAAATCTTTTAATTTATCCAATACCTTTGTGTTTAGTGTGCCATCGTTGATTCCCGGATGAACAACTTTTAATGGTAAAGATAGTACTATCATTTCATATAACTGTTGTGAAATATTAATTTCATAAGTTCCGTTAGGTACAATTAACAATTCGTGGTCTTCATTGTTTAATTTTTGACCAAATTTAACAACCAGTTTGCTTTTGGAACTATGACTGAAATCAAATGACTCGTTGGAAACATAACAATTAAGGTTAATTATTCCGTGTGATTTTATCAATAACTCCAATAAGTTAGATTTCTTGGTGAATTCTACATCAATTTTAATCTTACAACTATTGAATTCTTTGTAATCGTAGAAAAAGAAAAAATGATTATCGATCTCAAAATTAAAATTATGTTGTCCTTCTTTTAGGCCAGCAAATGATATTTTATATTTTGATAAGGAATACACTTTCTTGAAATTCGCAGGCGAATATAATAAATTATTGTGATTGTTTAATAAGTTTCGGCTGATCGTTTCATATAAACATTATTTTTTATTTCTGTTCTTAAATATTTGTAGAGCACAGTGAATAGATTTGCTGAAAGACCTGTGATCTGCAGTATTATTACCTGCAATATTATAGGCTGTCCCGTGGTCAGGAGAGGTTCTTATTATATTCAAACCCGCAGTGTAGTTTATACCTTCTCCAAAAGAAATAGTTTTAAAAGGAATAAGGCCCTGATCATGATATACAGCCATTGTAGCGTGGTAATGATTAAATGATCCTGATCCGAAGAAACTATCAGCTGAAAAAGGACCTGAAACTGAAAATCCTAAATCTAAAAGTTTTTTAACGGTTGGAATAAGTATTTTTTGATCATCATCTCCAATTACACCATCGTCTCCGCAGTGAGGATTAATCGAGAGCAAAGCAATCTTCGGATCTGGAATACAGAAGTCATTTTTTAAAGAGTGATGCATACAGCTTATTTTATCCAAAATCCTGTCAAAAGTCAATTTTTCAGTGACTTCAGAAAGCGGAATATGATCAGTCAATAAGCCAACCTTTAGTTTATCAGTTATCATAAACATCAGGCTTTCCCCATTAAAATTACTGGACAAATAATCTGTATGCCCAGGAAAATTAAACTCATTAGATTGAATATTTTTTTTATTAATCGGAGCAGTTACAATGAAATCAACGTTCCCGCTTTTAAGTGCATCAACTGTATGCTTCAGCGATTTAAAGGCAATTGAACCTGCCTTTTTAGTAGTTTTTCCAAATTCAATTTTAAAACCTTGTGCATCAATATGAAACACATTTATTTTATTGGGTTTGGGAGATTGATTTTTAGCTAATAATTCTAACTCAATATTAGTTTTAAAAAAATCATTCATTGAAGAAATTATATTAAAGTCACAATAAATAACCGGTGTCACCAAATCAAGAGTGAATGGATCCTTTAAAGACTTTAAAATGATTTCCAAGCCTATTCCATTAGGATCTCCACACGAAATTCCAACTTTGGGTTTTGAATTATGCACTACGAATTAAAGTTTATTATTAGCTTTGCAAAGCTAAATATATAATTAATAAATGTTTACAGGAATCATAGAATCTCTATCAAAAATTATCAAAATTGAGAAAAGTGGAACAAATCTAAACATTAGTTTTAAATCCAATCTAACATCTCAATTTAGTATAGATCAGAGTTTGTCTCATAATGGTATTTGCCTAACGATTGTCAAAATAAAAGATGAAATATATACGGTGAATGCTATCAAAGAAACTATCTTAAAAAGCAATATAGGATCCTGGGCTGTAGGTGACGAAGTAAATATTGAAAGAGCAATTAAAATTGGAGACAGGCTTGATGGTCATATGGTTCAGGGGCATGTTGATCAAGTTGGTGTTTGTGTTGAAAGGTTTACACAAAAGGGTAGCTGGATATTCACGTTTGAATATAAAATTGAAAAAAATATCACTGTAGAAAAAGGATCAATCTCTGTAAATGGAGTAAGTCTAACGGTTGTTAACTCTAAAAAAAATCGATTCAGTGTTGCAATAATTCCTTACACTTTTAATCAAACTTGTTTTAAAAATATCAAAAAACATGATTTTGTAAATTTAGAATTTGATATAATTGGAAAATATATTAAAAAAATAATGTTATCAAAAAACATATGAAAGTTATTTTTTTAGAAGCCAAAAAACAGGATTGACTGGACTTGTTTTTTCAAATACACTAAACTGAACTGTTGATTTTCCTGATGATTTGTTGGTAAAGACCTCTCCGATATCCTGACTTGAAAAAACCTTTTCACCTTTTTTAACATATACCTTCGACAGGTTTTTATAAGCTGTTATAAAATTACCATGCCTAACTAAAACTGTCGGATTGCTTCCCTTAAACTTTAAAACTGAAAGAACCTCACCATCAAAAACGGTTCTCACTTTTTGACCAGCTGATGTAGCAATAATAATTCCATTACTTTTTATTTTAGCTGTTTTAACTACTGGGTGTGATTGCATACCAAACTTTTGAATAATAACTCCTCTGACAACAGGCCAGGGCAATTTACCCTTATTCAAAATAAAATTTTTTTCAAGTTCTTTGGCTTCAGGAGTCAGAGCAAATGCGTTAGAGCTACTAGTTGATCTTGATTTAGCAATTGCCTCCTTAATTAACCTTTCTATTTCTTTATCAATTTGAGCAGTCAACTTTTCTTTATCTTCAATCTCTCTTTTATATCTTTTCTCTTTATTTCTAAGCTGGAAAACTAGAGAATTAGATTCTTTTTTTTCCTTTTCCAAAGATTTTTGAATTTCCCTGTTCTCAATTATAAGATCTTGCTTATCCTCAAGTTGCGCATTCAATTTTTTATTTAAATTCGCAATTTGTTCTATTAATATAGAAATGTTAATTGATTGTTTTTTTCTAAAATTTGCATATTGCTTCATATACTGAACTCTCTTGTAGGCTTGAAAAAAAGTCTCTGATGATAGTAAAAACATAAGTCTACTCTTTCCAGATTTTGTCTTGTAAGATTTTACTATAATATTTTTGTATGATTCTTTAGAGTTTTCTAAACTTTGGGTTAAAGAGTCCAAACTAAAGCTATTATCATCAATCTCTGTGGTCAAGATATTTATTTGTTGGTTTACTAATTTAACCAACTCTTCTTTTCTTTTAATCTTTATATTTAAATTTTCAATATCTGAAAATGCAACAGACTTTTTTTTGTTGTTTGAAAAAAGTAGTTCATTAATTTGTTTGATTTCATTTTGAATTTGGGATCTTTTTTTTTTTAAATCAGCCTGTGAGTTTTGTTGACTTACAATCGTATTGGAAATGATAATAAAAACAAGAAAAATAAATTGATTTTTAAGAAATTTCATAATAGCATCTCTTTGTAACCATTAGGAATTTTAAAAATAAACCCTAGCTCTGAATCAACCCTCGAGATCTTTAGCTTTAAATTAATAAGAATTGTTGTTTTATTATTGGAATATTTAATCTTTAGCTCATTTGGGAGTTCAATATTTCTAACAATTTCATATCCCGCATAATTAATCTCTAAAGTTTGATCTTTAGTGAAAACCACTTGTCTTTTTAGCCTTAAAGTTTTAAAATCAAATTCACACTCTATGTTCGATTGATTTTTTTTAGAGAAAGCTTGAACTTTGAGAGATTTGTTATCAAAAAATTGCTTCCATCTTAATTGATCTAATTCGATTATTGGATTTCCCACAATAATATTCTGAAAATAACCCAGATTGAACTGGGAGTTCATTAATATTGGCAAGTCTCTGTATTCTCTTTTAAAATATGAACGATTAATCTTCTCATAAAACATTACTTCTTCCTCCGTGAAAAGAGCTTTAAATAATGGAATAATGAATGATCCTGTTAGTAATAATTTTTTTTTATTTTGAATCTTAATTCCTAGATTGAATTGGTTTGTGGTTTGATTATTATTGATTTTGACTTGAGAAGAATATGATAAAAAATTAAACTCTGGTCTTTTTTCTTCTATTTCAGCAATCAGTTTTTTATTCAAAACGGATCTATTCAAAAATTTATTTTTTTCTTCGATAGAAAGAGATGATGCAGAAAGGTTTTTGGGTTCTAAATTTTTTGGAAATTTACTCGAAATATTGCATCCAACTAAAAGAGAAAGAAAAAATAAAACCAAAATTCGCATCATAGTTGTTAGGTTATTTCACTATAATCTCCAATGTTTACTTGATTTGGTTTTCCATTATACTTACAAAAACTACCAATCATCGAGTTTTTGATATTTGCATTCTTAATTTCTGAACATGATTGGATAATACTATTGCTAATTTCTGTATTTAAAATTTTAGTGTCATTCCCAATAGAAACAAATGGTCCTATGGTACTATTTTCAATAAAAACATTATCTCCAATGTAACATGGCTCTATAATTTTAGAATTAATCAATTTCTTTTTTTCTGAAATCAATTTAACGTTGTCCCTTTTATGAAATGAAAGCATTTTGTTGTTTGCTTCTATTGATTTTTTAACATTTCCACAATCTAGCCAAGATGAGACTTTGTTAGAGTTTACTTCCAATCCAATTTCAATTAGTCTTAGTATTCCATCATTTATGTAAAATTCTCCTTCATTGTCTTTCTTTAATTGCAAAGCTTTTTCAAGTTGATCTTTTAAAACTTCTATTTCTTTAAAATAGTAGACTCCTATTACTGCTAAATCTGAAATAAATTTTTGTGGATGTTCAATTAAGTCAACTACATGGTCACGAGCATCTAATTTAACAACCCCATATTCGCGTGGGTTTTTTACTTTTTTTGTCCAAATAATAACATCCGAAGATTCATCAAATTTTTTGTTGAACCTGACAAGAGTATCTGGATATATCACAAAGGCTTTTCCAATTAAATGGTTTTTGGCACACAAAACCGCATCGCCTGTTCCTAATGGCTTTAGTTGCCTGCATATTGTTGGTTTGGATTTGTACTTTTTGGCTAATCTTTTTAATTTAAAAACAATATTCTGATCAAAAATTATTGGAGAGCCAATAATAAATATAATTTCTTGAACAGGTTGATCAATCAAATCTACTAGATCATCTAACAATTGTTCTAATATTGATTTCCCTGCTATATTTACGAGCGGTTTAGGGGTAATGAAAGTTTGCGGCCTTAACCTTGAACCCCTTCCTGCCATTGGAACTATTATTTTCATAAAGTTTATTTTATTCCTGTACTTCCAAAGCCTGATTCCCCTCTTGCAGATTTCTCTAAAGAATGTGTAACTTCGAGATCGACTGATTCGTGCTTTGCAAAAACTAGCTGTGCGATTCTGTCACCGTTTTTAATCTCAAAATCTTCATTAGATAAATTAATTAAAATAATACAAATTTCTCCTCTGTAATCTGAGTCAATTGTCCCAGGTGAGTTCAAAACGGTTACTCCACTTTTAATTGCCAATCCACTCCTAGGTCTCACTTGTGCCTCGACTCCCAAAGGCATCTGAATGTATAACCCTGTTTTAACCATGGCTCGATCTAATGGTCTCAATACCATGATAGTATCTAAACATGCTCTTAGGTCCATTCCAGCTGAACTTTTCGATTCGTATTTTGGCAAAGGATTTGTTGAGTTGTTTACTACTTTAACTAACACAAAATTTTTGTTTTAATAAAATTAACGAATTAAAACAAAACAAACTGCCGTTTAATTATTAAGTGCTTCTGCACCTCCAACAATTTCAAGGATCTCATTGGTTATAGATGCTTGTCGCGCTTTATTGTAAGTTAATTTTAATTCGTCTCTAAGCTCTGAAGCATTGTCTGTCGCCTTATGCATAGCCGTCATTCTCGCTCCATGTTCACTAGCAAATGAATCACGAAGAGCTTTGAAGAGTTGGATTTTTAAAGATTTAGGAATTAAAGTGTCTACAATAAACTCTTGGGAAGGTTCAAAAATATAATTTGAACTCGACGAATTATTACCCTCAGAGTTTGTTATTGGTAAAAATTGCTCCGATTTTATTTTTTGTGTCGCTGCATTTTTAAAACTATTATAAACAATGTCAATTCTATCGTATTTTTCTTCCAAAAAAAGCTTCATTAATGATTCTGCAACAGCTGAAGTATTCTCATAAGATAGATCTTCGAAAATTTCACTTTCATTTTGAATAACTTTTTCATTTTTAGATAAGGAATCATTAACCTTTTTACCAACTGTAACAAAATCGAACTTGGAATCTTTAAATTCTGGTTTTGATTTTAAAACTTTTATCTCCTTTAAAATATTCGCATTAAAAGCTCCACACAATCCTCTGTTTGAGCTAATTGCGATTATTAAAATATTTTTTAATCTTCTTTGGTTAATGAATTTATTGTTTTCAACAGACCCGCTAAAGCTTTTCATAAGTTCAGTTAATTTGTCAGAGTATGGTCTCATTGCAATGATTGCATCTTGGGCCTTCTTAAGTTTAGCAGCAGAAACCATTTTCATGGCACTGGTAATCTGCATAGTAGAGGATACAGACGTGATTCTATTTCTAATTTCTTTGAGATTTGCCATTAGTTAATATGTAGAGCTTAAATCTTCAGCTACTTTTGTTAACGTTTCGGTTACTTCATCAGTCAATTTGCCTGACTTAATCGCTTGCATAACTTTTTTGTGCTTGATATTTAGAAACTCAATATATTTTTTTTCAAATTCTTTAACCTTTTCAACAGGAACTTTTCTGAGTAAGTTTTTTGAACCCGCAAAGATAATAGCGACTTGATCTTGAACCTTGAATGGGTCATTTTGAGCTTGCTTCAGGATTTCAACATTTCTTTTACCTTTTTCAATAACGTTCATTGTTGCCTCATCCAAATCAGATCCAAATTTTGCAAAGGCTTCAAGTTCTCTAAATTGGGCTTGATCTAATTTTAAAGTACCTGAAACTTTTTTCATAGACTTAATTTGAGCAGATCCCCCAACTCTGGATACTGAAATACCAACATTTATTGCTGGCCTTACACCAGAGTTAAATAAGTTTGATTCTAAAAATATTTGGCCATCTGTAATTGAAATTACATTAGTGGGAATATATGCAGAAACGTCTCCGGCTTGTGTCTCAATTATAGGCAATGCAGTCAATGAGCCTCCCCCTTTTACAAGAGGTTTTAATGGACTGGGTAAGTCATTCATATCCTTAGCAATGTTATTGTCTGCAATTACTTTAGAAGCCCTTTCTAACAATCTAGAGTGCAAATAAAAAACATCTCCAGGGTAAGCTTCTCTGCCTGGCGGTCTTCTCAATAATAATGAAACTTCTCTGTATGCAACAGCTTGTTTTGAAAGATCATCATAAATTATTAAAGCTGGCCTGCCAGTGTCTCTAAAAAATTCACCAATAGCTGCTCCAGCAAAAGGGGCATAAACTTGCATTGGTGCAGGGTCAGAGGCATTAGCGGCAACTATGGTAGTGTAAGCCATTGCTCCCTTATCTTCTAAGGTTTTAGCAATACCTGCAACCGTAGAAGCTTTTTGCCCGATCGCAACATAAATACAATACACTGGCTCACCCGCGTCAAAAAACTCTTTTTGATTTAAAATTGTATCGATACAAACGGTAGTCTTTCCAGTTTGTCTATCTCCAATAACCAATTCTCTTTGTCCTCTACCAATTGGAATCATGGCATCGACAGACTTTATTCCAGTTTGAAGCGGTTCGTTAACAGGCTGCCTAAAAATAACTCCAGGAGCTTTTCTTTCAAGAGGCATTTCATATAAGTCTCCTTTAATGGCGCCTTTTCCGTCAATTGGTTTACCAAGTGCATTGACAACTCTTCCCACTATCTCTTCACCAACATTTATTGATGCGATTCTTTGAGTACGCTTGACCGTGTCTCCTTCTTTTATTTCTTTTGATGGGCCAAGCAAAACAACGCCAACATTGTCTTCTTCCAAGTTTAAAACTATCCCTTCAAGGCCCGAATCAAACTGAACCAGTTCNCCATACTGAACGTTAGACAGACCGTANACCCGAGCTATTCCGTCACCTACCTGNAGAACAGTTCCTACCTCATCAAGTGAAGCTGATGCCTCTAANCCGGTTAGTTGTTTTTTTAATATCGCTGATACTTCAGCAGGCTTAATTTGTGCCATAATTTATTGTGTTAATGCGTTTGTATTTTTATTGAACTCTTGCTTAATATTTTTTAGCTTGTTCTTATAGCTTGCATTATATTGCAAATCACCTATCCTTAAGACGAACCCGCCAATTAAGCTTTTATCAACTTGTTTAATCAATGTTGTTTTTTTATCTGTTAACTCAGAAATCTTCTTCAAAAACTCTGCTTCAATTTTTTTATTCACGGGCACTGCTGTTGTCAAAGTAGCAGATTGTATTCCTCTAATTTCTTTATATTGGAAAATATATTTTTCTGCAACAAGATCAATAATGTCGATTCTGTTATTTTCTGAAAGAACATTAATTAGGTTTAAACTAATTTGACTAAGATTTTTGAAAATCAATCTAAGTGAACTTAATTTCATGCTGTTTTTTATTACAAGGCTTTCAACCATATACTTAAGATCTATNTTTTGATCAAAAGTTTCTTTAACCAAAAGCATATCTTCATGGGTTTTGTCTAAAGCATCTTTTTCAGATGATTCCAAAATTAATGCACGTGCGTACCTTATGGCTGCCCTACTGGATTTCATTTTATTTCAACATCTTTAACTAGATCATTAATCAATTCCATCTGAGACTGGTCATTGGAAAGTTTTTCTTTTAATACTTTTTCAGCTATTTCTATTGAGAGATTGGCGACCTGTTTTTTTAGATCGGCTACCGCTGCATTCTTTTCNCTTTCAATAGATTCTTGTGCCTGAGTAATGATTTTTTTTGCTTCTAGACTAGCTTCAGTTTTGGCCTCGTCTATCAAGCCTTGCTTCATTTCCCTAGCCTCTTTGAGCAGAGCATCTCTTTCAGCTCTTGCTTTTTTTAAAGTTGCTTCATTGTCAGACTGTAGAAGGGTCATTTCTTCTCTAGCTTTTTCAGCAGATTCCAAAGCATTTTTTATCCCATCCTCTCTTTCATTGATTGTATCGAGAATTGGTTTCCATGCGAATTTTTTCAGTAAAAAAATTAAGGCAATGAAAATCAATGAATGCCAAACAAACAGACCTAGTGAAAATTCTTCTAATAGTTTTTCCATCTTATTTATTTTAATCTTTTAAGTACTTTAATACTTTAAAGATTCGGTTAAACTTTATCTTTTAACTTGCAAAGAGAGCAACAAATCCAAATCCTTCGACCAGAGCTGCAGCAATAAGCAATGCTGTTTGAATTTTCCCATAAGCATCAGGCTGNCTTCCAATAGCCTCCATNGCTCCTTTACCTGTTAGTCCAATTCCAATTCCTACTCCGATAGCACATAATCCTGCGCCGATAATTCCTGGTATTTCCATAATATATATTTATTTTAATTTAACATAATTTAATNTTAATATCAATGNTCATGTTCTTCGTTTGCAAATCCAAAATACAAAGCAGATAATATTGTAAAAATATAAGCTTGAAGTAATGCAACGAAAACTTCAATAATCATCAAGAAGAACGCCAAAACAAACGACAAACTGCTTCCAAGCCAACTNGAAAAAATGAACATAAGACCTATAATACTCATTATAACAATGTGACCACCCTGCATGTTAGCATAAAGTCTGATCATTAGAGTCAGTGGTTTTATAAAAAGTCCCAAAACTTCAATTGGTGCCAAAACAATTTTCATCAAAGTCGGAACACCTGGCATCCAAAAAATATGCATCCAATAATTTCTGTTTGCAGTAATATTAGTAATGATAAAAGTGAGTAATGCTAATGAAAAAGTGATTGCAATATTTCCTGTAACATTTATTCCAATTGGAGTGAGTCCAAATAAGTTTAGAAAAAGAACAAAGAAAAAAATNGTCAGTAAAAAACTCATGTATTTTTTATAATACTTTTCTCCAATATTTGGTCTTGCGATATCGTCTCTAACATAGAGAACAATTGGCTCAAACAACCTGCCAAAACCAGATGCTATTCCATTATTTCTTTTGTAGGATCTTGCTAAACTTGNGAAGAGCCANAACATAAAAAAGGCNGTAAAAATAATTACGACCACATTTTTAGTAATGGAAAAGTCAATCGGTTTTTTATTAGTAATTTTCCCTGAATCGTCTACAATAATTGTTCCACTGCTGTCAGTANTATAAATTCTGTTATTATCATAATTCATTCTNTAAAAACTGTCACCACTTTTAACAGTTTTTTTNCCNTGCTTAAATTGTGAAGACACAAATGTCTTAAACCCATCGTCATAAAGAATCACTGGAAGAGGTAATTCAATGTAAACTTTTTCNCCATTTTCATCTTTATANGAGGTTATTCCAAAACTATGAGAATCCTTTAANTGATGATCAATAAATTCTTTTATGTACGATTTAGTATCTTGCTCTTCAAGATTCGAAGAGTATAATTGGTTGGAGAATCCGAAACAAAAAAATGATATTAGAATAATAATAAAATGTTTCAGAATCATCTAAAATTAATTCACAAAANTGTTAGAAAATTAAAGGTTCAAAGTTAATGTTAATTAGGCAAAATAAAAACAAAAAATTAAAGTATTTCTCAAAGTTATACAACCTACTTGTTAATTCTCTTTATCGTCTTGTAACACAGTAAAAACCCAAACAAAAACCCAATTAATGCAAATATAATCCTAAGGGTTTTTTCAAATCCAAACTGATTGTCCAAATAAATTCCAAGTTGAACAAAAANAAAAACGGTTATTCCCATTTGAAAGGTGTTGACCGCAAAAATTATGTATGGATTAGGCTGTTTTTTCAGAGGGAGTTTCTTTTTCATTTGATGAAATTGCTTTCATTTTTTTTGACCCCTTCATTGATATATTTGCATCAACATTCGCGCCTGACTCGACAGCAAGCTTACCAACCAATACTTCGCCCTTAACCTTTGAGGATGATTTCAGCGAAAGTATGCCTGAAACATCGATAATACCATCTATTGAACCTGCTATGTCAGAATTAGAGCAATCAATTCTACCAATTACACTTCCTTCTTCACCAATTACTACTTTTCCGCTAGTTACTATTTTTCCTTCAACGCTTCCATCAATTCTAAAGTCTGCTTTGGATGTAATCTCTCCAACAATTTTGGTTGATTTTTCAATTATATCAATTTTATTTGATTCACTTGAGTTTTGCATAGTTGTTTTGTTTTTAATTCTAAATCCCATATTCTTCCAAATACTTGTCTAACGTCTTGTAAATCAAGATGTTTTTGTATTGGGAGGACAAAACTACAAAATTATTTTTTAGTTTATTGTCATGCTGGTTGACCCTTTTGATTATCTCATTTGCATCTTCTTTTTTATCAAAGCCACTTAGCACTACAAGGCTAGTCTTGTAGTTGTACCTATCCACATGAATTTTTTTTGTATCAACAATGGTTTCTTCAAAGAGCTGTTTTTTTAGTTCTTCTCCATTTTCACTGTCTGTTGCTATTATTATTAAATATTTCCCAGATGATGTTTTAGGAATATCACCAACCCATTTTTTAACTATTTGATTCACAATGCTTTTTAGCTCCTTGGTTTGTTCGTTACTTGGATATTTTTTAATGATTTTTTGAAGTTCTTTTTCGTACTTTAATATTCCTTCCATTCTTCCGATCGCTTTTGATTTTAAGAGTTCATAATTAAAAATAATCTCAGAGTCATCTGTTAATAAAAGGTTTTTGTCAACTCCACTAATGACCTCTTCAAATTTTTGATCATAAAATATATTTTGAAGACTATCCAACTGATTGTAAAGCTCATCCTTTTCACTAATTAAATTGTTAGGGTTTTCTAAAATCTTTGAGAATTTTGTCTCATTGTAATTACTTAAAATTTGATTTCTAACCTCATTTTGTTTTATATCATCTTGAGCTTTATAAATTTTGTATAGTATATACAATGCTTCTGGAATAAGATTAGAATCATTATTTGATGCAATCAAATTTAAAACCTTCTCTCTTGATGAAACATAATCATTATATTTCGTTAGATATATTTCAGAAAGTCTCAAAATAGATCGATTTTTTAAGTTGAGTATGCTGTCTTTTTGGACTTTAGTTCTTGGGATTTGAGACAAAAGATCTGTACTAACAGAAACTTGAATGTCATCATCAATTAATTCCAAATTATCCTTTTCCTTGGTTTCTGTATTCAAGGAAACTAATGATTCACCCGAGTCTCTCCAAAAGGTTCCCTTTGTCCTTGAACCCCAAGTTGATTTGAAAGACTTCTCCCCAAAATCAACTAAGCTTTTGTTATAAAAATAAAAATTACTTTTTCTTGGACTTTGATTAAATGAAATCTGACTAGATCTGTTTTTGGCTTCCACCGGTTTCTTTGGATTCTCAATAGATTTCAAAAGTTTGTTTAGTTTTTCCTCACTATATCCAGAAATCTTGATTAAACTATCATACAAGTCAATGTTCTTTTCCAGCTCAACAACTTGGTTTAAACCTTTTTTTTGCCTCTCAACTTCCCAATATATTTTTGATTTTGGATTTAGATTCTTTAAGGTGCTNTCCAAGTAGTTCTCTGCTAGAACATAATCTGGCTTTTGAAAGTAAAAATTGGCTAGCTTTTTGTAAGCTCTAAAAAGTAGGTTTGAATCGTTACTTAAATTTATTGATTTGTTTAAANTGTTAATCCCCTCTTCAATCAATTGATTATCAAAAAGNAAGGTNGAATATGTAAAATAAATCTTATCTAAAAATTCTTCATTTTCATAATTATCAATAAGTCTTGAAATATCCTTTTGTTTGGTTTCAAAAGCTTTTTTATCAAAAAGAATATTTTTTAATTTTGAATTTATGAGTAAATCTCTTGGGATTTTCCTTTTATAATTAGCCACTTTTTTGAAGTATAGATTTGCTGAATCGATCTGTTTGTTGTTTTCAAAAAGTTGACCTATTATATACAAATACCTTGATTTTGTTTTGTTATTCGAATCTAAATTCGCTGCAATTTTTAGAGATTTTTGAGCTTCATTTTCGTCACCTAACTGAAACAAAGCCATGGACATAACTGAATTCGCATGAGCTAAATTTGAGTTTGTAAGGTTACTGTTTTCTATTAACTTCTTAAGATTGTCAATAGCCAAACCCTCCTGTTCAAGCCGAATGTTACACTTTGCAATCCAAATTTTGGATTCATTAATTTCAGAAATTTTTGACTTTTGTTTTTGTACTTGATTAAAAGCATCCAAAGCAGGAACAAATCGTTG